>NZ_BAAAQN010000062.1:0-74844 GCF_039531695.1 Catenulispora yoronensis
CTGGAGGCCGCTCCGGCCTCCGCCGTCGCCGCCGCCGTCGCGCAGGTCGCCCAGGCCGTGTCGGCGCAGGCCGTCGCCCCGGGCGCGGCCGCCGCCGCCGCCCCGGTCGCGGCCGTCGCCCCGGTCGCCGCCTCCGCCCCCAAGGCCGCCGAGACCAAGCCGGCCACCTACAAGGTGCACGCCGGCGACACGCTGTCCGGCATCGCCCAGGCCACCCTCGGCGACGGCAACCGGTACCCGGAGATCTTCAAGATCAACGCCGGCAAGGCCCAGAACGACGGCCACCGCCTCCAGGACCCCAACCTGATCCTGATCGGCTGGGTGCTGACGCTGCCCGGCGCCCAGGGCGCCTCGGCCCCGGCCGCCGCCACCACCGCCACCGCGGACCAGCCGGTGATCCAGTCCCAGGCCGAGAAGGCCCCGGCCAAGCCGACCCAGACGCAGACCCAGACTCAGACTCAGACCCAGAGCACGAAGTCGGGCACCGCGACCACCGGCTCGACCACCGGCTCGACCTCGAAGTCGACCACCAAGTCGAACAGCTCGACCCAGACCCCGTCGACGACCAAGTCCTCGACCACGTCCACCACGACGGCCACCCAGTCCTCGGGCAGCTACGCCAACAACCTGGACGGCTGGATCAAGCAGGCCATCTCGATCCTGAACGCCAACGGCTACTACGTCTCCTACAACGCGATCTACCAGACCGTGATGCACGAGTCGGCCGGCAACCCGAGCGCCACCAACGGCTGGGACTCCAACGCCGCCGCCGGCACCCCGTCGATCGGCCTGATGCAGACGATCGCCCCGACCTTCAACGCCTACGCGCTGGCCGGGCACAACAACATCTACAACCCGGTGGACAACATCATCGCCGGCGTCCGCTACGCCGCCGCCCGCTACGGCTCGCTCGACTCCGTCGTCTCGGCCCGCTGCGGCGGCTCCTGCTGGTACGGCTACTAATACCGGTAGCCCGAGTAACCCGGTAGCGACCGAGCGTTCGCACGACGGCGGCGGCCGAGGGACCATCGATGGTCCCTCGGCCGCCGCCGTTCATCCGCTGGTCACAGACCCCGGAGCTCAGTACCTCTCAGTACCTCTCAGTACCGCCCAGCACCTCTCAGTACCCCTCGCCGGTCCACCCATAGCGCTTGTGCAGGTGCGCGATCACGTTGTCGTAGTCACCGCGCTCCAACTCGTGCCCCTCGCGCCGGATCCCCTCGGGGTGCACGCGCACGACCCGGTCGATGACCGCCCACGACTCCCGCGCGTCCCGGTCCCAGCCGCCGGTACCGATGCTGACCCAGTTCTCGGCGTCGGGGTGCCACTTGCTGGTCAACTTGATCCCCAGCAGCATTCCGGTGTGCCTGCCGCGCGCCACGAGGAGCACCGGCCGGTCCTTGCCGCGGCCGTCGTGCTCCTCGTAGGGGACCCAGGTCCAGACGATCTCGCCGGGGTCCGGCAGCCCGTCGTGCTTCGGTGCGTAGACCGTGTGGACCGGGCCGATGTCGTGCGGGTCGATCTCCACGGTGTCGAACGGTGGGAAGCGCCCCGGCGACTCGCCCCACTCGTCGTGCTCATGCTCTGCCATGCCGCCCGACTATGCCAAACGAGTGAACCGGGCCGCCAACCAGGCCGCCGACCGTGCCGCCGACCGCTCAGATCACCTGGTCGGGATCGGCCGTCGCCAGGCCCCAGATGACGAAGACGTCGATGGCCAGCAGCGCCAGCGACCACCAGGGCTGGTACGGCAGGCTCATGAAGTTCCCGATCGCCGCCAGGCCGACGACGACGATACCGGCGTAGCGGGCCCAGGTCTGGCCCATCAGCACGCAGGCGCCGACCAGGATCAGCAGCGCCCCGAGGATGATGTGCACCCAGCCCCAGCTGCTGGTGTTCAGCTTGAACGCGTAGTTCGGGGTGGTGACGATGATGTCGTTGTGGGCCGCGGCGGTGATCCCGTAGAGCAGATCCATGATGCCGCTGATCACCATCATGATGCCCGCGAACAGGCTCAATCCGTAGGCCCACGGGTTGGTGCGCTTCGAACCGGAGTCCGCGGTGTACTGCGCCATGGTTGTGCCTTCCTTCTTCAGGGTCCCCCACAGCACCATTGCAACCCCCGTTCGTCCCGGCCGCCCCGGCAGGACCCTGGCGCTACGCCGTCGGAGTGAACGCCGGACGGTCCCGCTCGGCCTTCGCGACCTGGGCCGGAGCCGCCTCGACAATCCCTGGTATGGACCGCTCGCTGTCGACCTTGCTGCTGGTCGCGCTGATCGCCGTGCTGTCGCCGCCGCTGGCCGACCTGGTCGGGCGCGCGGCCCCGGTCCCGATGGTGGTCTTCGAGATCGTGCTGGGGATCCTGGTCGGTCCGGACGTGCTGGGCTGGGCCGTGCAGGACGACCTGGTCCACACCCTGTCCCAGTTCGGCCTGGCGATGCTGTTCTTCATGGCCGGCTACGAGATCGACTTCGACCGGCTGCGCGGCGGCCCGCTGGCCCGCGCCGTCCGGGGCTGGGCCATGTCGGTGGTGATCGGCGTCGGCCTGGGCCTGCTGCTGGCGCCCACCGCGGACAGCGGCGCGATCGTCGGCATCGCGCTGACCACCACCGCCCTGGGCACCATCCTGCCGGTGCTGCGCGACGCCGGGCAGCTCGGCACCGCGCTCGGCGACGCGGTGATGGCCGTCGGCGCGGTCGGGGAGTTCGCGCCGATCGTGGCCATGACGCTGTTCCTGGACGGCCGCCGGCCCGGCGAGGCGATGATCTACCTGACGGCGTTCGCGGCGATCGCCGGGGCCGGCATCTTCCTGGCCGTACGCGGCCGCCACACCACGCTGAACCGGCTGGCCGACGCCACCATGGAGACCTCCGGGCAGTTCGCGGTCCGCCTGGTCATGGCGCTGCTGATGGCGATGGTGGCGGCCACCGCCGTGCTCGGCGTGGACATGCTGCTCGGCGCGTTCGCGGCCGGGGTGATCATGCGGATCCTGTTCCACAGCGGGAACCCGGAGCGCACCGAACGGGTCACCGCCAAGCTGGAGGCCGTCGGCTTCGGGTTCCTGATCCCGGTCTTCTTCATCGACACCGGGATCGGCTACGACCTCAAGGCCCTCACCAGCGACTGGGGCACGCTCGCGCTGGTCCCCCTGTTCCTGGTGCTGTTCCTGCTGACCCGCGGCCTGCCCAGCTTCCTGACCGCGCCCCGGGGCTCGACCGGGCGGGAGCGCCGGGCCGTCGCGCTGTACGCGTCGACCGCGCTGCCGCTGATCGTGGCCATCACCTCGATCGGCGTGGACCGGGGCACGATGCGGTCCTCGGACGCGGCCGCGATGGTCGGCGCCGGGATGCTGTCGGTGCTGCTCTATCCGTTCCTGGCGCTGCGGACGAGCGGTGCGGTGCGGACCCCGCAGGGCCGGGAGGAGGCCGCCGAGAGCTGGTGACGCCGTCACCCTCCAGGGTGACGCCGCCCCCTCCCCTCGGACGATGCGGGCCCCGCCGCACGCCGCCAGGATAGTTACGATGATCGGACTGACCCGCCGCGCCGACCGCGCCGGGCGGCCCGCGGGGACCACGGAGGATGTGCGATGCCGAAGGTAGTGCTGGCCGGGCTGCGCGCCGACGCCGTCCGCCTGGCCCTGACCTGCCTGTCCATCGTGCTGGGCATCGCTTTCGTCACCGGGACCTTCCTGCTCACCGGCTCGATCGACCGCGCCTTCAGCTACGGCTACGCGCGCGCCGCGCAGAACGTGGACGCGGCGGTGCAGCAGACCGGGGCGGCGGTGTACGCGAACACCACCGCGCTGCCGGCGCCGCCGACCTTGCTGACCCCGGACGTGGCCCAGCGGATCCAGACCCGGGTGGGCACCGACGCGGTGGTCTCCGGCCAGGTCAGGGGCTCGGCCCCGCTGCTGGACACGAACGGGCAGCCGATGCGCACCGACGGCCTGACCGGCAACGCCGTCGCGTTCTCGGCCGATCCGGCGCTGTTCCCCGGCACCATCGTGGCCGGCACCGGCCCGAAGGGCCCCGGGGACGCGGTGGTCGACAAGGACACCGCGGCCGAGCACAAGCTGCGGGTCGGGCAGACGATCAAGGTCGTGGCGCACGACCTGACGGTGCGGGAGTTCCGGCTGGCCGGCATCGCCGAGTACGGCGTGGACAACCGGGCCAACGGCTGGACGCTGGTCGGGCTGCTGCCGCCGGTGGCGCTGGACGTCGTCGGCCGGGCCGGCTACGACCAGATCGACCTGCACGCGACCGGCGGCGTCTCGCAGCAGCACCTGGCCTCCGAGGCGAGCGCGGCGGTGGGCGGCGGCCCGGAGTTCACGGTCCTGACCGGCGCGCAGTACACGACGGCGGTGCTGGAGCACCGGGCGCCGGTGGCCGGGCACGTCACGCAGATCCTGGAGGTCTTCGGGGCGGTCGCGCTGCTGGTGGCGGCGTTCGTCATCTACAACACCTTCACCATCCTGGTGGCGCAGCGGATCCGGCAGGTGGCGCTGCTGCGGTGCATCGGCGCGAACAAGCGGCAGATCTTCGGGGCCACGGTCGCCGAGGCGGCGCTGGTCGGGCTGGTCGGGTCGGCGATCGGGGTGGTGGCCGGGATCGGCGTGGCGAAGGGGCTGCACGCCCTGGTCGGGGTGCTGACCACGACCAAGCTGCCTCCGGGCGGGATCGTGGTGTCCGGCGGTGTGGTGCTGCTGGGCGTGTCGGTCGGGTTCGTGGTCACCATCGTCTCGGCCCTGCTGCCGGCCCGGATGGCGACCGCGGTGTCGCCGATCGAGGCGCTGCGGGCCCAGCAGGAGGTGAAGACCACGCACGGCCGGATCGGCCGTGCCCGGGTGGTCGTCGCGGCGGTGCTGGGGGTCGCCGGGATCGTGCTGGCGGTGCTGGGCACCGGGCGCAACGACCTGATCGCCGGCGTGGAGCTGATCGGCGCCGGCGGGGCGCTGGTGTTCGTGGCGCTGATCGTGGCCGGGCCGCTGATCGTCGGGCCGATGATCTGGGCCCTGGGCTGGCTGCCGGGGCGGTTCTTCGGCACGCCGACCCGGCTGGCCGGGTCCAACGCGCGCCGCAACCCGGGCCGGGTGGCGGCCACCACGGCGGCGCTGACCATCGGCGTGACGCTGATGTCGCTGTTCACGGTGACGCAGGACTCGGTGCAGGTGACGCAGTCGCAGTGGATCGAGTTCCACAATCCCTATGACTACTCGGTGGATCCGGGGCGGGACCAGACGGTGCCGTTCCAGGTCGCCGACCAGCTGCGGGCCAAGCCGGAGCTGGCGCACGTGGCGGCGGTGGACGGCGCCCGGGCGACGCTGTCCGGGAGCCTGATCGACATCGGCGCGGTGGAGTCCTCGGCGTACGGGACGCTGTTCAAGCCGGTGGTGAAGTCCGGGTCGGTGACCGATCTCGGGCCGGGCACGGTGGCGCTGTCGAACGAGATGGCCGACAGCAAGCACCTGAAGGTCGGGGACTCGATCACGGTGGACCCGCCGTCCGGCGCCCCGATCACCGCGCGGGTGGCGATGATCTACCAGGTCGCGACCGGCCACGGCGTCGACTGGTACGACGTGCTGCTGCCGCGGGAGCAGTTCCTGGCGGTGTTCAAGCCGGCCGGGGACACGCAGGTCCGGATCCTGGCGGCGCCGGGAGTGAGCCTGCCGGACTCGCGGGCCGCGGTGGACTCGGTGGTGTCGCAGTACTCGTTCCTGCACACCGGGAGCCTGGCGGAGAAGAAGGATTCGCTGGCCGGCTCGGCGGACGCGACGCTGTCGCTGTTCACGGCGATGCTGGGGCTGGCGGTGGTGATCGCGGTGCTGGGCATCGCCAACACGCTGTCGCTGTCGGTGGTGGAGCGGACGCGGGAGTCGGCGCTGTTGCGGGCGTTGGGGCTGTCCCGGGGGCAGATGCGGCGGATGCTGTCGGTGGAGGCGGTGCTGATGTCGGCGGTCGGCGCGCTGATGGGGGTGGCGCTCGGGGTCGGGGTGGCGTGGGCGTTGGAGGAGCTGATCGGCAACGTCGAGGGCGGCGCGGTGTTGTCGGTGCCGATCGTGACGTTGGGCGGGTACGTGGTGCTGGCGTCGGTGGCCGGGCTGCTGGCGGCGGTGCTGCCGGGGCGGCGGGCGGCGTCGGTGTCGATCGTCGCGGCGATCGTGGACTCGTGAGGCGGTCGGCGACGGAGTTCCGGGGGATGGAGCGCTGGGGCGACAGAGTGCTGGGCGACAGAGTGCTGGGCAATGGAGTGATTGAGTGATGCGCGCGGAGCCCATTTCGCCGGAACGGCTGGCCGAGCGGGTCGCCGAGCTGGTGGTCGCGGCGGGAGCGTCGGCCGCCGAGGCGAACGGGGCCGCCGACATCAATGCCGAAGCGAATGCCGGTGCCGACTCGTGGACCCGAGTGGCGATCGACGGCGCCCCGGGATCGGGGACGGCAGAGCTCGCCGCAGCAGTAGAGGCGTTGCTGGCCGCCGCCGGACGTCCGGTGCTCCGGATCTCGGCGGGGGATTTCCTGCGGCCTCGTTCGCTGCGGCTGGAGTACGGCCGCGAGGATCCCGACGTGTTCTACGCCGAGTGGCTGGACGTCAAAGGCCTGATGCGGGAGGTGTTCGATCCGCTGGCGGCCGGCGGTTCGGGCCGGGTGCTGCCGACGTTGTGGGACGCCGAACGCGACCGGGCCAGCCGGGCACAGTACGTCGAGCTGCCGCCCGGCGGCGTGCTGGTCATGGAGGGCCCGCTGCTGTTCGGGGTGGGCTTCCCGTTCGACGTGTCGGTGCACTTGTCGCTGTCGCGCGGCGCTTTGGCGCGGCGGACGCCGGAGGCGATGGCGTGGACGCTGCCCGCGTACGCACGCTACGACGCCGAGGTCGATCCATCGCGCGCCGCGTCCCTGACGGCGCGGATGGACGACCCTCGGCATCCGGCATTGCTGTTCTTTTGAGCTGTTCCTTCGAGCTGTTCCTTTGAGGTGCTCTTTTGAGCTGCTCTTTTGGAACAGTTCCGAACTGTCCCGTTGCGTTGTTCTGCCGAACTGCTCTGTTGCGTTGTTCTACCGAACTGTTCTGTCGTGCTGTTCTGTTGAACGGCGCTGTTCTTGCGGACCTCGGCCTTCCCGGCGGCGGGGGTCCCAAGACCGCCGCCGGCCTCTCGCGCTGGGTCGAGGTCGCCGTCCCGGTGGCCGCCGGCGCCGGTCCCAATCCGCGCCCGCGTCCCTGGTCGTCCAGCCCTCGCACAAGCTGTGCGGCCAGCACCGGGACCTGCGTCGAGGTCCTCGGTCGGCGTCCGCCTCCTTTTCGGTCGGTATCACTCAGCCACTTGGAAATGCACTGCTTCCCTCTTGTCCCACCACCCAAGGTGCCGTCGGTTCCTAAGACGTCGCTGAAAGGGGCTTAGGAATAGCCATACCTTGTTCGGCCGCCCAGCGGCGGGCGTGCGCGATGCGTTCGTGGATCGGCGGGTGGGTGTAGCGGAGCAGGATCTCGTGTCGGCGCGGCCGCAGGTCGGCGATGTTCTGTACAGCCAGGGCCCGCTCCATGCGCACGATGGTGTCCGGGTCGCGGAACAGGTCCAGCGCGTAGCCGTCGGCGCGGGCCTCGATATAGCGGCTGTAGGCCAGTCCCCACGGCTCGCCGACCAGTCCGATCACCGTCAGGATCGCCCGGACCAGCGCCTGGGACCGGGGGTCGTCGGCGTGCGCGACGCCCGCCGCGTCGAGCAGCGGCGTCCAGTGCAGCGCGGCGGCCAGGACCAGCACGCCGAACGCGGCGCCCACGGCGCCGAGCAGCGTGCCGACCAGGACGTCGCGCCGGGCCGCGTGTCCGAGCTCGTGCGCGGCGATGGCGGCGACCTCGTCGGTGTCGAGGCTGTCGGTGGTGGTGTCCCACACCACGAGGCGGCGGGTCCTGCCGAAGCCGGACACGTAGGCGTTGGCGGCGGTGGTCCGCCTGGAGCTGTCGCTGACCAGGATGTCCCGCACCGCGACTCCGGATTCGGCGACCAGCGCCATGAGACGGTCGCGCAGCGGGCCCTCGGGCAGCGGACGGAACTTGTTGAACAGCGGTTCGATCAGCACCGGCATGATGAACGAGGCGAGCACCGCCAGAGCGGCCGCGGCCCCGGCCGCCCACACCCACCAGCCGTCGCCGCCGTGCCGCAGCAGGAGGTACAGCCCGCCGACCGCGCCGGCGGTGAGCAGCGCGCCGATGACGAAACCCTTCGCGACGTCGGCGGCGAACAGCCCCCAGCCACGCCGGGACAGGCCCCAGCGGCGGCTGACGACCTCGCCGCGCATCCGCAGCGGGAGCCCGATCACCAGCCCGAGCACGGAGATGGCGAGGCTGCCGAGCAGGGCCCGGGCGACCCATCCGCCGCCGGCCAGGTCCCCGGCGACCCGGACCAGACCGGCGCCGAGCGGGGTCAGGCCGAGGACCAGCGGTACGGCGAGTCCGAGGAGGGTGGAGGCGATGTACAGCGGTCGGACGTCGCGCTTGTAGGCGCGGGAGCGTTCGATCTGCTCGGGGGTGAAGTCTTGGGCGGCGTAATCCACGTGTCCAGTGTGCGCCGCGTCGGTAGGTTGATGGCATGTCTGACGCCTGGACGCGTGCTGATGCCGCCAGCCCTGAGAGTGCCGCCGCGTTCGCGAGCCTGCGGGGTCTGGCATTGGGGGACAGCTTCGGCGAGCGCTGGTTCTTCCGGGGCAACGCCGAGGCGATCGAGATGATCGAGCACCGGACGATCCCCGGCGACCAGCCATGGCATTGGACCGACGACACGGCGATGGCCCTGGCGGTACTGCGGGTGCTGATTCGGCACGGCGAGGTCGATCAGCAGGACCTGGCCGCGACCTTCGCAGAGTTCTTCGCCGCCGATCCGATGCGGGGTTACGGCCAGGGCATGCGTCAGTTGCTCCCGATGCTCGGCGAGGACCCCGGCAACTGGTCCACCTACGCCCGGACGCTGTTCAGGGGCGAAGGCAGCCTCGGAAACGGAGCGGCGATGCGCGCTGCTCCGCTCGGCGCGTGGTTCCATCGCGATCCGGAGTTGGCGGCGGCGCAGGCAGTGCTCGCCGCCGAAGTGACGCACGCGCACCCGGAGGGGATCGCGGGCGGCGTGGCGGTGGCGGTGGCGGCCGCCCTGGCAGCGACCGGCCTCGCGCTCGCCCCGGATCCGCAAGGGTTCCTCGACCAGACCGCGGCGTTGACGCCGTCCGGCCTGATCCGCGACGGCCTCCTGCGGGCCGCCGAAGTGCCGTCGACCACGCCGGCGTGGAAGGCTGCCGACCTGCTCGGCAACGGCCAGAAGGTCCGCGCCGGTGACACCGTCCCGTTCGCCGTCTGGAGCGCGGCGCATCACCTCGACAATCTGATCGACGCCCTGTGGTGCACCGCCGAGGGACTCGGCGACGTGGACACGACGTGCGCCATCACCGGCGGAATCGTCGCGGCGCGGACCGGAATGGCGGCCGTGCCGGCCCGCTGGCTGGAACTCGCGGAGGATCTGCCGGGGTGGGCCGCCCCGAACACGCCTGCCCGATGAGCCTTGGCCGCCCGCTCGTCACCCTTGCGGTACTAGGCTCGGCTTCACACGAATCACGCAGCCTTACTCAGGGCCGGGCCCGTTTGGGAGAGTCCGTGGACGACAACGGCGAAAGCCGCGTGGACAGCGACAAGAGACAGCGCATGCGAGCTTCGGACTCGGAGCGGCAGGAGGTGGTCGAGGTGCTGAAGGTGGCCCTCGACGACGGCCGGCTGAGGATGGACGAGTACGTCGATCGGATGGAGAAGGCTTATGAGGCCGTCACCGTCGGCGATCTGGCGTTGCTGCATGACGATCTGCCGCATGAACTGGTGCCGCTGAAGCGGACGCCCGCGCCGGAGATGCCGGTGGCCCCCGCGCCGATGTATTCGGAGCCCGCTCCGGTGCCACTCGGGCCGCCGCCGGTCCCCGCGACCGGGATCCGGGGCGCGTACGCGGAGTTGCCCGGCGGGCTGAAGGTGCTGTGGACCGTATGGTTCGCGGCGGTGTCGATCAACGTCGTGGTGTGGCTGCTCGTCGGCCTGACCAGCATGAGCTTCCCTTATCCGTGGCCGTTGTGGGTCGCCGGCCCGGCCGGTGCGGCATTGTGGGGCATTTCGGCGCCGACGTTGCAGGCCAAGCGGGCCCGGGAGGCCAAGCGCCGACGGCAGGGTCTGCCGCCGAAGAAGCAGAAGCGGGGCTGAGCCGACCAGGACGACTAAGAATCCAGATGCCGTAAGGCCTCGACCGTGTCGACATCGTCGGGACGGCCGGTGCCTGTGCAGTCCACCGGGACGACGTCGGGGCGCGCCGCGAGGAACGCGCGGGCTCCGGCGTCGCCGGTCAGGGTCGGCAAGAGGTCGGCGACGGCTTCACTGCCGAACAGCACGGGATGCGCGCGCTGCCCCTCGTAGACGGCGACGGCGATCGGGGCGCCGTCGAGCCACGCGTCGATCAGCCGACGGACGGCGTCGGCGCCGATCAGCGGCTGGTCGACGAGGGCGACGACGACCGCGCCCGCGTCCCCGGCCGCTTCCAGACCGGCCCGGAGCGAACTGCCCATTCCACTGCGCCACTCGCTGTTGAGCACCAGCACCGCGTGCCGCACCGCGCCCACGTCCAGGGCTCCGACCACGACCAGCACCCGATCACAGCCTCCTGCGACGAGCGTCGCGACGGCCCGGTCGACGAGCCGCTCGCCCCGGAAGCGGGCGACCGCCTTGGCCCCGCCGAACCGCTTCCCCTCCCCCGCGGCCAGCACGACGCCGACGACTCCGTCCGGCGCGACCCCGTCGCCTCTCACCGATGGATCCGCCCCTCGGTGCGCCGCAGTGGTTCCCCGCTGCCCCGCCGACGGGCCGCGACCAGCTCCGCGGCGATCGACACCGCGGTCTCGGCCGGGGTGACGGCGCCGAGGTCGAGCCCGATCGGCGAGGACAGCCGCGCGAGTTCGGGCTCTGCGACTCCGGCCGCCCGCAGCCGCGCGATCCGGTCCGCGCAGGTCCGCCGCGATCCCATGGCGCCGACATAGCCCGCCGTGGACCGCAGAGCGATCTCCAGGACCGGCACGTCGAACTTGGGATCGTGGGTGAGCACGCAGATCGCGGTGCGGGCGTCGAGGGAGGTCGCCGCGAGGTAGCGGTGCGGCCAGGCGACGACGACCTCGTGCGCGTCGGGAAAACGCTCGGCGGTGGCGAAGACGGCGCGTGCGTCGCACACGGTGACGTGGTAGCCGAGGAAACGGCCGATGCTCGCCAGCGACGCAGCGTAGTCCAGCGCACCGAAGATGATCAGCCGTGGCGGCGCCGAGAGGATGTTGAAGAACACTGTCACGAGGTCGGGAGACGTTTCGTTCGGCCCCGACCCGATCCCCGACCCCATCCCCGACACCGATGAATCCGCCAACCTCGCCGCCGCCCCGGCCCCCGGTCCCAGCCCGACTCCCGGCACCGGGCAGCCGTCCAGCCGATACTGCCGCAGCCCCGACTCCCCCAGGTCGACCAGCGCGTCGGCATCCCGCGCCACGGCGTCGGCCAAGGCCTCGAACCCGTTGGCCCGCAACCCGTCGCCGCGGTGCAGCCCCACCACCTCCGGCGGCCCGGCGACCACCGTCACCACCGCCGCCCCGGCGTCCCGCGCCACCGCGTCCCCGACCCGCTCCAGGTGCGCGGTGCCGAGCGTCGACGGCTCGATGAACACCGACAGGGTCCCACCGCAGGTCAGTCCGACGGCCTCGGCGTCGGCCAGGCCGTAGGTCTCCAGCCGGGGCCGACCGCTCGCCAGCACCTCCGCCGCCGCCTCGATCACCGCGGCCTCGACACATCCCCCTGACACGCTGCCAACCACCTCGCGCGGTCCGTCGCCGGACATCCGCACCGCCATCGCCGCCCCGAGCTCGCGCGGCCCTCCGGCCGAGGCGACGACCGTGGCCAGCACGAACCGCTCCCCGGCGGCCCGCCAGGCGAGCAGGGTCGGCAGCAGATCACGCACCCGGCCCCACATCCACGATCGCCGCCACCGGTCCGCCGCCGTCCGGGCCCTGATGCGCCGCGGACACCGAGACGAACACCGCCGGGTCGCCGGTCACCGTGGCCGCGACGCCGCCGACGCAGGCCTTGATCTGCCGGTGCCAGTGCACGTCGGAGTCGTCGAGCATGGCGTTGCGGCGCCCGCGCACCAGGCCGTCGGTGCTCGCTTCGCACTTCAGGAAGACGTTGACCAGGCGGCCGTCCAGATCCGAGGACCGCGGCCGGTCCGGCAGCTCCAGCCCGGCCGAACGGATCGCGTCCCAGATGCCCTCGGCGTCCAGGGCGTCGGTCATGACCCCGTGCCCGATGCGGTAGCGGCCTCCGACGCCGCGCGCGTTGCCGACCACCACGACCTGCGCGCGGTCGAGTTCGACCCCCGAGGAGCAGGAGGCGACGGAGGAATACAGGGACCTGTCATGCAGCACGGCTTCGTCCGAAGGCATCGCGATCTCACCCAGCGCCACCGCGATGCCCAGCGCGGTACAGCCGTTCGACAGGTCCATGGACTCGTGCGTCTGCTCGGTCCACACCGACTCCCCGCGGGCCTTGGCCTCGCGGATGGTCTGGATGGTCAGCAGCGGCGTCTTGGTCTGCACGTAGTGCACGTCGGCCGGGTCGTCGATGCCGGCCCGCTTCATCGCCTCGCCGACCGCGGCGGCGACCTTCGTGATCATCGCCGAGCGGCCGATCTCCTCCGGCAGCAGCGGCTCGCTCATCGCGAAGCCGACGGTCAGCCGCGGGTCGTCGCAGGGCTCTGCCTCGGTGGTGGCGAAGATGGTGGCGTGCGGCGACAGCACGCCGTCGGTCCCGCCGGACCAGACGATCGGCACCTGCGCGACCTCCGCCTCGGTCCGCGTCCCGAGCCGGGTCAGCGTCTCCCGGAACGCCCGGTCGGCGATGATGCGCGTGTAGTCGTTGACGCCGCCGTTCCCCTCGGTCTTGCCGACGACGGCGATCACCCGGTCGGCGTCCAGGACCCCGCCGGCGATCAGCTCGGCCAGCCCCGACGCATCGCTTACGTGGTGCAGCGGCACCTTCCGGACCTCGATGGCCTCAGGCACGGTCATTCTCCTTCTCCACTACGGTTCCGGTTTCCCCGAGAACGGCCTCACGAATACGTCCCAGCGCCGTGATCACGGCCCGCCGCCCGCCGCCCTCCACGAACCGGCACGCAGCCTCCGCCTTCGGCGCCATGCTCCCGCCGGCCGCCTCGCCCGCCGCCAGGTATCCGCGCAGCTCGGCGACGCCGACCCGGCTCAGGGCGCGCGCGTCGGCGTGGCCGTAGTGCAGGAACATGTGGTCCACGTCGGTGGCGATGACCAGCTGGTCGGCGCCGACCGCGCGCGCCAGCAGGACGGCGGACAGGTCCTTGTCGATGACGGCTTCGACACCGCGGACCCCATTGCGCGACGGGTCGCGCACCATCGGGATCCCGCCGCCGCCGCAGGCGACCACCACGAACCCGGCCTCCACCAGCGCGGCGACGGCGGGCGCGTCCAGGACCTCCAGCGGTTCCGGCGACGCCACGACCCGGCGCCAGCCGCGGTCGCCGCGGTCCTCCCAGGTCTGGCCGTGGGCAATCATCGCAGTGGCCTGATCCGCCGGGAGGTAGCGGCCGATCGGCTTGGTCGGGCGGTCGAAGCCGGGGTCGTGCGCGTCGACGAGGGTCCGCGTGACCAGCGCCGCGACCGTCTTCGTGACGCCGCGCGCGGCCAGCGCGGCCTCCAGCGCGCTCACGATCACGAAGCCGAGCGTGCCCTGGGTCTGCGCGCCGCACCAGTCCAGCGGCACCGGCGGGACGACGTGCGCGGCCAGCTCGTTCTTCACCAGCAGGTTGCCGACCTGGGGTCCGTTGCCGTGGGTCAGCACCACCTCGACGCCGACGGCCACCAGGTCGGCGACGCCCGCCATGGCCTGGCCGACGGCGGCGATCTGGTCCTCGGGCCGGGCCCGGCCGTCGGGGGCGGTCATGGCGTTGCCGCCGAGGGCGATCAGAGTCCGCATATGCGCGTCACAGCCAATCGCAGTAGACCGAGGTGGCGCCGCGGGCCAGCCGGGTGAAACCGGGTCCGCGGTCGAAGAAGGCCTCGTGCCCGCGGAACATCCGCATCTCCTGCTTCATGACCTCGGTGGCCACCGGATCGACGGCGCCGTCGGCGTCGAGGACGACGCCGTAGTCCCCCTTCGCGCCTTCGCGGGAGATCTTGCCCCACCGCAGGTCCCGGAGGACGGCTTCGACCGGCCGCTCCAGCGGGTCGCCCCAGCCGCCGCCCCCGGTGGTGCGGATCCGGATGACCTCGCCGGCCCGCACCGGCTCGGCGTCGGCCAGCGCGTCGACGACCCGCTCGTCCGGGCCGCCGGGGTCGATCACGACCTCGAACGGACGGCCCGCGCGACCGCCGTTCACGCCCCAGCAGGCCAGGATCGACCGGTCGGCGATGCTCATGAACTCGGCGTCCCGCAGCATCCTGATGTGCTTCTCGTAGCCGAGGCCGCCCCGGAAGTACCCGGCGCCGCCGGAGTCCACGGCCAGGCCCAGTTTCTCGACCCGGAACGGCCAGCGGGCCTCGGCGAACTCGACCGGGATGTTCCGCGAGTCCGGGACGATGTGGATGGTGTCCTCGCCGTCGGCGTAGTAGCGGCCGCCGGAGCCGCCGCCGAGCACCTCGCGCATGAGATACGGCAGGCCGGAGGCGTCGAGGCCGTAGACGCCGGTGTAGCGGATGGTCTCCTGGTCGGCGGGCATCCGACCGTCCACGGCCTTGGCCAGCGCGCCGCTCAGGACGCCGAGCAGGCGCAGGATGACGAAGGTCCGGGCGTTCGTGGGCGCCGGGAACACCGGGGTCAGCAACGTGCCCGGCGGCGGGAAGCGCATCTCGATCAGCGGCACCACGCCTTCGTTGACGTCGAGTTCCGCCATCCGTTCGGGGCTGTCGGCGAGGTTGCGCAGCACCGGGGCCAGCCACTTCTTGAGGAAGTTGCCGTCGGCGTAGTCGCCGCAGTGGTTGATCGGACCCTTGGCCTGCGGCCCGGTCCCGTCGAAGTCGATGATCAGCCGGCCGCCGTCGTCCGGCACCTTGGTGAGGGTGATGCGCTGCCGGTGCAGCTTCGGCGGGTCGACGCCGTCGTGCTCGGCGTAGTCCTCCCAGGTGTATTCGCCGTCGGGGATCTTGGAGAGGATCTCGCGGCGGAAGGTCTCGGTGGTGAGGTCGATGATGGCGTCGAAGCATTCTTCGACGGCCGGACGGCCGTAGCGGTCGAACAGCTCGGCGAGGCGGCGCGCGCCCATGAGGCAGGCCGAGCATTCGGCGTCCAGGTCGGCGGCGAGCGAGTCGGGCATCCGGGAGTTGCGGGTCATGATCTTCAGCGCGGCCTCGTTCGGCACGCCGGCGTCCCACAGCCGGATCGGCGGCACCATCAGGCCTTCCTCGAACACGCTGCGCGCGCCGGAGGGCATGGAGCCGGGGCAGGCGCCGCCGATGTCGTCGTGGTGGCCGAAGGCCTGGACGAAGGCGGCGACGGCGCCGTCGTGGAAGACCGGGACGGTGACGCAGAGGTCGGGGAGGTGGCCGATGCCGCCTTCGGAGAGGTAGACGTCGTTGTGGAAGAAGACGTCGCCGGGGCGCATCTCAGTGATCGGATAGTCGCGGACCACCGGGTGCACCAGCGCGGAGTAGGAGCGGCCGGTGAGTTTGCGCAGCTTGGCGTCGTGGATGCCGACGCGGAAGTCGTGGGCGTCGCGGATCATCGGGCTGCGGGAGGTGCGGGCGATCGCGGTCTCGACCTCGCGTTCGACGGAGGTGAGGGTGCCTTCGACGATCTCCAGGAGGATGGGGTTCAGCACGGCGTCTCCGGCGCGGTGAGGAGCAGGTTGCCCCAGCGGTCGACGTCGCAGGCGAAGCCGGGGTGGACGGGGATGGTCGATCCGTATTCCTGGATCACGGCCGGTCCGGTGACGCGGTCGCCGGGTCGCAGGGTGCTGCGGTCGTGGATCGGGGTCGGGAGGGGTTCGTCGTCGAACCGGACGGTCCGGGTCGCGACGGGCTCCGGGTGTCCTTCGGTGCGCGCGGGGAGTTCGGTGATCCGGGGACGGTGGATCGGTCCGATGCCGGTGACCCGCAGGTTGACCCATTCCACGGTTTGGCGTTCGTCGTCGCGGAATGAGTAGCCGTACATGCTCTGGTGTCCGGTGTGGAAGGCTTGGACGACTTCTTCGGCGGCTTTCTCGTCGAGGTGGACCTCGGGCACGGGGACTCGGACTTCGTAGGCTTGGCCGAAGTAGCGCAGGTCGGCGGTGCGCTTGAAGACCTGTTCGGAGGCGCTGAATCCTTCGGCGTCGAGCGCTGCGGCGGCCGCGGTGCGGAGATCCTCGAACAGCGTGCGCACCTGGGACAGGTCGATGCGGTCGTGGCGTCGGACGTAGGTTTGCACGTAGTCGTTACGGACGTCGACGGTGAGGAGTCCGAACGCTGATACGTTCCCCGGGTTCGGCGGCACCAGCACCCCGCGAACGCCGAGAATATCGACAAGCCGACAAGCTAATAATGCGCCCGAGCCGCCGAAGGCTGTGAGCTGGAAGTCGCGCACGTCGAGACCCCGCTTCACGGTGACCTGTCGCAGGGCATTGGCTTGGTTCCAGGCCGAGATCTCCAGGATCCCGGCGGCGGCGGCCTCGGCGGACAGGCCGAGTCGGCTGCCGAGCTCGGCCAGGCCGGCGTGCGCCGCTTTGCGGTCCAGCGGCACCTCGCCGCCGAGCAGGCCGTCCGGGATGCGGCCGAGGACGAGATGGGCGTCGGTGACGGTGATCTCGGTGCCGCCGCGGCCGTAGCAGACCGGTCCGGGATCCGCACCGGCGGAGCGCGGGCCGACCTTGAGCGTGCCCTCGGGGGTCAGCCAGGCCACCGAGCCACCGCCGGCGCCGACGGTCACGACGTCGATCATCGGGATCTTCGAGGGGTAGCCGCCGACGCTGCCCTCGGTGGTCACGGCCGGTTCGCCGCGCTCGACGACGGCGACGTCGGTGGAGGTGCCGCCGCCGTCCAGAGTCAGGATCCTGTCGAAGCCGGCATGCGCCGAGACCAGGGCGGCGCCAAGCGCTCCGGCGGCCGGACCGGACAGGACCGTGGTGACCGGCTGCCGCGCCACCTCCTCGGCGGACAGGACGCCGCCGTTGGATTTCATGATGTAGAAGGGGATGCGGCGCCGGTGTTCGGCGAGGTCGTCGAGCCGGTCCCGGATGCGGCCGACGTAGGTGGAGACGGTGGGCTTCACGGCGGCGTCGACGAGGGTGGTCATCGAGCGCTCGTATTCGCGGTATTCCGGGAGCACGTCCGACGACAGCGACACGACGGCTTCGGGGAACTCGGCTTCGAGCACGGCCCGCATGGCACGTTCGTGTTCTGGGTTGGTGTAGGAGTGGAGGAACGAGACTCCCACCGATCGGACGCCCGCGGCCTTGAGGAGGCGTGCGGCTTCCTTGGCGTCGGCCTCGTCGAAAGGACGGACCTCGGCGCCGTCGGCGTCCAGCCGACCGCCGACGCCGTGGACCAGGTCGGCCGGGACGATGCGGGGCGGTTTGACCCAGAAGTAGCTGTTGCCGTAGCCGTCGGGGACCGACTGGCGGGCGATCTCCAGCAGGTGTTCGAAGCCCGCGGTGGTGACGAAACCGAGGTCGGCGACCTTGCCTTGGAGGAGCTGGTTGGTGGCGACGGTGGTGCCGTGGACGACGGCGGCGAGGCCGTCGGGCGCGGCGTCGAGCAAGGTCAGGGCTTTGCGAACGGCCGCGAGGAACCCGTCCGACGGATCGGCGGGCGTCGAGGGCACCTTGGCGGCCACGACCCGGCCGTCGGCCTCGTCGACCGCGACGACGTCGGTGAAGGTGCCGCCGGTGTCGATCCCGATCCGGATCATGCACCGCCCCCGAGCGGGAACGGGGTCTTGGCCTCGCTGACGAGCTCGTTCTGGTAGGCGCTGAGCAGGCGCAGGTTGCGGATCGCCAGGTGGTCGAAGGTCTGCGGGCGGTCCGAGCCGGGTGTCAGGGTCCGCATGGCCTGGGCCGGATCCAGGCGCGCGGCGGCCCAGCCCTCGTGCGAGGCCGCGCGGGCCACGACTTCGGCGATCGGGGTGACGATCAGCGAGTTGCCGAAGTAGTGGACGCCGGCCGGGTCGGTGCCGGTGGCGTTGGCCCCGATCAGGTAGACGTGGTTGTCGTAGGCGCGGGCGCGGCTCGTCAGCTCCCAGATATCGGCCGAGCGCAGCAGCGCGGACGGACGGCAGATGATCTCCGCGCCGAGCACCGCCTGGATGCGGAACAGCTCGGGGAAGTCACCGTCGAAGCAGACCGACAGGCCGATGCGGCCCAGCTCGGTCTCGACGACGACGACCTGGTCGCCCGGAGTCACCCACTGCATCTCGCCGGGGAAGAGGTGGGTCTTGCGATAGACGCCGAGGATGTCGCCGGTCGGCCCGATGAGCACGGCCGAGTTGTGGACGACTCCGCGTTCGGCGCCGCGCTCGTAGGTGCAGTGCACGACGTGGACACCGTGCCGGCGCGCGGCTTCCTGCACCGGCTCGGTGGTGGGGCCGGGGATCGGGCTCATCAGATCCCAGAGTTCGTCGGCGGAGATGCCAGGGGTGAACCCGGTGGTCACCGCCTCGGGGAGGACGAGCAGGTCCGCGCCGGTCGCGCTGACGCAGCGCTCGATGAGTTCGACGGCGCGGTTGAGGTTCTCCGCGACGCTGTTGGCGGTGAGGGGGCCGGGGTGCGGAGCGAGCTGGAGTGCGGCGGCGGTCAGTGGGCGCATCAACGCCCCCGCCGCACGCGGGTGCGTCCCATGGCCCAGCCGATGACGACGCCGCCGAGCGCGGCGGCCGCTCCGGCCAAGGCGGCGGCCAGAATCGTTGCCGCGCCTGGCGATCCGGGCCCTCCTGCGGATAATCCGGGCCCTCCAGGTGGCACCGGGCTCGCGATCGGCTGTGCCGACCCGTATCCGGACGCGTCCGGCGCGGCAGCGCTGCCAGCCGCAGCTCCGGCCGCTGCCGACGGCGCCACCAGCGCCGTCGCCCCTGCCAGTGCCTGCGCGGCCGTCCCTCGCACGAGCGCCCCGTCCATGCCCGTGAAGAACTGTCCTGCCAGCTTCCGCGCCACGCCGCCCAGCATCCGCTGCCCGACCCCGCCGACCACTCCCCCGACCACCGCGTCGGCGTCGTACTCGACCCGCGTGCGGCCGGCCGCCTCGTCGACCAGCAGCATGCGGCACTCGGCGGACACCGTCCCCGGCGCGCCGGCGCCCGAGGCCCGCAGCGTGAACGAGTGCGGCGCGACGCGATCGGCCAGCTCGACGCGTCCTTTATAAGTACCCTTGATCGATCCGACGCCGACCGTGACGACCATGTCGTAGACGTCCGGTGCGACCAGCTCCAGCCGCTCGCACCCGGGGATCGCGGCGGCCAGGGCGACCGGATCGGTCAGGGCGTCGTAGACCCGTCCCACATCGGCGCGCAGAACCGCGTTGCCGGAAACCTTCACGCGTGTACCCGACCTTTCCGCAACTCGTACAACTCGCTCGGCGAGATCGGCATCCGCCGCACCGCCAGCCCCTCGGCGTCCTCGATCGCCGAGGCGACCGCCGCCGAGGTGGGGATGACGCCGGCCTCGCCGGCGCCCTTGAGCCCCAGGGGGTTGAGCCCCGAGGCCGTGACCATGTGCGCTGTCTGGATGCGCGGAACCTCGGTGGAGAACGGGATCAGGAAGTCCATGTAGGAGGCATTGACCAGCTGCCCGGCCTCGTCGTAGACGATCCGTTCGTACAACGCGCCGCCGACGCCCTGCGCGACGCCGCCGTGCACCTGGCCTTCCACGATGCGCGGGTTCACGACCACGCCGCAGTCGTGCACGACGCAGTACCGCAGAATCTTGATGTCGGCGGTCTCGGGGTCGGTCTCGATGACGACTCCGTGCGCCCCGGCGGCGAACGTCGACCGCTCCGGCATGTAGTAGCCGGTCGCCTCCAGCCCGGGCTCGTCGCCGGTATTGGCCGCGGCGGCGAACTGGGTGGCCGCCTTCGCCGCTTCGTCGAAGGCGTAGCGCAGGGGGTTCGACAGGACGGCGACGGTGCGCAGGTCGATGCTGACGTCGTGGTCGTCGCGGCGCCGCACCAGTCCGTCGACGAGCTCCAATTGCTCGGCTTCGACTCCCTCGCCGAGCGCGGCCGCGGCGATGCGTTTCGCCTTCTCCGCGACCTTTCCGGCGGCGACCGCGACGGCGTTGCCGCTGGTGACGATCGCGCGAGAGGCGAACGTCCCCACCGCGTATTTGAAGCGCCGGGTGTCGCCGGTGATGACCGTGACGTCGACGATCGCGACGCCGAGGACGTCGGCGGCGATCTGCGCGAGAGTCGTGTAGTGCCCCTGTCCTTGGGTGGTGAGGCCGGTGGAGACGACGACCTCGCCGGTCGTCTCGACCTTCACATGAGCACCCTCATACGGCCCCATGCCGGTGCCTTCGACATAGGCGGCCACACCGATGCCGATCCGGCGGCCCTCCGCGGCGGCGGCCTGTCGTTCGGCCTCGAAGCCGTCCCAGCCGACCAGATCGCGGATCATCCGCATCATCGTCGGATAGTCGCCGGTGTCGTAAATCAGGGGTCGACCGTCTTGGAAGACCAGGCCTTGGTCGTAGGGCATCTCCTCGGGCTGGATCAGATTGACTTCGCGCACGGCCAGCCGGTCCATGCCGAGGTACTCCGCGATGGCGTCCATCGTGCGTTCCATCGCGAAGACGCCTTGCGGCCGTCCGGCGCCCCGGTACGGGGTCACGATGACTGTGTTCGTATACAGCGACGTGAACTCGACCCGGTAGGCGCCGACCTTGTACGGGCCCAGCAGCTGCGTGGACGTCACGATCGGCACGATGATCCCGTAGGGCACGTAGGCGCCGTTGTCGTGCCAGATCTCGACGCTCAGGCCGTGCAGGCGCCCCGAGCCGTCGAACCCGACCTCGACGCGCTGCTGCTGGCCGCGTTCGTGCGCGGCGGAGATGAAGTGCTCGCGCCGGTCCTCGACCCATTTCACGTCCCGGCCGAGCTTTATCGCGGCCCACGGCACCAGGATCTCCTCGGGCCAGGGATGCACGATCTTCACGCCGAAGCCGCCGCCGACGTCCGGGGTGATGACCTCGACGCGGTCCGGCGGCAGGCCGAGCTTCGCGGCCACGGCCAGGCGGACGCTGGTGGAGGTCTGCGTCGAGCTGTGGACTCGCAGGGTTCTGTCGTCGGCGTCCCAGTGCGCCAGGACGCCTTTACCCTCCATCGGCATCGAGGCGCTGCGCTCGATGGCCAGATCGAGCGTGAGACGGTGGGGAGCGGCGGCGATCGCTTCGTGGGCGTCGCCGTGGTTGTTGGTCTGCACGCTGTGCGCGGCGACGTTGCCCGGGACGCCGTCGTGGACGAGGCGTTCGGCGGCGCGCGCCCGGTCGATGCCGACGACCGGGGGCAGTTCGTCGTAAGAGACCAGGATGCGTTCGGCGGCGTCCTCGGCGATGTAGCGGTCGGTGGCCACGACCATGACGACGGCTTCGCCGACGTGGTTGACCTCGCCGTTGGCCAGGCAGTGGGGCGTGCGGGCGTGGGTGAGGTCGGGGTGCGGGATGAGCAGCGGCAGCGGTTCGGCGATGCGGTCCGGGAGGTCCTCGTAGGTGTAGATGGCGACGAGGCCTTCGACGTCGAGCGCTTCACTGACGTCGATGTCGGTGACGCGGGCGTGGGCGACGGGGCTGCGGACGAAGGCGGCGGCGAGGGCGGTGCGGCCGAGGTCGTCGAGGTAGCGGCCGTCGCCTCGCAGGAGTCTGGGATCCTCTTTGCGCAGCAGTGGCTGTCCCACATGTTTGTCACTCATGGGGTGTCTCCCGCTCCCGCTTGATCTCCGCCGCCCGCAGGACCGCGGCGACGATGTTCTGGTAGCCGGTGCAGCGGCACAGGTTCCCGCCGATCGCTTCGCGGGCCTCCTCCTCGGTCGGCTTGGGGTTCTCCTCCAGGTAGGCGGTGATGGTGGTGATGAAGCCGGGGGTGCAGAAGCCGCATTGCAGGCCGTGGCATTCGAGGAAGGCCTGCTGGACGGGTCCGAGGGCGCCGCCGGTCTCGCAGCATCCTTCGACGGTGGTGAGCTCGTGGCCGTCGGCCGAGACGGCGAAGATCAGGCAGGAGCGCACCGGTGCGCCGTCCAGCAGCACCGTGCAGGCGCCGCAGACGCCGTGCTCGCAGCCGAGGTGGGTGCCGGTCAGGCCGAGGTCCATGCGGAGGTAGTCGGCGAGCAGGCGGCGGGCCGGGACCTCGGCGCGCCGGGTGACGCCGTTGACGGTGACAGTGACCTGATGTCGTTGTTCGCTCATGGCGCCACCGCCTCGTATGCGGCCTTGAGCGAGCGCGCGGTGAGGACGCGGGCCAGATGCCTGCGATACTCGGCGCTCGCGTGGATGTCGTCCTCGGGGTCGAGCTGGTCGGCGGCGTGCTCGGCGGCGGCGGACCAGTCGCCGGCGATGGCCGCCTCGGTCAGGTCCACGACCTGCGGCACCGGACCCATGGCGATGAAGGCGGCTTTGGCGGCGGCCACGGCGCCGGTGTCGTCGACGCGCACGAGGGTGCCGACACCGCAGAGGGCGTAGTCGCCGTTGCGGCGTGACAGCTCACGCCAGTCGGTGCCGGTACGGCCGGGTGGTCGGGGGAAGTAGGCCTCGACGGCGATCTCGTCGTCGCGGCAGGCCGACTCCATGGGGCCGACGAAGAAGTCCGCGGCGGGCACGGTCCGTTCGCCGTCGCGCTCGGAGCGCAGCAGCACCTCGCCGTCGAGCAGCGCCAGGACGGCGGGCATCTCGCCGCAGGGGTCGGCGTGCACCAGGCTGCCGACGGTCGTGCCGCGGTTGCGGATGGTCGGGTGGGCGACGGTGCGGACGGCCTGGCGCAGCAGCGGGACGGTCTCGAAGGCGTGGGTGGCGCGCTCCACGTCGGCGTGCCGGGCCAGGGCGCCGACGTGCACGCCGTGCCGGTCGCTGCGGACGTAGGCCAGGTCGTCGAGGCGGTTGACGTCCACCAGCCGGGCCGGCGCGGTCAGCCGCATGTTCAGCATCGGCACCAGGCTCTGGCCGCCGGCCAGCACCTTGGCCTCGGCGCCGTGCTCCGCCAACAACCGCACGGCTTCCTCGACCGTGTCCGGGCTGTGATACACCACCGGCGGGGGCTTCATGAACGAATCCTCTTCTCGCCAAAAGGGTCGCGGCGACGTCGACATGTGCCGAACGCCGCCGCGAACGCTGGTTCAACTTGCCCAAGGCTCACTCAGGGCTCTACCCCGTCGGCGGTCGGTGACGCGGCCGCGGGCCGTTTCAGGTGCTCCGGGGCGATCAGCCGGGCGCCGTGGTAGGCCACGATGGTGACGATCGTGCCCAGCGCGATCCCGGACAGGGAGAAGTTGTCGGTGAACTTGAGGCTGGTGTTCCCGATGCCGATGATGACGCCGGCCGCGATCGGGACCAGATTCAGCGGGTTGCCGAAGTCGACCCGGTTCTCGGTCCAGATCTTCACGCCGAGCAGGCCGATCATGCCGTAGAGGACGACGGTGATGCCGCCGAGGACACCGCCGGGCGTCGCCGCGACCAGGGCACCGAACTTGGGTGAGAAACCGAACAGGATCGCCACGAGCGCGGCGACGTAGTAGGCGGCCGTGGAGTAGACGCGGGTGGCGGCCATGACGCCGATGTTCTCGGCGTAGGTGGTGGTCGGGGAGCCGCCGAAGGTGCTGGCCAGCGCGGTGCCGAAGCCGTCGGCGGCGATGGCGCGGCCCATGTAGGGGTCGAGGTTGTCGCCGGTCATCTCGGCGACGGCCTTGACGTGGCCGGTGTTCTCCGCGATCAGGGCGATCACGGCGGGCAGGACCAGAAGGATGAACGCCCACTTGAACTCGGGGAAGTGCCAGCCGGCGATCTGCTGCGCGCCGCTGCCGGTGGTCTTGTCCGGGAAGCCGATCCACTTGGCGGACTTCACGCCGTCGAAGTTCACACGCCAGTGCGTGGTCTCCTTCCCGGCGCCGGCGTCGTAGGAAGTGATCTGGCCGAAGACGCGGTCGGCGAGCCAGGACAGCACGTAGCCGAACACCAGCGCGACGAAGATCGCTATCCGGCCGATGAAGCCCCGCACGCCGACCATGATGCCGATGGCGAGGAACATGGTGATCAGGGCGATCCACTGGTCCTGCGGCCAGTAGACGTTCGCGACCACGGGCGCGAGGTTGAAGCCGATCAGCAGGACCACGGCGCCGGTCACGACCGGGGGCAGGACGGCGTGGATGACCTGGGCGCCGAGGAAGTGGATCAGGACCCCGACGGCCAGCAGGACCAGCCCGGCGATCAGGATGGCGCCGGTGACGTGCTGGTCGTCGCCGCCCTGCGCGCGGATGGCGGCCACGCCGCCGACGAAGCTCGCCGAGGTGCCGAGGTAGCTGGGGACCTTGTTCTTGACGATCAGCAGGAAGCAGACCGTCGCGATGCCGCTCATCATGATGGCGAGCTGCGGATTCAGGCCCATGACGAGGGGGAACACGAACGTGGCGCCGAACATGGCGACCACGTGCTGCGCGCCCAGGCCAACGGTGCGGGGCCAGGACAGGCGTTCGTCGGGGCGGACGACCGAGCCCGGTGGTGGAGTCTTGCCTTCGTATGCGACTCGCCAGCCCAATGTCATGGGCCGGACTGTAGCGACGGTGTGACGGGCGTCACAAGCACTGAGACGTTACTAAATTTGCAGGTGGCGCCGGTGCGGTGTTCGGCGGGGGCCTGTTCCCGCCTCTGCGTCACAGACCTCGCATATGCAGGATGCGGAGCGCGACGGACAGGTCCAGGCGCAGATCCGGCCGTTCCATGAACGGTCCGACCAGGCGTTCGATCTTGCCGATGCGGTATCGCAGGGTGTTGTAGTGGAAGTGCAGGCGGCGGGCGGCCTCGGCGACGTTGAGATTGGTGTCGAGGAGCACCTCCAGGGTGGTGCGCAGGTCCTCGGCCTCCGGATCGCCGTCGACCGCCAGGCCCTTGAGCGTCTGGCGGGCGAAGTCGCGCAGCTCGGCCGGGTCCGGAATCTGGGAGAGCAGGCGGTAGACGCCGAGGGCGTCGAAGTGGACGACGGAGGCCGGGCCGTTGAGGCGGCGGCCCATGCGCACGGCGCGGCGGGCCTCGTCGTAGGCGGCGGGGAGGTCCGCGACGGCGGAGACCGGGCGGGAGACGCCGGTGGAGAAGGTGCGGCGGCCGCCCCCGCCGGTGCCGGAGACCTCCGCGATCAGGCTTCTGACCAGGGGATCGGGGTCGTCGCCGGACTTCAGGACGACGACCACCTCCTGGTTGAAGCCCGCCACCGGGGTGCTGCGGTCCCGGACGGCGACGACGGTCTGCCAGGCGGCGGCAAAGCGTTCGCGGGCCGGGCGCAGGGCGTGCTGGGAGGCGGGGAGGACGGACTGGCCGGGATCGAGCTCGGCGACGAGGACGGTGAGGCGGGTCTTGTTCGGGGTCGGGGTCGGGGTTTGGGTTTGGGTTTGGGTCTTGTTCGGGGTCTGGGCTTGGGCGAGGGTTTGGGTCTGGCTGTGGCCCGGCCCTCTCAGCGGCTGCCGCGATCCGGCACCGGGGTTCTTGGTCCCCGGCGAGTGGGCCGGACGGTGGCCGGACCCGGGCTCCAGCTCGATGTCCCAGCCCAGGGTCGCGGCGTGGACGGCGGCCGACTGCGGGTCGTCCAGGCGGCCGGTCAGCAGATCCCTGAGGAAATCGGCCCGGTACTTGTCCTCGACCGCCGCCACCGCGAGCTCCTTGACCACGGCCAGGGCGGCGACCGTGGCGGCCCGTTCGAGGGCGGCGACGTCGGCGGCGTCGAAGGCCCGGCGGCCGGCGAAGGCGACCAGGCGGCCATGGTCGACGCGGCCGGCGACGATCGGGACCAGGGCGTGCTGGACGCCGTGATGGTCGGCGAGCCCGGGCGGCTCGGTCTCGGTGCGCAGGCGCGGATCGCCGGGCTCGGCCTCGAAGCACGGCAGGTGGTGCACGTCGGCGGCGCCGTGCCCGGCCAGCACGCGGCCGTCGGGCGTGGTGACCAGGACCGGGCCGCCGAGGATGCGCGACAGCTCGGCGGCGAGCTCGGCCAGGCCGCCGCCTTCGAGCGCGATCTGGGCCAGGGCGCGGTGGACACGATCGGCGCGCGCCAGGACGGCGGCCTGGCGGTCGAGGACGTCGGAGAGCACGTCGGTGAGGATGTCGTCGAAGGCCACCCGCTCCGGGAGCTCGATGACCGGGAACCCGAGGTCGTCGGCGGCGAGCAGCAGCTCCGGTGGCAGGCCGCCGAGGTAACGGTGCGGCTTGATGGCGATGGCCGACAGCCCGGCGCGGTCGAGGTCGGCGATCAGCTCGGCGAGCGGGGTCGGCGAGTGGCGCAGCGGGTAGCCGGTGGTGAGCAGCAGCTCCTTGGGCTTGACCCACGGGAGGATGTCGGGCACCTCCATGACGTTGACGCGCTCGACGACGCGGTGGCGGCCGGCGGCGCCGGCGACGATGCGGGCACCGGTGAGGGCGGGCAGCGCCAGGGTTTGTTCGACGGTGAGCGCTACTGCGCCTGCGGGGGTGGGCGCTCCGGGTTTTGTGGGTGTTCCGGATCCGGCTCCGGCTCGGGCGGGTGTTCCGGCTCCGGCGGGTGTTCCGGGCTCGGCGGCTGTTCCGGCTCCGGCGGGCGCTCCGGGCTCGGCAGCTGTTCCGGCTCTGGCAGGTGCTCCGGGCTCGGCGAGTGTTCCGGCTCCAGCAGCTGTTCCGGGCCCTGCGGGCGTCCCGGAACTCGCGGGCGCTCCGGCCCTCGCGGGCGCTCCGGGCCCTGCCTCGCCCGGTGACTCACCGTCACCCAATGGCCCAGCGCTCACCGAAATCTCCGCCTCCAGTGTCGACATTTGCGAAGGTTCGCCGCCGTCCTTGGCAGGATTGCCCATGCCGGGACAGTAGTCCCGCGGTCTAGCGTCGCGACAGGCTCTAGCGGAAAGGATCGATGCCGGTGTCGGTTGCCGAGGCACGACCAACGGTGGACCACCTCGAAGTGAGGCGCGGCGAATACCACGACTCTGTCACCCTCATGCTCGCCGCCCGCGCGGTGGCGGCAGTCCCCGGCGTCGCCCACGTCCTGGTCGCGATGGGCACCGACCTCAACCTCGCCCTCCTGGCCGACCTCGGCCACCCCCGCCCCGACGCCGGCCCCACCGACCTCCTGATCGCCTTCACCTGCCCCGACCCCGCGACCGAGACCACCGCCCTCAGCACCCTGACCGGTGCCCTGACCCCCACCCCGAGCCCCGGGGGCCCCATCACAGCCCCCGGACCCACCACCCCTGCCCCCACTCCCCACCCCCGCACCACAGCCGGCGCACTAGGCCGAACGGGTGCACTTCTCACCCTGATCTCCACCCCGGGCCTTGCCTCCGTCCCAGAAGCCATGGAAGCATTGCAATACGGCGCATCCGTGGTCATCTTCAGCGATAACATCCCCACCACTCATGAGATCCGCCTCAAAGACGAAGCCTGCCGCCGCGGCCTCCTGGTCATGGGCCCCGACTGCGGCACCGTCATCCTCCACGGCATCGGCCTGGGCTTCGCCAACACCACCCGCCCCGGCCCCATCAGCCTGGTAGCCGCCTCCGGAACCGGCGCCCAGCAGCTGATCTCCCTCCTCGACGCCGCGCAGACCGGCATCCGTCACTGCATCGGCGTGGGCGGTCGCGACCTCTCCGAAGCCGTAGCCGGCCGCTCCACCCACGCTGCCCTCGACGCCCTGGCAGCAGACGAAGAAACCACCCTGATCGTGGTGGTCTCCAAACCACCTCACCCCACCGTGGCCGCCGCCATCCGAACCCACGCCGCCCACCTCGCCAAACCCGTCCTCCTCGCCTTCATCGGCCCCGACCACCCCACCCTCACCACCACCGCCGAAAGGATCCTCGCCACCCTCGACCACCATCCCCCACCCACCTGGCCCCACTGGCCCCCGACCACCACCTCGCACGTCACCACCGAACCGGGCCCTGCCCGCAGCCACACCATCCGCAGCCACACCGTCCGCGGCCACATCATCCGCGGACTCTTCAGCGGCGGCACGCTCTGCGCCGAGGCGGAAGCGGTGATGACACGTGCGGGCGCCGCCTCGCCAACCACTCCCGCCGACACCGCCGAACCTCTCACCGCCGTAGCTCACACCGCCGTACCTCACACCACTGCCCACCTCACCGACTTCGGCGCCGACGCCTACACCCGCGGTCGCCCGCATCCGATGATCGACAACACCCTCCGCCTGCGCGCCGTCGCCGAGGCCGTCGCCGACCCCCGCGTCGGCGTGCTCCTCCTCGACGTCGTGCTCGGCCGAGGCGCACATCCCGATCCGGCCGCCGAGCTGGTCCCGGCGGTGGCGGCGGCGTGTGAAAAGGGGGTGCAGGTCGTCGTGTCGATGTGCGGCACCAGCGGCGATCCGCAGGGGCTCGATCGGCAGGCGCGTGCGTTCGCCGACGCAGGGGCGTGGGTCTACCTGTCGAATGCCGAGGCCGCGATGGCCGCGGCGCGTTTGGCAGTGCATTGATGGCGCGCCGAACCCGGGCAGGGGCGCGCGCCGGCACGAGAGAGGAGCGTCGCCATGTCGTCGTCTGAGCTGCTGGGACCGGTGTCCCACGTCGTGACCGCAGGAGTTGCAACCTTCGCCGACGAACTCGTCGCGCAAGGGGTGCCGGTAACACGAGTCGACTGGCGCCCGCCGATGCCCGGCACCGAAGCCGACCTGGCCGACGTCGCCCTCGACGCGCGCCGCATCGACGCCAACGCCCTCGCGCTCCAACGGATGCTGGCTGCGGGCGCGGAGCTGGTCGACGTACGGCCGGCGCGCGAAGTCCTCGGGCTGGAGACGGGCCAATTCCTCCACGCCGGGCCACCCATCACCTGGGACCGCGCGTCCGGGCCGATGCGAGGCGCTCTGATCGGCGCGGTGCTACTCGAAGGAATCGCCGACACGCCGGAAGCCGCCGAGGCGTGGCTGGCAGCCAAAGACAACGACACGAACTCCGCCGGCCCCGACCTCGCCCCCTGCCACAGCCGTGGCGGCGTCGGACCGATGGCCGGCGTCGTCTCGCCCGGCATGTGGCTGTTCGAGCTTCGAGACCCGGGCAGCGGCCGAACTTCCTGGTGCAGCCTCAACGAGGGCCTCGGCAAAGTACTGCGCTACGGCGCGTTCAGCCCCGACGTGATCGCACGCCTGCAATGGATGGCCGAGGTGTTGGGCCCAACGATGCAGCGCGCAGTCCGACGGCGCGGGCCGATCGACATCAAGGCGATCATCGCGCAGATGCTGCACATGGGCGACGAAGGCCACAACCGCAACCGGGCCGGAACGCTCATGCTGCTCCGCGAACTGCTGCCCGCGATGATCGAAGGCGGCGAGGAGGCCGGGCCGTTGGCGGACGTCGTACGGTTCGTCTCCGGCAACGACCACTTCTTCCTCAACCTGGTCATGCCCGCGTGCAAGTTGGCGGCCGGCGCGGCGGCAGGGATCGAGGGCAGCACAGTGGTAACCGTCATGGCACGCAACGGCACCGACTTCGGCATCCAGACCGCCGGAACCGGCGACCGCTGGTTCACCGCCCCGGCGCACACGCCCGAAGGCCTCTTCCTGGCCGGCTACGGACCCGAGGACGCCAACCCGGACATCGGCGACTCGGCGATCACGGAGACAGCGGGCGTCGGCGGCTTCGCGATGGCTGCCGCGCCCGCGATCGCGCGCCTGGTCGGCGGGACCGCCGCGAGCGCGGTCGCCACCACCGGCCTGATGTACGAGATCGCGCTCGCCGAGAACCCGGCCTTCACCATCCCCGCGCTCGATTTCCGCGGCACACCGACCGGCATCGACGTCACCCGCGTGGTGCGCACCGGCGTATTGCCGCAGATCAACACCGGGATGGCGGGGCGCGTCGCCGGGACCGGACAAGTCGGCGCCGGCCTGGTGACGCCGCCGGCCGAATGCTTCACGCAGGCGTTGGCGGCCTTGGCCGAACTGGCACGAGAGGCAGCGCAGGCCGAGGCGCGAGGGGCAGCGCGAGCCACGGCACGAGACACCGGAAACCACGAGGACTGACCCACCCGAGGAGTTCTCGCTCACACCAGCCCCGATCCGATCCCCGGCCCTCGGTACCGTGGCGACGTGCTCAGCGCCTTCATCCCCATCTGGCTGCTCACCCTCCTCGGCTACCTCATCGCACGATTCGACCTCGTCGGCTCCCAGTACGCCGAAACCACAGATGTGGAAGGCATCCTGGGCCGTTTCGTCTTCCGCATCGCCATGCCTGCGGCCTTGTTCGGCATGGTGGCCAAGAGCGATCTGCATGCCTTGGCGAACACCTCGATCGTCGCGTTCGGCCTGAGCTCGCTGACCGCCTGCGGGCTCGGGCTGGTGATGAGCACGCGGATCTTCCGCCGGGGCATCGGAGACGGCGCGGTGGTGGGGATGGCGTCGGGATACGTCAACTCCGCCAATCTGGGGATTCCCGTGGCGGTGCAGGTGCTGGGCAATGCGGGATTCCTGTCGACCGTGATCCTGTTCAATACCGTGCTGGTCACGCCGGTGGCGTTGGCGCTGATGGACCTCGGCAACGAGGCGGGAACAGGGCAGCCGAACCCGGAATCAGCAGCCATCGCAGCCACCGCATGGCGGCGACGAATACGCGGCATCGCGTTGCTCCCGGTGCGGAATCCCATCATCATCGCCTCTGCGCTGGGGGCATTGGTCGCCGGGACGCACTGGCATATACCGGTGGACGTCGACCACGCGGCTAGCCTGCTCGGCGGGGCCGCGGTGCCGATCGCCCTGGTCACGCTGGGAATGTCGCTTCACGCCGGCCCCAAGCGCACCGCCATCGACGAGACGTCCCAAAAATTCGCGGACAACGGCGATAACCAGGACAACCAAACCGGGCACCAATCTCGTGTACATGGCAGACAGGAAATCTTCGAAGCCGCGATATCGACAGCCCTCAAGACCGCCTTCCAACCCGCTCTCGCTTATGTTTTAGCCCGCTACGCACTCCACCTCCATTCCTACGATGTCCTTGCCGTCACTCTCTGCGCCGCGCTGCCCACCGCCCAAAACGTCTACATCTACGCCCGCGAATACGCCCTCGACACCGCCTTCGCCCGCAATGCCGTCGTCGTTTCGACTCTCGTCTCGATGGCGGGCCTCTGGACGGTCGTCGCCCTGCTGAAGAAATAGGCCCGGAACCGCATGCCCGCGGCCGGCGTCGAAGCCCCATGGGAACCACGGCACGCACCTCCCGCGGCCTCACCGGGGCCACGCTCACACTTGGCCTCTCGCTGAGCCTCGCCCTCACCGGCTGCTCGGGCGACGCCACCAAACACCCACCGCCCACGCACTCGCAGGCCTCCGACCTCACCACCGACCCACCGGGTCTCCGGCCCGACACCGAGTCCGTCGCGGTCCCCCTGAAGCACTACGCATCCTGCGACGAGGCTCTGGCCACGCTCCGCCTCGCCCAAGCGGCCGTCAACGCCGCGCGCCGTACATCCAACGGCGCGGATCCCTCACAAGGCCGGGAGCGCTATGGCTCCCTGGCGCCCGGAAACACAGCCGCCCCGGGCAACGCGCCGGCGGCCGCCGCGCCGGCTCCGGGCGCCAACCCGGGCGCGGATTCGGCTCCGGGTTCGGCTCCGGGTTCGGCTCCGAATGTGGCTCCCAATGCGGCTCCCAATGCGGGAGCGAACCCGGAAGCGAAGCCGGGCAGCAGCCAATCGGCGAGCCCCGACCACTCCACCACCAACACCGCCGAACCCGGTGTCGACGAGCCCGACACCGTCAAAACAGACGGCAAGGCCATCGTCTCCGTCTCCCGCGGAACCGTCTACATAGTCAGCACATCCGACAAACGCATCCTGGGGAGCGTCCCGCTCCCGTCCACCATCGCCATCGGACCGGACGGCGGCAGCACCGACAGTTCAGGCAACACCAGCAGCTCAGGAAACACCGGCAGTTCCGGTAAGACCGGTAGCTCAGGCAGTTCAGGTAGTACCGGTAGCCCAGGCAATACCGGCACCGGATCCAGCACCACCACGTCCAGCCGCCCCTACTACCCCGGTGTCGACGGCACCGACCAGCTCCTCATGGCCGGCGATCGCGTCCTGGCCATCAGCCGCACGCCGGCCGGGCCGGCCTATCCCGCCGCCGACGGCGACGTGATCGTCCCCGGCGCGCGTCCGGTCACGGCCGCGCAGACCCGATTCACCCTCATCGACACCAGCGATCCGACCCGTCCGAAGGTCGTCAGCACCCTGCGTCTCACCGGGGATTTCGTCGATGCCCGCATGATGGGCACCACGGTGCGCGCCATCACCCGCACCAACCCCGTCGTGCCGGAGACCGGCTCCGGGACCGGCTGGCTCCCCGGCTACGAACTCCAGTCGCACATCGGCGGCGCCGGTGGTGCGCAGAGCATCACCGACGGCACCGTGGACTGTGCCGCCATCAGTCATCCCGACGTCTACAGCGGTACCTCGCTGCTCTCCCTGACCACCTTCGACCTCGGCGCGGCCGCCAACCGCTACAGCCTCGGCACCGGCAGTCCGGTGTCCGTGGTCGCGGACGGCGACACCGTCTACGCCACCGGTTCCAGCCTCTACATCGCCAACGATCTGCACGCCTGGCAGGCCGTCCCGTTGATCCGGCCCGGGCTTCAGCTGGAGGGCTCGACGGCTGTCGCGCCGGCGGATCCCTACCTGCCGCCGACCTCGCGGACCGAGGTCTACAAGTTCGACGTCTCCGGGAGCGGTGCGCCGCGGCCGGTCGCGTCCGGGAGCGTTCCGGGATGGTTGCTGAATCAGTACTCACTCTCGGAATATCAGGGCAACCTCCGCATAGCCACCACCAGTGGCTCTTACCAGGACCATGCCGACCTCAGTTCCAGTAGTGCGGTGTACGTCCTCGCCCCGCGCGGCGACGCGCTGGCGCGGATCGGGGCCGTCACCGGTTTGGGTCAAGGGGAGAAGATCTACTCCGTCCGCTTCGCCGGACCTATCGGGTATGTCGTCACCTTCCGGCAGATGGATCCGCTGTACGTCGTCGACCTGCGGGATCCAGCACATCCGAAGACGGCCGGACAGCTGGAACTCACCGGATATTCGTCGTATCTGCACCCGGTGGACGACAAGACGCTCATCGGGCTCGGGCAGGCCGCCACGACCGCGGGGCGGCGGTTGGGGACCCAGGTGTCGCTGTTCGACGTCTCAGACCCCTCAGCGCCGCGGCTGACGGCCCGGTACGAGCTGCCGGCGGCGTACTCCGGCGCGGAGGGCGATCCGCACGCTTTCCTCTACTGGAAGCCGACCGGAATGCTCGTTGTGCCCGTTTCGCAAAGCTCGGATGGTTTGGACGGCTCTGCGAGCGGCGCGCTCGTGCTGCGTGTCGCGGACGGGCGGATCGCCGAGGAGGGGGTCGTGAAACACGCCGGGCGGACCGGGGATGCCACGTTCGGGTCAATCCCCAGTGTGGAGCAGATCACCCGGTCGTTGGTCGCCAATGACACGCTTTGGACGGTTTCGGGAGCCGGTTTGCTGGCCTCGAACGGCCTCACCTTGGAAGACATGGGGTGGATCCCCTACCCCTGAGCTGTGATCTGTCGCTCGGATCCGCCATGATGGGCGACGGCTCCGGCGCCGTCGCGGGCCGTGACCGTACTAGGCAAGGAGAAGTTTCATGGCACTTCCGACACTGACCCCCGAGCAGCGCGCGGCCGCTCTGGCCAAGGCCGGGGAGGTGCGCCGGGCCCGTTCCGAGATGCTGGCCGACGTCAAGGCCGGGAAGCTGTCTCTGAAGGCGGTGCTCGACCGGGCGGCCAAGGGCGAGGAGATGGTCAAGAAGACGAAGGTGACCGCCCTCATCAAGGCGCTGCCGGGCTACGGCCCGGCCAAGGCGGCCAAGCTGATGGCCGACGCGGAGATCGACGAGAACCGTCGCATCGGCGGCCTCGGCGACCGGCAGCGCCAGGCGCTGCTCGCCGCCACCGCCTGATCGAGGCGCTCTCTCTGCCACGGCGCACGCCGGCCGTCCCTGGGACGGCCGGCACGACCGTGGCGACGGATCGCGGCCAGCACGGACCACGGTCTGCACGAATCACGGTCTGCACAGATCACGGTCTGCACAGATGCCGTGACGACGGTGGAGAGGGCTGAAACGGGGCTGAAAGCGTCCCGGAGCGGCCCGATGCCACCGGAAAGCGGCCGACAAGCCGCCAGAAGCGGCCTGAGCGGCCAGGAAACGGCCCGCAGAGGCCAGGAAACGGCCCGTAGCGCCTCGCAGCGGGCGACAGCGGCTCGAAGAGGCCGGGAACGGCCCCTCGGTGGCGCCGAGCCATGCGAAGCCGTGTGGGAGCGGCGCTGAGCGGCTCGGCAGGACGTCGAGCAGCCAGGGCGGCCCACAGGCTGCCCGGGCGTGGCCCTGACGGGCCAGGGCGGCCCCGTAACGGGCCATGGCGGCCCGGAATGGCCAGGCGCGGCCCTGAGCGGCCGGAACAGCCCTCAAAGCTGGTTGCCGGGCACGGAAGTCGCTTCAGCGCGGCCGGATTGGCTGAGAACCGTCGGGGTGGCCGGGATCGGACACCGATTCTCGCCCGCCAGGCTCACCGGATCCCGGTTCTGGAGTGCCCATCGCCGCCCCTTCGGGACGCGCGGACCAAAAGCTGGTTCTGGCGCGGCCGAGGGTGGCCGAAAACGAGCGTCACGGCCGGAAAGCGTCGGCTCACGAGCGCAGCCACATCGGGCCGGCGAAAACCTCAGACCCGTTGAGGCTGCGAGCCTCGCACGCGTTCAGGGCATGCGGAGCTTCCGCGTATGCAGAGCCTCAGCATCAGTGCGTCGGGGCGATCGTCGGGAAGCGCAGATCCGCCTCGATCGGGCGGTGTGCCTGCGCGGCGCCGATGGCCGGCAAAACGATGCTGCGCACCGGGATCAGGCCGCGGGTGAGCACGTCGTCCAGGCGGACCATCGGGAAGCTGGACGGCCAGGTGAAGCCGAAGCCCGCGCCCGCCTTGGCCTGGACCGATACCAGGCCGGTGGTGGAGTTCAACAGCTTGCTCATTCCCCGGTCGGTCTGGGCCAGGTCCAGGTCGCCGACGACGACCAGGTTCGGGGCCGGCTCCGCGGACACCGCCGCCACCAGCTGGCCGAGGGCCTGGCCGCGCGCCACGCCGAAGCCGTCGTGGGACAGGGACGGCTGGGGCAGATGGACGGCGTAGACGGTGGCCGTGCGCGCCGGGTCGAGGCGCACCGTGAAGCGCAGCAGCCCGCCGAACTGGCCGGACGTGGAGCCGCCGGCAGCCGAGGACTGGGTCGGGTCGGAGGTCCGCGCCGCGAGGTCCATCGGAACGCTGCCATTGACCAGCTGGAAGCGCGACCAGACCACGAATTCGTAGAGCGCCAGATGGTACCGATACCGGGCCGGGACAGCCTGATCGGCCAGCTGCGCGTCACGCGCGGACAGGCCCTGCAACACAACGATGTCGGCCTGCCGCTGCTCGGCCAGCCGCGCGACGGCGGCCATGTCCGGCGGAGAAGAGACGTTCTGGCTGAGCACCTTGAGATCGGCCGGCCCGGACCCACCGGGCCGCACCAACTGCGGTCCAAAGACGCCGCCCCACACCCCGCAGGCCAGCACCGTGACACCGATCGCCCACTTGTCCAGGCTCAGCAGCGCCGCCGGCACCGCGAGGGCCAGCGGCACGAAGGTCCAGGGCAGGAAAGTGTCGATGAGCGAGCCGAAGCCCATGACATCGGGCAGAAAGCGGTGCCCGACCAGCACCACAAGCACCAGAGCACTGATCACGCGGACCAGCAGCGATATCTGCCGACGAGCGTTGGGCCAGTGAGTGTCCTCATAGTCCGGCTCGGGAGAGGAACTGGCGGGGGCGGCGGGCGCAACGACATCAGGAGCCGGAGATTCCAGCTCTGGTTCAGCGACCGCTTCCGCGACAGGCTCAACGACGGTCTCCGCAGCACGGGGCGCCGGGAGCGGCGGAGCCAACGCGGGCGCCGAAGCAGCCTGGTAAGGCACAACCGGACTCTCCCGCCGCTGCGCGGGGACACTCGCCACACGCCACGTGGCGGCGGCCTGCTCAGCAGCGGTACGGATAATCTCGCTGACCGCGAACACCGCAGGGCCGACAGGCGCGTCCGGCTCATTCGGAGCCCCCGGCTTGTCAGCGACAGTGACCGCCGCGGACTGCTCGACAGCGGCCGGCGCCAACAAGTCACCAGCTCGCGGAGCCGCCTCGGCAACGCCGCCGACCGAACCATTCAAAGCATCCGACGCCTGCAACCCACCTGCCTGCGGAGCCACCTCGGCACCGACACTGGCCAGCAAGCCACCAGCAGGCGGTGCCATCTCGCCATCAACGCGGGCCAGGCCACTTGGAGCGTCCAACGCCAGCAAGTCACCAGCTCGCGGAGGCACCTCGGCACCTACGCCGACCAAGCCACCCGGAGCATCCAACGCCAGCAAGTCACCAGCAGGCGGTGCTATCTCGCCATCAACGCGGGCCAGGCCGCTCGGAGCATCCAACGCCAGCAAGTCACTGGCTCGCGGAGCCATCTCGGCGTCAACGCGGGCCAAGCCGCTACCTCGCAGCGCCGTCTCGGCGACAGCACCAGCCGAATCGGACGAAGCTCCGGTCTCGACAACCGTCGCTAGCGAGCCAGCAGCCCCCGAAACCGTCTCCGCCGCAGCGGCGAGCGAAGTCGCCAGCGAGCCGCTCGGCTTCGAAACGGCGCTCTCGGCCACATCAAATTGTCCTGCCAGAACCGCAGTGCCCGAAGGCTCCCCGTCCCCCGCGACCGCGGTGTCGGTTCGCGGCAGCCGGTTCGGGACCGCCACTGCCTCGACGCGTGCCAGCGCCGTTCCGGGGGTCGCGTTCGGGGTCGTGCTGGGGGTCGTGGCTGGGGTCGGCTCGGGCGACGTTTTCGGGGCTATCGGCCCGTCGTCGTCCGACCCGGCCTGAAGTTGATCGAAACGCAAGGCTTCCCGTCCGCTGCTCCGCGTGGCCAGACCCGTCCGCTCCGTGCGGGGGGCTTGGGCCGCCGCGCACGGGCAAACGTTACTACCAACCGATGAGCGTTTCGGTCACGGTCCGATGTCCATCGCAACAACCGTGTCACAACTTGCTGAGACCGGGGTCAGAGTCCGGGGGCGCCCCAGACCGGGAACCAGCGGCTCAGGTCCTGCTCCACGCGCAGGTCGTTGGTCAGCAAGGCCTTGATCTTCAGCTCTGTGCCGCTGTCGCGCTGTTCGCCGGGGAGGGGGGCGAAGGGGTAGAAGGTGCCTCGCTTGTAGAGGTACACCAGGGCCAGGCGGTTGTCCTTGTCGTCGGTGAAGGACACCAGGGAGCACAGCAGTTGGGGGCCGAAGCCGGTGTCCTGGAGCGAGCTGTTCACCGCGTGGAGGTCGGTCACCAGGCCGGCGGTGTCGTCGGGTTCGTGGTGGGACACCAGCCAGGTGTAGCCGTAGGAGTCGTCGCGGGCCTCGACCTTGGGGCCGTTGCCGGCCGCCAGGAGCGTGGTGATGTCCGACTCGACGTCGTCGAAGGCTCGGCCCTCGGCCCGCCTGAAGCAGACCGAGCCCAGGCCGGTGGGACGGTAGTTGGTCGCCGCCTGCAAGGTCAGGGCCGCCGACGGCAGTCCGAAAAGCTGGTCGAGGTCCGGCTTGACCGGCTTGGTCCGACCGAGCAGCGTGTCCAGGAATCCCATGGCTACCAGCTTGCCTTGTCTCGGGGGGACGGCGAGGGAGGTCCCGCGGTCCGTTCGCTATTCGTGATCGTCTTGTGCAGATCCCCGTGACTAACCGGGTTTGTTCCCGGCGCCGGCACGCGTGACGCCTGTCGGACGCGCTCGGCTCGCATGATGGAAGCTCGGGGGTCCGACAGGCGACGACGGTGTCAGATGTGGACGTGGTCGATCAGGTGGTGCTCGGGGCCCGGCGCTCGGCGGCCCGCCGGTGCTCAGACCCTCGTGTGCTCAGACCCTCGCGTGCTCAGGCCCTCGTGCTCAGGCCCTCGTGTTCAGTGCTCAGCGGCCCATCTCGACGGCGAGCTGCGCCAGCTTCTCCTGCCGCACCTGGAGCGAGGGGTGGGTGGAGAACAGGTTCGACACGCTCGCCCCGCCGCGGATCGCCGGGGTGAAGAAGAACGCGTTGAACGCCTCCTGCTTGCGCAGGTCCTGGGTCGGGATCTGGGCCATCTCGCCGGTGATCCGGCCCAGCGCGTTGCTCATCGCCGTCGGGTTGCCGGTCAGCATCGCCCCGGAGCGGTCGGCGGCCAGCTCGCGGTAGCGGGACAGGCTGCGGATCAGCAGGAAGGACAGCGCGTAGGTGATCATCGAGACGATCATCACCAGGAACAGCACCGCCGCCGGGCTGTCCTCGTCGTCGCGGTCGCGCCGGTCGGAGAAGCCGCCCCACAGGCCGATCTCGAAGGTGACGCGGGTGATCAGCCCGGCCAGCACGCCCAGGAACGAGGCGATGGTCATCACCGCGACGTCCTTGTGCGCCACGTGCGAGAGCTCGTGCGCCAGCACCGCCTCCAGCTCGCGGTCGTCCGGCACCCGGCGCATCAGGCCGGTGGTGGCCACCACCACGGTGTTCTTGGAGCTGCGGCCGGCCGCGAAGGCGTTGGGGACCTCGGTGTCCACCAGGCCGACCCGCGGCTTGGGCATGTCGGCCAGCGCGCACAGCCGGTCCAGGACCGCGTGCAGGCGGTGCGCCTCGGCGGACTCGTCGGGCTGCACCACCCGGGCGTTCATGGAGAACAGCGCGATCTTGTCCGACAGGTACCACTGCGCGAAGAAGAAGCCGGCGATGACGATGAGCAGGATCGGCAGCAGGCCCTTCGGGGCGAAGGCCACCGCCACGCCGATCGCGGCGACGTAGACCGCACCGAGCAGGAACATCACGGTCACCATCCGCGAAGTCAGCTGCCGGTCCGGCGCGAAACGGGTCCTTGCCACTGGTGGTCTCTCCCTGTCCTCTCGGTCACGGTGTCCGGGCCCGGCCCGGCGGCGCGCCACCGGTGTGGCGTGCGCCGCGGGTGTCAACCCGGCGGTTCATTCGGTGCAACGCCGAACCGGCCCGAAGGGTTCCCGTCGGCCGCCGTCCGGGGGGTGGAAGAGACCGCCGCCACACCGGGGCCCGCGGGGCGGGCGTCCGGTGCGGCGGCGTGGGACCAGCGCGAAGGAGCGGGGCGAGCCGGAGCTCAGCCGGGGATGAGGCCCTCGTCGGACATCATCGCCTCGACCTCCTCCAGCGTGGAGTCGGCCATCGGGAGCACGAAGTCGCTCTCGACGATCTCGTCCAGCGGCAGCGGCTCGCCGATCTCCCGGACCCGGGTCAGCAGGGTGTCCAGGGCGGTGCGGAAGGCCGCCTCGTCCTTGGCCTGGCAGGTCTCCAGGACCTTCTCGTCGAGCGAGTTGAGCTCCTCGATCGCGCTGTCGGGCACGCGCAGCTGGCCCTCGGTGAGGATGCGGACGATCATCGCGCCTCGCCCTCCTTGCGGATCTCCTCCGCGTCGGACACGCCGGTGTTGCTGGCGTTGCCGACCGCGTTGCCCGCCTCCAGCTGCCGGTTGGCGTTCGCGGACGGGCCGCCGGCCAGCTCCCGCTTCATCGCCTCCAGCTGGTTGTCCACGTCCGAGCCGGAGGACAGCCGCTCCAGCTCGGCGGTGATGTCGTCCTTGGCCATGCCGGTCGGGTCGTTGAGCGCGCCGGAGGCCAGCAGCTCGTCGATGGCCGAACCGCGGGCCTGGAGCTGCAGGGTCTTGTCCTCGGCCCGCTGGATCGCCATGCCGACGTCGGACATCTCCTCGGAGATGCCGGAGAAGGCCTCGCCGATCCGGGTGGTGGCCTCGGCCGCGGTGTAGGTGGCCTTGATGGTCTCCTTCTTGGTGCGGAAGGCGTCGACCTTGGCCTGCAGCGACTGGGAGGCCCGGGTGAGCTTCTCCTCCTCCGCCTGCAGGGCCGTGTACTGGGTCTGCAGGTCGGTGATCTGCTGCTGGATGCCGCCGCGCCGGGACAGGGCCTCACGGGCCAGGTCCTCGCGGCCGACCTCCAGGGCCCGCCGGGCCTGGGTCTCGTGCTTGTCGGACTGGTCCTGCAGACCCTTCATCTGCAGTTCCAGACGCTTGCGCGAGGTGGCCACGTCGGCGACGCCGCGCCGCACCTTCTGCAGCAGCTCAAGCTGCTTCTGGTACGACAGGTCGAGCGTCTCGCGCGGGTCCTCGTACTTGTCCAGCGCCTTGTTGGCCTTGGCCTGGAAGATCAATTTCATGCGCTTCATGACGCCACTCATGGGCTCTGCCGCGCCCCCTTCACGTCTTCATGTGTCCGACGCGACCCTGTTCCGGATCGCCCTGAATGTCGTCCAACGATGGTGTCCTGGTCAGGACTTACCATACGGCGCGGGACCCCGTCCCGGCATCTACCGAAGGTCATGGCTTCGTCGGGACGCCCCCGTGGCCTTAGAGTCTTCCCGTGTTCCGGAAGCAGAAATCCACCGTCGAGGCTGACGAGGCCGCCGAGTCGCAGGACGTGATCCCTGCGCAGGACGCCTCCCAGGCCGCCAAGGGCCGTCCCACGCCCACCCGCCGCGAAGCCGAGCTCGCCCGCAAGCAGCGGCTGAGCGGGATCAACGCGAATCCCAAGCTGGCCAAGCGGGAGGCGCGGCAACGCGACTTCGAGGCCGCCACCGAACGCCAGCACGGCGGGCCGGTGAAGGCGTTCGCGCGCGACTACGTCGACTCGCGCTTCCGGACCGCGGAGTTCTTCATCATCTTCGCGGTGCTGCTGTTCGTCGTGGCCTCGGTCCCTTCCATCGCGCTGCTGTCGGTGGTGCTGTGGCTGGTGATGCTGGTGGCGATCGTGATCGACTCGGTGCTGCTGATCCGCGGGCTGAAGAAGGAGGCGCGCAAGCGCTTCCCCAACGAGGACCTGGGCCGCGTCGGCTGGTATGCGCTCATGCGTTCGATGCAGTTCCGCAAGTGGCGGATGCCGAAGCCCCGCTTGAAGCGCGGCGAGAAGTTCTAGGCTCACCGCTCAAGGCCGGCTCCAGCCGGCCGTCGGCCATCGTCAGCACCCGGTCGGTCCGGCCCAGCAGGGCGATGTCGTGGGTGACCATGACGGTGGCCGTCCCGTGCTGCGCGGTGACGTCGGCCAGCAGCGCCACCACCCGGGCGCCGCGGTCGTGGTCCAGCGCCGAGGTGGGCTCGTCGACCAGCAGCACCGCCGGCTCGGCGAACAGCGCGCGGGCGATGTTGACCCGCTGACGCTCGCCGCCGGAGAGCTGGTGCGGACGCCGCCGCTGCTTGGCGGCGTCGAGGCCGACGGCGTCCAGGAGCGTCCGGGCCCGGGTCCGGGCCGCGCGCGGCCGGTCGCCCCGCAGGTGCCCGACGGCTTCGAGCTGCTCGGCGGCGGTCAGCGCCGGGATCAGGTTGGCCTGCTGGAACACGATGCCGATCCGGTCGCGGCGCAGCCGCGTGCGGGCGCTGCGGGACAGGTCGGCGGTGTTCCGGCCGGCGATCACGACGCTCCCCCGGTCCGGGGTGAGCAGGGTCGCGGCGACGGCGAGCAGCGTGGACTTCCCCGAGCCGGAGGGGCCGACGACGGCCGCGAACTCGCCGGGCGCGACGGTCAGCGTGATCCGGTCCAGGGCGGTCAGGCGGGTGTCGCCGTCCGGGTAGGTGAGGGTGACATCGGTCAGGGCGAGGGTCATCGCGCGGCTCCCAGAGCGGTCAGCGGATCGACGGCGACGATGCGCCGGACGGCGAGGGCGGCGCCGGCCAGGCCGAGCACGACCATCGCCGACAGCGGGACGGCGACGGTGGCGGCGTCGAGGGTGAACGGGGTGCCGGAGGCCTTCAGGACCGCGCCGCCGACAGCTCCGGCGGCGGCGCCGACCGCGCCGCCGAGCAGCAGCAGGGCCAGGGCCTGGCCGAGCGCGTCGCGGACCAGGTAGCCGCTGCCCGCGCCGATGGCTTTGAGGACGGCGATGTCGGCCTTGCGCTGCACCGTCCAGACGGTGAAGAAGGCACCCGCGACCAGGGCGCTGATCGCGAACAGGAAGCCCTGGATCAGGGTGAGGCTGCCTTGTTCGGCGGAGAAGCCGTCGATCCCGGACTTGGAGGCGTCCAGGGTAACGGTCCGGGTGTGCGACGCGGCGTCGAGCGCTTTCGCGGACTCCTTCCCGGCCGGGCCGGAACCGGCCACGACCAGCGCCGACGGCTGGGCGCCGCCGCCGATCCGCTCCCAGGTCGGCTCGTCGGTCCAGACCGTCGGGGCGTGGCCCCAGGAGCGGTCGGGGGTGATGCCGGACACCGTGAGCCGCGCCGGGCCGAGGGTGACCGGGTCGCCGGGGTGCAGGCCGAGCTCGGCGGCGACCCCGGCGCTGACCGCCACCTCGCCGGGGCGCGGGTTATCACCTACCGTCGCGCGCGGCTGGAGGGCCGGATCGACGCCGACGACGCTCACCGAGGAGGCCGCACGCCCGCCGCCGGAACCGGTTCCGGAGGCGGCACCCCCGGCCCCGGTGCCGAGCCGGGTCATCGACACGCCGAGCGGCCGGGCGTCGGCCGCGGCCTGCCAGGCGGCCCGCTGGCCGGCGTCGATCGCGCTGTCGGTGAACGACACCGCCGGTCCGCCGAACACCACGGCGCGGGCGGGCAGCCCGGCCAGCGCCGAGGACGAGTCGGCGGCCAGGCCGCCGGTGAGACCGTAGAGGAACAGGACCAGCCCGGTGAGCAGGGCCACGACGGCGCCCATCAGGGTGAACCGGCCCTTGGCGAAGCGGAGGTCACGCAGGGCGACGAACACGGTGGCGCCTTCCGTCGGGGATATGGGGACGGGTTCCAGCCTCGCGGGCGGGGACGCGGTTGCCATCGCGGAGAAGGTTGGTCGCGGATCAACCGAAGGATGGATGCCGGGATGGCCGGAATGGGGCGTGACGGACCGTAAACTGGCGGAATATGAGCAGCTCAGAGGGCATAGCCGACCACCAGCCCCGCGTGCCGACCGCGCGGGTCCTGCTGCTCGGGCTGAACGGGCTGTTCTACGCGTTGTTGCTCGTCGGGCTGGTCGGGAGCGGCCGGCCGGCGGCGTGGGTGCTCGGGGCGGTGCTGGCCCTGGTGTACGCGCTCGGCCTCCGGCGTCCCGCGGAACGGCGGCGGGTGCTGGGGTGGCTGGCGGCGGTCGCCGGGTTGTGGGCGGCGCTGGTCGTGGTCGCGCCGACGGCGGCCTATGTGGCGTTCCCGCTGTACTTCGTGGTGCTGCACCTGCTGCCGCGGGCGTGGTCGGCGGCGGCGGTGGCGGCGATCACCGCGACGGTGGTCGCGACCCAGGCCACGACCAGCGGCGGCCTGACCGCGGCGAAGGTGATCGGGCCGTGCGCGGGAGCGGTGGTGGCGGTGCTGACCGCGTACGGCTACCTGGGCCTGTACCGCGAGGGGCGGCGGCGCCAGCAGCTGATCGACGAGCTGGTGCGGGCCCAGGCCGAGCTGGCCGCCTCGCAGCGGGCGGCCGGGCGGCTGGCCGAGCGGCAGCGGCTGGCCCGGGAGATCCACGACACGCTGGCGCAGGGCCTGTCGAGCATCGTGCTCCTGGCCCGGGGCGCCGAGAAGGGGCTGCCGGAAGCGGCGGCGGCGAGCGTCCGCGAGATCCGCGACACGGCGAGCGCCAACCTCGCCGAGGCCCGCCGGTTCGTCGCCGCGCTGACGCCGCCGGCCCTGGAGGACGCGACCCTCGGCGAAGCCCTGCGGCGGATCGCGGCCGGGCACCCGCGGGCGGTGTTCCGGGTGGACGGGGAGCCGTATCCGCTGGCGATGGAGGCCGAGGTGGCGCTGCTCCGGGCGACGCAGGAGGCGCTGGCGAACGTGGAGCGGCACGCGCACGCCGACCGCGCGGCGGTGACCTTGGCCTATCACGACGACCAGGTGACGCTCGACGTCTTCGACGACGGGGTGGGCTTCGACGAGGTCGCGTTCGCCGAAGGGGCCTTAGAGCACGGCGGCCTCGCCGGCGAACCGGGCCGGTCCCGCTTCGGTCTGCACGGCATGCGCGAACGGATCGCCGAGTTGGGCGGGACGCTGACGATCGAGTCGGCGCGGGGCGAGGGCACCGCGGTGGCCGTGGCGCTCCCGGTGCAGCGGCTCGGGATGCCGGACGGGGACATGGCGCCGAGCGAAGACGCGGCGCCAACCCGGATCGATCCCGACCAGGTCGGCGGCGGCCGAGCCGGATTCGGCGCCGTCCCCGGCGAGGCGATCGGATGATCCGCGTCCTGCTCGTCGACGACCACCCCGTCGTGCGGCGCGGGCTGCGCGCCCTGCTGGCCGATCTCCCGGAGATCGAGCTGGTCGGGGAGGCCGCGGACGGGGCCGAGGCGTTGGACCTGCTGGAGCGCGAGCGGCCGGACATCGTGCTGATGGACCTCCAGATGGGGTCCGGGATGCACGGTGTGGAGGCGACCCGGCGGATCGCCGCGCGGGCGGACGCGCCGGCGGTGCTGATCCTCACCACCTACAGCACCGACGCGGACATCCTCGCCGCCGTCGAGGCCGGGGCGGCCGGGTACCTGCTCAAGGACGCCCCGCCGGAGGAGTTGGCGACGGCAGTACGGGCGGCGGCGCGAGGGGAGACGGTGCTGGCGCCTCCGGTGGCGGCGCGGCTGCTCGGGCGCGTGCGGGCCGAGCGGCCCACGCTGTCGCAGCGGGAGGCGGAGATCCTGGAGCTGGTGGCCGAGGGATTGGCGAACCGGCAGATCTCGCGGCGGCTGTTCATCAGCGAGGCCACCGTCAAGACGCACCTGGTGCACATCTTCGGGAAGCTCGGCGTGGACAGCCGGACCGCGGCGGTGGCGGCAGCCGTGCAAGCAGGGCTGATCCGGCTTCAGCGGGCTTGACCCGGTTTCGGCGGCCGGAGCGGCGGTCGTAGGGTGGACAACTATGGAATTCCGTCATCTCGGCCGTTCGGGCCTGGTCATCAGCGAGATCGCGTACGGCAACTGGATCACTCACGGCTCCCAGGTGGAGGAGGACGCCGCGCTGGCGTGCGTGCGCGCCGCCCTGGACGCCGGGATCACGACGTTCGACACCGCCGACGTCTACGCCGGGACCCGGGCCGAGGCCGTGATGGGCCGGGCCCTGTCCGGGGAGCGGCGCGAGGGCCTGGAGATCTTCACCAAGGTGTACTGGCCGACCGGCCCGGGCCGCAACGACCGCGGCCTGTCCCGCAAGCACGTCATGGAGTCGATCAACGCCTCGCTGAAGCGTCTCCAGACCGACTACGTGGACCTCTACCAGGCACACCGCTACGACTACTCGACGCCGCTGGAGGAGACGATGACGGCGTTCGCCGACATCGTGCGCGCCGGCAAGGCCCTGTACATCGGCGTCTCGGAGTGGAAGGCCTCGGAGATCCGCGCCGCCAAGGCGCTGGCCGACGAGCTGCGGGTCCCGCTGATCTCCAGCCAGCCGCAGTACTCGATGCTGTGGCGGGTGATCGAGGCCGAGGTCGTCCCGACCTCCGAGGAGCTGGGGCTCGGCCAGATCGTCTGGTCGCCGATCGCGCAGGGCATCCTGACCGGCAAGTACCTGCCGGGCGCACCGCTGCCCGCGGGCAGCCGGGCCACCGACGAGGCGTCCGGCGCGGCGATGATCGGCGGCTTCGTCGCCAACCACGACCTGCTGACGGCGGTGCAGCAGCTCAAGCCGGTGGCGGAGTCGGTGGACCTGACGATGGCGCAGCTGGCGGTGGCGTGGGTGTTGCAGAACCCGAACGTCTCGGCGGCGATCATCGGCGCGTCCCGGCCGGAGCAGGTGACGGAGAACGTCAAGGCGGCGGGCGTGAAGCTGCCGGCCGAGGTGCTCAAGCAGATCGACGAGATCCTCGCCGCGCACATCGAGCGCGACCCGGCGAAGACGGTGTCGCCCGCGCGGCGGTCGTAGGGCAGTCGGTCGTAGGAGCAGGCGGCCGCGGGGCCCTACTGTGCCGGCAGCTCGCGCAGCAGCAGCCGGCACGGAACCCGCACCTTCCACGAGTGCGGCGCGATGGCGACATCGGCGGCGTCCTCGTGGAGGGTGACGCACTGCGCGGCGGCCAGGTGCAGCTGGCCGCGCCACGAGGGACTGTCCGCCCGCAGATTCCCGTCCGGCACATGGCCGAAGTAGCCCCAGCAGACGCTGACGGCCACCGCGCCCGCGAGCAAGCCGCGCCCCCGCTCGGTCTCGGCGGCGGCCGCGGCCATCCCGGCCAGCAGCAGCGCGGTGGCCGGGTACGCGTAACGGTCGGCGATGAAGCCGCCCTCGATGGTCAGTGCGAAGTAGAACACGACGCTGTAGGCGAAGGCCGCCTTCATGACATACGCCCGTGGATCAGACGCACGCAAGCGCGGATGCCGCGTCTGCCCCCGCAGGATCCACGCCAGCAGCCCGGCCACCAGTACCACGCCGACCAGCCAGAACTCCGCCGGTGGCCACAGCACGTGGCCTATGACATGCCTGATATACGCGCCGGTCGACAAGGGGATGTCGTATTCACGCTGGTGCGAACGCGACGACAAGGCCCCCATGAACACGACCCCGATGCCCTGATACAGCAGGCCGGCGGCCATTCCGGCCACCATCGGCCGGTTCCGGCGCAGCAGCGGGAAGAAGACGACCGCGAACGGGTCGCTGGCCACCGCCAGGAAGATCACCAGCGCCGACAGCACCTGGCCGCGCACGCTCCTCCCCCGGTACAGCGCGGCCCAGAACGAGGCGTACACGAAGTACCACTGCGCGTCGGCGATGTTGTTGCCCACCTCGGTCTGGGCCACCCAGGTCAGCGCCAGCGGCGCGGCGACCGTCGCGCACAGGAGCCGCGACCGCAGATGCGCCCGGCTGACCCGGTAGACGAAGACCGCCAGGCTGCTGGATATCAGCGCGCCGGTCACGGCCAGGACGATGGCCAGGTACGCGAGCGGGAACAGGCGTGCGACGTCGACGGCCACGCGCGGGACCAGGTGCAGGTAGCCGTTGTACGGCGTGATCAGGAGTCGTAACGGCCCGCTGTGCAGGCTCTCCTTGAAGAACAGGGCCCCGTCCTCGGCCCAGACGGTGTCGGTGGCGCCGGTGCCCCTGACCCGGAGCAGGGACAGCAGCGTCAGCAGGGGTATGACGGCGATCATGGCGAGCATAACGCTGAAGAGTCCCGGCCCGCGCCCGATCGTTGCGCGGTCGGCGGAATTCGCAGAACGTTGATTCGAGGCACCTGTCAGAAGCCTGACAACGCGGCTATGCTCCGGCGTGACCACCGATTCGATCACGCCTGGAGTTCTCTCATGAGGAGAAAAGCCCTCGTCGCGCGGTGCGGCGTCCTCGCCGCCGGGTTGCTCGCGGCCGTCGCCGTGCTGCCGGCCGGCGGCGCCCAGGCTGGAACCGGAGCGGCCGGAACCGCGGTCGTGGCCGCCGGCCTGCTGACCGACGCACAGCTCGCGGCGCTCACCCCGGCGGCACTGGCCGCGCGGCTGGCGCCGCTGCGGGCCGTGGCGAACGCCGTCGGCGCCGCCGGGCGCGGCCCGGTCGCCGACGTCTACGGCAACCTGGCGATCGACGCCGGCAGCGACCTGGTGACGGTCTATCTCACCGATCCGGCGCAGGCCAAGCGGGTGCTGACCGCGGCCCGAGCCGTCGATCCGGCGATCGACGGCGGCCTGATCCGGTTCCTTCCGGCCGCCGCCACCCACGCCGCGCTGGACGCCGCCGCGCGGCGCGTCGTGGCGCTGGCCGACGCCGGGCAGCTGCCGGTGCACGTCGACCTGGTCGGGCCGGCGGCCGACGCCTCCGGGCTGGAGCTGGACGTGGACGACACGGTGGCGGCGAGGTCGGCGCTGACCGCGACAGCCACGACGGCCACGACAACCACAACGGCCACCTCGCTGGCCGCCTCCCTCGGCGTACCGCTGGTCTACAAGCCCGGACACGCCCTCCAGGTGAAGTCGTGGGCCGATGTGAAGTGGCACGACAGCACCCCGTTCATCGGCGGCGACGCCATCACCGGCAGCGGCTCGGGACACGGCTGCACCGCCGGCCTGCCGGCCGTCCGCAAATCCGACGGGCACCCGATCATGATCACCGCGGCGCACTGCTACGGGGTCGGCACCGCCGTCTACACCCGGGCCGGGACCGCCGGGGACTACTCGAACGGGCTGAAGGGCAACTACGTCGGGACCGTCACCGCGCGGGTGCAGGAGTGGGACGCCGAGACCATCGACGGCGCGAACAACAACGCCGACGAGTCCGACACCACCGGATGGCTGCCGCTGACCAGCTTCGCGTATTCGTACAACGGCGACTACGTCTGCCACGACGGACAGCGGTCGTTCTTCATGGGGCACCCGACACCGTGCAACATCAAGGTCTCCAACCAGGACATGTACTGCGGGCCGAGCACCGGATGCCCAGGGCTGTCGTACACGGCGCGCGGCGTGTGGGGCAACGCGGTGAACAACGGCTGGGGCGCGGCCGGCGGGGACAGCGGCGCGACGATCTTCGCGGTCGGGTCCGGCGGGGTGCGGCAGGCCCGCGGGCTGCTGTCCGACGGCACGCCCGGGGACGGGACGCCGGGGGTGTTCTGGACCGAGGCCACGGACATCTTCAACGCCTTCGGCTTGACCTTGAATCCGCAGACCTGATCCTCTGGTGGACGGACCGGCCGGCGGGGCCGGACCTCGACCCCGTATCCGGAACGGAGAACGCACGCCGTGCTGTCCTCAGTGCTGCCCGCCGAAGTGGCGGTCGCAGAGGCCTTCGACGATCCCGAGGACGCGGTCCTCTTCCCGGGCGAGGAGGCAGCGATCTCGCGGGCGGTGGCCAAACGGCGCCGCGAATACATCACGACGCGGCACTGCGCGCGCCTGGCGATGGTCCGGCTCGGCCTGCCGCCGATGGCCGTCGGCAGCGGCGGCAACCGGGAGCCGCTGTGGCCGGAGGGCGTCGTGGGGAGCCTGACGCACTGCGACGGGTACCGGGCCGCGGCGGTGGCCCGGTCCGGGTCGGTGGGCGGCGTCGGGGTGGACGCCGAGCCGCACGCGCCGCTGCCGGACGGCGTGTTCGACACCATCGCGCGGCCGGACGAGGTGCCGATGCTGGCCGAGCTGGCGGCGGCGCGGCCGCACGTGTGGTGGGACCGGCTGATGTTCAGCGCGAAGGAGTCGGTGTACAAGGCCTGGTTCCCGGTCGCCGAGCGGTGGCTGGGGTTCGGGGACGCGTCGCTGGATCTGGAGCCGGGCGAGGACCGCCCGGACGGGACCGTCGCCGGCGGCTACACGGTGCGGATCCACCAGGCCGGGGCGCCGGTGACCCGGATGACCGGGCGGTGGATCGTGGAATCAGGATTCGTACTTACGGCGATCACGCTCTGACGGCGAGCGCGCTCCGGCTCCGACCGGCGGGCCGCCGGCCCGGACCAGCGACTCAGGGTTCTGATGCGGTTTGCCCGGCGGCCGGGCCGGGCAGGCTCCAGCAGTGGCGCTCACCGTGAAGTTCGACGGCACAGACACCCCCACCGCCGTGGTCGGCCACAGCGTCGAGGCGATCGCCGCCGGGACCCAGGTCCTGTCGCTGGCCACCGCCGACGCCGCCGGCACGCCGCACGCCAACATGGCGTTCTTCGCCCTGGGGCGGGAGTTCGACCTCTTTTTCGTCAGCGAGCCGAGCACGCTGCACGGCCGCAACGCCGAGGCGCGCGCGCAGGCGTCGGCGGCGATCTGGCTGCCGCCGCCGGAGTTCGGGGAGGGGCTGCGCGGGATGCAGCTGACCGGGGAGTGCGGCATCGCGCGCGGAGCGGACGCGCTGGCGGCGTTCGAGGCGTATCAGGGCCGTTTCCCCGGTTTCGGGACGGATCCCGCGGTGCGGGAGTCGTTCCTGGACGGCAGCGCGGCCGCGAGCCTCTACCGATTCCGGGTGGCGCGGCTGCGACTGGTCGACGAGCCGAACCTCGGGCGGCGTAATTACTTGGATTTGACCGTCCTGCGCTGACCGCTGATGCCGGGTCGGACGCCCGAGGTCCGGCGGGTGGTCGAACGGGGGACCCCATGACGTGCCGTTTCTGTCCGACGTTGTGGTTGCGGCCCGCAATCGGGTAAACAGGCGTGCGTGAGGAACGGGCTGGTCGAGGGCATGTCCCTGCGTGCGGTGCTGCGGGAATCAGGAGCGATGGCGCCGGAGGCAGCGGCCTCGGTGCTGGCCGGGACGCTGTTGACGCTGGCGGGAGTGCACGGTGACGTGTGCCCCGAGAACGTGTTGGTGGACGCCGAGGGCGGGCTGACCGTCACCGGCTTCGACGCCCCCGACCCGGAGTTCGACCCCGACGAACCCACCTATTTGGCCCCGGAACGCATCGACGGCGATCCGGCGACACCCGCCGCGGACGTCTTCTCGGCCACCGCGGTCTTCTTCGAATGCCTCACCGCCGAGCCGCCCTTCCGCGCCGCCACCCCGGAAGACCTGGCCGCACTCCACGAATACACGCAGATCATCGCCGAATTCGCCCCCGAGGAACTGCGCCCCCTGATCCAGCGCGGCCTGTCCGCCGATCCGGCCGACCGCCCCGCCACCGCGCACGAGTTCCTGGAAGAGGTCGACCTCATCGTCGGCGCGGCCTACGGTGCGGACTGGCAGGCGCGCGGCCGCGCCCAGCTGGCCGCGCTGGCGGCGGCGACGGCCGACTCCGACGGGGCGGAGCTGGCGGAGCCGGACTCGATGCCGGAGCCGCCGCCGGTCGGGGAGCCGATCGATGAGCAGTTGTTGGGGTTGGAGGCCGGGGCGGAGGACGAGTCCGGGACCGCCGACGCAGACAAGACCGAGGTGTTGGGCGAGAACCTGGCCGAGGTCGAAGACAGCGAGCTTGTTGCCGACGCGGAAGCAGACGAGGTCTTGGGCGAGGACCTGGCCGAGTCCGAAGACAGCGAGCTTGCCGTCGATGACTTGCTGAGTGCGTTCGATGAGCTTGCTCCGCACTCAGCGTCTGCTGAGGAAGCTTCTGAAGAAGTCTCCGAAGACGAGCCGGTCGATACCGAACCCGACAGTGAAACCGAAGCCGAAGCCGACATCGAAGCTGAAGCCGACGCCGCTCCGGAGCCGGAAGCCGAACCAGAAGCAGAAGCAAAACCTGAGACAAAAGCCGAGGCCGAAGCCGAAGCAGAACCTGAGGCTGAAGCTGAGCCAGAAGCCGAGGCTGAGGCCGAGGCAGAACCTGAGGCTGGGGCAGAAGCTGAGGCAGAAGCTGAGCCAGAGCCCGAAGCCGCTCCCCCACCCGCCGCCCCATCCCCGCGCCCGCTGATCTCGCCGAGCATCCAGGCCGACATCGATCACGACTGGGTGATCCCGGACAAGCCGACTCCGCAGGCCCCGCGCTCGTTGTCGGCGTACGCGAACAGCCTCCCGAGTCTGCCGCGGCCGGGGACGCCCGAGGCCGAACCGGAGCCGGTGGCCACCAGCGCGCCGGACGACTGGTTCCGGCCCGGGATGGTCGGGCCGGCGGATCGGGCGCCTCGGCCGGCGCGGCCCACGGCGTTCCTTGAGCCGCCGGACGAGGAGAAGACGGTCGCTCGCAGGTTCGAGCCGGCGTTCGAGGGGCCCGGGCCGGACGAGGAGGACGACGACGAGTTCGGCGATCCGGGTGGCCCGCGGCGTAAGACGCTGGTCGGGGCGGTGACCGCCGCGGTGTTGCTGGTGGCGGGCGCGGCGGCGGTGGTGCTGGGCGGGTCGGGGGGCTCGGGGCCGTCGCCGGCCGCGCAGTCGTCGACCGGGGGTGCGGTGTCCGGCAGTCCGACCGGGAGCGCGACGCCCACCGCGCCGACCGGCACTGACAGCCCGACGCCGTCGCAGTCGTCGTCGAACGCCCTGCCCGTGCGGCGTTCGACGCACACCACTTCCAAGAGCAAGTCGCCGAGCTCCAGCTCCCCGCCGAGCTCGCGGTCGTCGGGTTCGGACAACGGGCCGACGTCCAGCTCGTCGAGTTCCAGCGCGGCGCCGTCCGACACCCCGACCAGCACCGCCGGTTCGACGTCGGCGCCCAGCAGCAGCTCGATCGCGCCGACGCACTCGTCGAGCAGCCCCGGCGAGTCGCATTCCTCCAGCCCCAGCCCGAACACCACGAACTGAACCGAGGAGGCTAGGCCCCGAGCCGCGCCGGCTCCCCCACCAGCGCCCGCCATCGGAACCCCCAGGCCATCGGCGACCGGCGCGACCGCACGATCGGGTAGCACGCCAGCCCGACCAGCGTGGCCGTGAAGTGGCCGACGTCCGTGAACGTGCGTCCCCGCAGCATGGCCTGTCCGTAGAACAGCACCACGCCCGCCGCGTAGACCCAGCGCATCCACCCGCGCGGCCACCAGTACGCCAGCACCGCCACCACCCCCGCCAGCGCGTAGCTGACGCCGTAGTCGAGCGTGTAGCGCTTCCACTCCGGGGCCAGGCCGTGGCGGATCGCCAGCGCCAGCACCCCCTCGCTCGCGTACGTCGCCGCCACGTGGGAGATGAACGCCACCGCCAGCCAGCGGGCCGTGCCCAGCCAGCGCTCCGCCTGGGCGTGGAAGATCGTGTAGAGCCCGAGGTAGAACAGCCAGCTGCTGCCGTCGATCCACAGCGCCGACTGGATCAGCACGCGCACCGGCTCCTTGGTCAAGTAGTTGATGTTGGTGCTGCGGCGCTCCAGGATCCACTGCTCGGAGTGGGGATCGGCGTGCCGGAGGACGACCGTGGTGACGAGCAGGATGACCAGCCAGAGATAAGTGCCGGGGGCGCTGCGGATATACGTCCACACCCCGCGCGCCGCCCGCTTCACCATGGGTACAGCGTCACCGGCCGGTCACAGACGTGCCAGTACGGGTACCGCCGAACGGGCGAATCGTGGGAGGCTGCGCCGTGGACATCTCCAGTCTCGACGACGTGTGGCACCGGGTGACCGGCGTCCAGCCCGACCCGCCCCGCAACCTGGTGCTGGCGGTGGGCGCGGCGGCCCTGCTCACGGTGCTGTGGCGCCCGGTGTGGCGGATCGCCCGCAACACGGTGACCATCGCCCACGAGGGCGGGCACGCGGCCGTGGCGCTGCTGTGCGGCCGCCGGCTGTCCGGAGTGCGGCTGCACCACGACACCTCCGGCGTCACCGTCTCCTACGGCAAGCCGCGCGGCCTGGGCATGGTGCTCACGGTGATGGCCGGCTACATCACGCCGAGCCTGGTGGGCCTGGGCGGCGCCTGGCTGCTCGCGGCCAAGCACATAACGCTGCTGCTGTGGGCCAGCGTCCTGCTGCTGGCGCTGCTGCTGATCTCGATCCGGAACTTCTACGGCGGGCTCACGGTGGTCCTCACCGGCGGCGCGGTGTTCGCCGCCTCGTGGACCGACAACACCGACGTGCAGGCCGGCTTCGCCTATCTGATGGTGTGGTTCCTGCTGCTGGCCGGGGTGAAGCCGGTGCTGGAGCTGGGCCGGACCCGGGCCCGGACCGGGGCCCGGGACTCCGACGCCGACCAGCTGCACCGCCTGACCGGCTTCCCGGCGGGCGGCTGGCTGTTCGTGTTCGCGCTGGTCGCGCTCGGGTGCGCGGTGGCCGGCGGCCGGTGGCTGCTGCACGTGTAGGGGATAACTCGCAGCCCTATAAATGCAGCCCGATCAGGCCGACGAAGATCGGCCCGGTCAACGGCAGCAGGAAGTTCGACAGCGTGTACGTGATCGTGTAGCCGATCATCGGCACGCTGCTCTGCGCGGTGTTGGTGACCGCGGTGATCGCCGGCGTCGAGCACTGCTGGCCGGCGATGGCGCCGATCAGGATCGGTTTCTCGATCTTCAGGAACCGGCGCCCGATCCACAGCCCCAGGAACGCCGGGATCAGCACCATCGCGATGCCGGACAGCGGCAGCAGCAGCGGGTACTTCTTCAGCAGCGGCCCGGCGTCCGGCCCGGCGGACAGGCCGGTGACCGCGATGAACACCGCCAGGCCCAGGTCCTTCATGGTGGCCGCGGCCACCGGCGGGTAGGCCCCGAAGGTGGGCTTGGTGGAGCGGAACCAGCCGAACATCAAGCCGCTGATCAGGCAGCCGCCGCCGGTGCCCAGGGTCAGGTTCGCCGATCCGAGGTGCACCACGACCTCGCCGAGCAGCACGCCCAGGCAGATGCCCAGGCCGATGTAGATCCAGTCCGCGCTCTCGGTGCGGACCTTGGCGCCGAACGCCTTCTGGAACCGCTCCACCTTGGACTTCGTGCCGACGACGTTCAGCGTGTCGCCGATGTGGATCTCGGTCTCGCCGGTGGCCGGCAGGTCGTTGCCGAGCCGGTTGACGCCGGTCAGGTAGACGCCCTCGTTCGGCTCCGGGAACCGGCGGTTGATCTCGTTGACCGACAGGCCGTTGATCTCCTTGGTGGTCACCACCAGCTCGCGCTGCGCCAGCGGGCTGTCCAGGCCGGGGATCGCGCTGGTCTCCGGGCCGAGCTCCCTGCCGGCCGCCATCACCGCGTTGCGCTGCCCGACCACCAGGACCCGGTCGCCGAGCGCCAGCCGCAGCCGCGGGTCGACCGTCAGCACCTTGGTGCCGCGCTTGACGCCCTCGACCGAGGCGTGCACCCCGACCGACTCCTCCAGCGCCTGGATCGTCAGGCCGTCGCCCTTGGTGATCTGGTAGGTGCGGCCCACCAGCGCCGGCATCGCGGCTTCCTGGTCGGAGTCCAGCGTGGCGTTGCCGCCGCGCATCTTCTCCCAGAGCTTGCGGGATGCCTCGGCCAGGTCGATCCTCAGCAGCCGCGGGAAGATCTGGCTGGTCAGCAGCACGATCGAGATCAGGCCGAACAGGTAGCAGACCGAGTAGGCGGTGGCGACGTGCGCGGACAGGGTCTGGACCTGCTCCGGGGTGATGCCGGGCAGCTTGGAGATGGCGTCCTGCGCGGTGCCGACGACCGCCGACTCGGTCGCGGACCCGGCCAGGATGCCGGCACCGGTGCCGGTGTCCAGGTCGGCAACCTTGGTGATCGCCGTCGCCATCAGCAGGACGACGATCATCTCCATCAGCGACAGCACACCGAACCGCAGGCCCTTGGCGTTCAGGTTGGCCACGAACCCGGGCCCGGCGATGTAGCCGAGGGAGAAGATGAACAGTGCGAAGGCGACGTTCTTGACGTCGGCGTTCACGGTGATGTGCTTGCCGTTGACGGTCTGCGCGCCGATCACCATCGACACGATCAGGACGCCGCAGATACCGCCCAGGGTGATCGGGCCGACCCGCAGCTTGCCGACCAGGTAGCCCAGCGCCAAGCAGGCGAACAACGCGAGGACCGCGTTCTCTTGCATCAACTTCAGCACACGAGGATCTGACCTCGGATCCGCCGCTCCCCGCCTGCGGTCGCGCCCGAACGGGTGAGGCGCGCGTGATCGGTGTGGCGCGCGGTCGTTAGTCAGCGGGTCGGCGGTGAGCGGCCGGCAGCGAGCGGGAGGAGCGCGGTGCCCTTCTTCAAGAGGCGCAAGGACGGCAAGGACCAGGATCAGGACGCGGAGGGGGACCACGGGTCGGGCAGGCACCGGGGGCCGTCGGGCAGTGCGATCGGCGGCGCCTTCTCGGGGTCGATGGACACCCTCGGCGAGAGCGTCGACGCGGCGTGGCAGGGCCTGAAGAACGTCGGCGAGGCGTTCCGCGACCCGCGGCGGGTGGGGGTGCGGGCCGCCGAGGAGCCGACCGCCGAGTGGCTGCGGCAGCTCGCCGCGCTGCTGAGCAAGATCGGGGCGGAGATCCTGCGCTCCGGGGAGAACACCGTCGACACCGAGAAGCAGGTCGTGGACATCGCGGCCCGGTACGGCGTGCACGCCCGGTGCTTCGCGCTGCCGAGCGGGATCTTCGTCCGGGTCGAGACGGCGACCGGCGCCGACCCGGGCAGCGAGATGGACTTCGCCCCGGTCGCCGACGGCGTCATGCAGCTCGGCCAGGTCGAGGTGCTGCAACAGCTGGTGCAGCGGATGCGCGACGAGGTGGTGCCGTTCGGGGACGTGCGCGAGGCGCTGCGCGGCGAGCAGGCGATGCCGCGCCGGTTCCGGCCGTCGGCCGTGATCTCCGGCTACGCACTGCTGACCGTGGCGCTCGGGCTGCTCCAGCACCCGACCCTACCCTCGGCGCTCGGCTACCTGGTGGCCGGCACCGCGGTCGGCGTACTGCAATACCTGGTCCAGCGCTATGCCCCGCCGCTGCTGACGCTGCTCCCGGTGGCGGCCGCGATCCTGGTGACGGCGCTGTCGCTGCGCTTCGCCGGGCCGGTCCTGCACGAGAACCCGGACTTCCTGTTCATCCCGCCGCTGATCGGGTTCCTGCCCGGCGCCGCGCTCACCCTCGGCGCGATCGAGCTGGCGACCGAGTCCACCCTGTCCGGCCTGGCCCGGCTGGCCGGAGCCGCGAACGTGCTGCTGATGCTGGCGCTGGGCATCCTGGTGGCCACCGACACCGTGCACGCGCGGCCGGTCGCCCGCCCGGCGCCGCAGACACTCGGCGCCTGGATCGGCTGGGCCGCGGTGGTGCTGCTGGCGATCGGCTTCACGCTGAACAGCGACGCCCCGCGCCGCTCGGTCACCTGGCTGATCGCGGCGCTGCTGGTGACCCGCGTGGTGCAGACGGTCGGCACGGTGATCGGCGGGCAGGTGCTGGGCGCCTTCGTGGCCGGCATGGGACTGCCGCTGACCGCGAGCCGGATCGGCAAGCGCGCGGCCATCCCGGACCAGGTGTTCTTCCTGCCCGCGTTCTGGATGCTGGTCCCCGGCGCCCACGGCCTGTCCGGAGTGCAGCAGCTGCTGGTGAACCACAGCCCGGCCGGCTGGCAGACGCTGCTGAACGTGCTGGTCACGGTGGCGGCGATCGCGCTCGGCGTGCTCGCCGGGGCATCGTTGCGGCGGACCACACGGCTGGAGGTGCTGCCGGCGGAGCAGGGGGCGGGGGCGGGCGCGGCGGAGTGAGGGGGTTGGGGCGGCGCCCCTTTCCCCTCAGCCCTCGTCGATCCGGTTCCGCCGCTTGCGGAAGAAGCCGCTGAAGGCTGCGAACAGGGCCACGATCAGGCCGATGCCGAGCAGGCCGGGCTGCCAGTGCTTGGCGGCGGGGCCGGTGGCCGAGGCGGCGTCGGGGCCGTCGGTGAGCTGTTCGCGGACTGTGGCGCAGGCCAGGGCCGGGCCGGAGGCCGAGCTGCGGGCGCAGGCGGTGGTGGTGAATTGGCGGGCCGCCGCGGGGCTGGTTCCGGGGCCGCCGCCGGTGGGGTCGGCGGGCTTGGCGTCGCGGGTGCGGGGGGTGAGGTGTTCGGACTCCTCGACCGTGCCGGCCATCACCTGGTCGGTGAAGACCAGGGTCTGCCCGGCCGGGACGTCGGCGGTCCAGCGGACGTTCGAGCCCTCCTGGGTCGCCTTCGGGCTGGAGTCGACGAGTTGGAAGCCGTTCGGGACCAGGTGGAAGACCTCCAGGTGCGGGTAGGAGGCCGCGGAGTCGTTCTCGACCCGGACTGTGTAGTCGATGACGTCGCCGGAATGGGCCGAACGGGTGTCGTCGGTGATCTCCACCCGCACTCCGGAGCCGGTTCCGGAGCCGGAGCCGGTGGTGTCGGCGGGCAGGGCGCCGGCCCGGGCCGCGAGCGTGGACAGGGTTCCGACGGTCACCGCCAGGGCGGCCATCACGGCCACCGTCGCAGTACTGCGCATCATCGTCCGCATACCCCTCCTTCGGCATCGGAGGGGTCCGGCCTTTAACCCGTACGGATCCTCCGGCGTTTCGATCAGGGCCGGAACGGCCGATGTCACCCCCGTGAGTGATCCCTCGGTGCCCCCGCGGCCGGACCCCGGCCCGCCCTGGCGGGCCGAGGGCACGCCGCCGCCGGGGCGGGGCGGGCCGCCGCAGAAGCCGCAGCGCGGGCCGAACGTGCCCGGGGGCTGGCCGCGGCTGCTGCTCACCATGCTCGTGGTCTTCCTGATCACCGATCTGCTGCTGTCGCTGTTCACCGGCGGCCCGGGCTCGACGAAGGTCCCTTACACCGAGTTCACCAAGCAGGTGGCCGCGAACAACGTCAAGGACGTCTACTCCAAGGGCGACGCCATCCAGGGCGACCTGAAGGAGAAGGCGCCCAAGCCCGACGGCGACAGCGGCACCTACTCCAGTTTCGACACCCAGCGCCCCTCCTGGGCCGAGGACCAGCTGTGGCAGCAGCTGTCCGGCAACGGGGTGACCATCACCGCCAAGCCGGTGGTGCAGGGGCAGAGCTTCCTGGTCAACCTGCTGCTGTCGCTGGCGCCGGTGGCGCTGCTGCTGGGCCTGTGGATGCTGGTGGCCCGGCGGATGAGCTCCGGCGCGCTGGGCGGCCTGGGCCGGCGCGGACCGCCGAAGCCGGTGGCGCCGGAGGAGGGCAAGCGGACCACGTTCTCCGACGTGGCCGGCATCGACGAGGTCGAGGCCCAGCTGACCGAGGTCGTCGACTATCTGAAGAACCCGGCGCCGTTCCAGCGGATGGGCGCGCGCATGCCCGGCGGCGTGCTGCTCGCCGGACCGCCCGGCACCGGCAAGACCCTGCTGGCGCGCGCGGTGGCCGGCGAGGCGAACGTCCCGTTCTTCTCGGCCTCCGCCTCGGAGTTCATCGAGATGATCGTGGGCGTCGGCGCCTCCCGCGTCCGCGAGCTGTTCGCCGAGGCCCGCAAGGTGGCCCCGTCCATCGTCTTCATCGACGAGATCGACACCATCGGCCGGGCCCGCGGCCGCGGCGCCGCCGTCGGCGGCCACGACGAGCGCGAGCAGACCCTGAACCAGATCCTCACCGAGATGGACGGCTTCACCGGCAGCGAGGGCGTCGTCGTGGTGGCCGCCACCAACCGCGCCGACATCCTGGACCCCGCCCTCACCCGCCCCGGCCGCTTCGACCGCGTGGTCCAGGTCGCCCCGCCGGACAAGGCCGGCCGGGAGTCCATCCTCAAGATCCACACGCGCCGCATCCCGCTCGCCCCCGACGCCGACCTGCGCCAGGTGGCGGCCCTGACCCCGGGGATGACCGGCGCCGATCTGGCGAACCTGGCCAACGAGGCGGCCCTGCTGGCCGTGGCGCGCCATCGCACCGACGTCGGGCCGGCCGAGTTCTCCGCCGCCCTGGAGAAGATCCAGCTCGGCGCCGAGCGCCCGGTGCTGATCCCCGAGGAGGACCGTCGGCGCACCGCCTACCACGAGAGCGGCCACGCCCTGCTCGGCATGCTCCAGCCGGGCGCGGACCCGGTCCGCAAGGTGACGATCGTGCCGCGCGGGCGCGCGCTCGGCGTGACCCTGTCCACGCCCGAGAACGACCGCTACTCCCACACCGAGGACTACCTCCGGGGCCGGATCTGCGGCGCGCTCGGCGGCATCGCGGCCGAGCAGGTCGTCTACGGCGACGTGACGACCGGCGCCGAGAGCGACCTGGAGCAGGTGACGGCGATCGCCCGCGGCATGGTCGGCCGCTGGGGCATGAGCGAGCGCATCGGCCGCCTGGTCGCCATCCCCGAGGACGCGTCGCAGGCCTACGGCCTGTCGGCGGCCCCGGCGACGCTCGACGCGGTCGACTCCGAGGTCCGGCGCATCGTGGCCGAGTGCTATGAGAAGACAGTCCGAACACTGATCGAGAACCGCGAGCGCCTGGACGCTTTGGCGACGGCGCTGATGGAGCACGAGTCGCTGGACGAGGCGGACGCCTACCGCGCGGCGGGAGTGCCGCGGCAGGGGACGGCCGACGAGTAGCGGCGTGAGGCCGACACCTGCTGTGCGCTCGACCGACGAGGAGCAGCGTGCTGGCGACACCTGTTGTGCGTTCGACCGACGAGGAGCGGCACGCGGCCGACACGCATTGTGCGTCCAAGCGACGGGCAGTCTTCGCGCGCCGAGAGCCTGGCCTTCACCAGGGATTTCGCTATCGTGACAGTGTGCTGAGCCGCCTGCCGTCCGACGTCTGGCACTACGTGCGCGACGCCCCAGGCACCTATCTCTGGCTCGTCGCGTTGCTGGTCACGTCGCGGTGGATGGCGACGATGCCGGCCGAGCGGTCAGCCAGAGTGCTGGCGGCGAACTCCACCAACTTGGCGCGGCTGCGGCGAGCGCCGCTCTTGGTGTTGGTGACCAGCGCGTTCTTCACCGCGGGGACGAGTTGGCTGTTCTACCTCGTCACCTACAGCGTGTTCCACGCTCCGGCCGAGCACTGGCTCGGCACGTGGCGCTGGCTCGCGGTCATCGCACTGGCGCATGTCGGAGCCACGCTGATCAGCCAGGGATCGGTCTGGTACCGGATCCGCAAGGGCGAGTTGCCCGCGTCCGAGCGGGAAGCGTCCGACTACGGCGTCAGCTACGCGCAGGCCGGAGCAGCCGCGGTGCTGGCGTGGCGGATCCCGCTGCCATGGCGGATCGCGTATCTCGTGGTCCTGATCGCTTTCTACCTCTACGGGCTCGCCAAGGACCGGCGGGACTTCACGGCGTTGGGGCATGTGTGCGCCGTCGCCATCGGGCTGTGCTGCTTCTGGCTCGCGCCGTGACGGCTCCCAGCCCGCCGGCCGCCAACCCTCCAGCCCGTCAGCCCTTCTTCCCGCCGTCCTCGCGCGCCGGCCGCACCCTGATGGCGACGAACCGGCTCGCCTCCCAGTCCAGCTGCGCCTTCTGAGCCGCGTGCCAGGTGCACAGCCCCAGCAGGTTGCCCACAGCGTGGTCGTCCTTCTTCCCCGCGTGCACGACCATCGTCGCCGCACGCCCGCACCGCATGTTGAACTCGGCACGCCGCCATTCGCAGCGCCGCTCGCAGCGCCGCATGACCTTGCGCACCAGCCGGTTCCAGTTTCGCGGCAGCTTCACCAGACCCTGTGATCCACTCACATGGAGTAGTTCCCCTGAATATCGCATCAGTGCGCGGAACGCTCGTCCTGATCACCTCAATGAGTGACGTGACGATCACTTGGATACGCTCGCAATATGTTGAACGTCACCTCCGTCCTCCTCCGGCGCACACCCGTCGGCGGACAACCCGAGGTCCTCATGGGGCTGAAGAAGACCGGGCTCGGCGCGGGGATGATCAACTGCCCCGGCGGCAAGCTGGAACCCGGGGAGACCCCGGCGGAGGCGGCGGCGCGGGAGCTCATGGAGGAGACCGGGATGACCGTCGCGGTCGCGGACCTCGTCCCCGCCGCCGACGTGGTCTTCCGCTTCCCGGACGTGCCGGAGTGGGGGGACCTGCGGCTGTATTTCTTCACCGCGACGAGCTTCGCCGGGGAGCCGCGGGAGTCCGACGAGATCGCGGCCGACTGGATCCCGGAAGCCGAGATCCCCTATGACCGGATGTGGGACGACACACATCGCTGGTTGCCGGACGTGATCGCGGGCGAGTACGTCGTGATGGACTTCGACTACGCCGGACGCGACAAAGTGGCCGGGTACCGACGCCTCGCGTCCCGCCCGGGCGGGTCTTGAGCTTCCTGAGAAAACCGCAGGCCCGCCGCATGCGACGGGCCTGCGGAAGGAACAAGAGACGGACCGAAAGACGGACCGATCACGGTGCTGCCCGAAGCTCCGTTCAGTGTTCGACCGGGTGCAACGACATCGGGCCGTAGACCACGCCGCCGTCCTCCAGCAGCGTGACCTGGTCGACCCCGGCGTCCAGCAGGTCCTTCCAGTTCTCGCCGATCCAGGTCTCGGCATCGGCCTGGGTGCTGAACTCCTCGGGCTTGGCGCCGGTATCCTTCTCGCCGCCAGCGGTGTCTTCATAACGCCACACGAAAGTCACAGTGTTGACCCTTCCCATTTCCCAGCCGTCGCCGCCCAGAGTAACGCGGACATTGCTCCTCGGCGGCGCGCGCTCCGGGAAGTCCACCGAGGCAGAGCGCAGGCTCACTCTGCTGGCTGACGACGCGGTGTATGTCGCGACCGGCGGCCTCCGTGCGGGTGACGACGACTGGGCCGACCGGGTCCGGCACCATAGGGAGCGGCGCCCGGCGTCCTGGGAGACGGTCGAGACGACCGCGGTCGCGGAGCTGCTGCGCGCCGCCACGCGTCCGGTGCTCGTCGACTGCCTGACGCTGTGGCTGACCGCGATGATGGACGAGGTCGACGCCTGGGACGACACGGCGTGGCACGACCAGGGCCGGCAGGCGCTGGCCGAGCGCTTCGACGAGTTGGAGGACGCCTGGCGCGCCGCGCCGGTGCCGGTCCTGGCGGTGAGCAACGAGGTCGGCCTCGGGATCGTGCCGGAGGCCGCCGGGGTGCGCCGGTTCCGGGACGAGCAGGGCCGGCTGAACCAGCGGATCGCGGCGGCCTCGGACTCCGTGGTGCTGATGGTCGCCGGCATCGCCATGACCGTGCGGTGACCGGTGGCGGTGCGGTGACCGACGATCGTGCGGTGACCGGTGGCCGTGCGGTGAACTGCGCGTCATGGTTCCCCGGCGGCGCCAATCCCCTCACAGCCCTCTGATCCGAGCTGCACTATGCTCGGCTCGCTGCATTCCAGGAGCAGGTTGGGGGACCTCGTGATCGACGCCGAAGACCGCATCGGCCTGGTGGTCGGGGACCGCTACCGCCTGCTCGAACGCCTCGGCGCCGGCGGGTTCGGGCACGTCTGGCGGGCCCGGGACGAGACGCTGCGCATCGACGTGGCCGTCAAGGAGGTCCGGCTGCCCGCGGTCCTGACCCGCCGCGAGCACGCCGAGCGCCTGGAGCGCGCCGAGCGCGAGGCGCGCAACGCCGCGCGGCTGCGGGACCACCCGAACGTGGTGGCCGTGCACGACGTGGTGGTGCAGGACGGCGTGCCGTGGACCGTCATGCAGCTGATCCCCGGCCGCACGCTGGAGGCACAGCTCACCGATCGCGGACCGCTGCGCCCGGAGGACGCCGCGCTGGTCGCGAAGGCGCTGCTGAGCGCGTTGCGGGCGGCGCACGCGGCGGGGATCGTGCACCGGGACGTGAAGCCGGCGAACGTGATGCTGACCCCGGACCGCGAAGTGGTGCTCACCGACTTCGGGCTCGCGGTCGCCCAGGCCGACACCTCGCTCACCGCGACCGGCAGCGTGATGGGGTCGATGGAGTACCTGGCCCCCGAGCGGGCCGAGGGCCGGGACGGGATGCCCGCCAGCGACCTGTTCTCGCTGGGCGCGACGCTGTATCAGGCGGTGGAGGGCGTGTCGCCGTTCCGCCGGGAGACGGCGACCGCGACGCTCAAGGCCGTGCTGCTGGACGAACCGCCGCCGCCCCGGCACGCGGGGGCACTGGCGCCGGTGATCATCGGGCTGCTGGTGAAGGATCCCCAGCGGCGGCTCGGGATCGACGACGCGGCGGCGATGGTCGAGGCGATGCAGAGCGGTTCGGCGCTGATGTCCGCCTCCGCGGTGGGATCCATGGCCGGATCGACGCGTGGATCCGCGCCTGGATCCTCGATGGGGTCCGCGGTGGGATCCGCGACCGGATCCGTGCCGGGGTCGTTGCCGCGGCCTCGATCGGCGGCGGCGGTGCCGACCCGCAACGTCCCCCTCCCGGCCGCCCCCACTCCGCCCGCGGTCCGACGCGCGCCGGGCGGCGCCTGGTCGAAGGCCATGCCGTGGGTGATGGCGCTGGCCGGGCTGATCGTCGCGCTGGTGGTCTCGCTGTGCACGCATCAGACGGTGCACAGCTATCGCGGAACGCTGCGGACGTTGAGCAAGGCGGCGCCGAGCGTGTTCCCGGGCATCCTGATCGGCACCGTGGTGTCGTGGGTGTTGGCGGCGGTGGCGGCGGACCGGTTGCGGCCGTCGGGGGCGCGGTCCGTCCCGCGCCGTTCGGCGCAGATCGCGGGCTACGGGTTCGGCGGACTCGCCTTCGTGCTGGCGGTGGTCGGCGCCGGCGCGTACGACCGCAAGACGGCGACGTTCAACGAGACGTTGGCGCACGAGGCGCGGGGGCCGTGGACGGAGGCGCATCCGGCGGCGGTCGCGTGGCTGCTGCCGCTGTTCGCGGTGGTGTTCTTGATCGTCTACTGGAACGTGGAGGCCGCGGGCCGGGCCGCCGGTGCCAGGGCGACCTCCCCGCGTGGGGCGGGCCGCCGCTAGGCTGTTCGCACCATGGACGCGCCCGAGAACCCTACCTCCGAGTCGGCCGAGCAGCCCGAGCCCGTCGCGACGCCGGCCGAGGCGGCCCCGGCCGAGGCCGCCGCCGCTGAAATCGCTGCCGAGGCCGCTGACGTCGTCGAGGCCGCCGAGGCCGTCGAGGCCGCCGCCGAAGCCGCCGCCGAAGCCATCGCCGAAGCCGCGGCCGAGCTTGCCCCCGGCCCCGCGCCCCTCGACCTGGACAAGCTCGCCGACCAGGCCGACCGTCCCGACGAGGCCGCGCGCGACGAGCTGCGCGCCCGCCTGGCCGGCCTCGCGATCCCAGCGGCCGGCCTCGGCCGGCTGGAGGAGCTGGCGATCTGGCTGGCCGGCACGCGCGGAACCGCCGAGCCCCGGCCGATCGAGCGGGCCCGGGTCGTCGTGTTCGCCGGCGACCACGGCGTCGCCGCGCTCGGCGTCTCCGCGACCGCGCCCGAGGACGCGGCGGCCGTGACCGCGGCCCGGGTGAAGCAGATCGAGGACGGCGGCGGCGCGGTCGGCGTGCTGGCCCGGCTGCACGGCGCTACCGTTCGCGTGGTCGACGTCAACGTCGGCAGCCCGTCCGGCCGCATCGACCACGAGGATGCCGCGACACGCGCCGAGATCGAGGAGGCGTTCCGCGCCGGGATGGCGATCGCCGACGCCGAGGCCGACTCCGGCGCCGACGTGCTGATCCCGGCCATGGTCGGGGTCGGCGGCAGCACCGTGGCCTCGGCCCTGTCCGGGGTGCTGACCGGCAAGGACGCGGGCGCGGTCACCGGCCGTGGCTCAGGCATCGACGACACCGCCTGGATGCGCAAGTGCGCCGCGGTGCGGGACGCGATGCGCCGCGGCCGTCCGGTGCTGGGCGACCAGTTGGAGCTGCTGACCAGGATCGGCGGCCGGGACTACGCCGCGCTGACCGGTTTCCTGTTGCAGGCCGTGGTGCGGCGCGTGCCGGTGCTGCTGGACGGCGTCACCACGACCGCCTGCGCGATGCTGGTGCAGCGCATCGCCTACCGCTCCCCGCAGTGGCTGCTGGCGGGCGCACTGTCGGCGGAGCCGGCGCACAAATCGGCGGTGGACCGGCTGTCGCTGAACCCGCTGATCGACGGCTACGCGGTGCGCCAGGCCGAGGGCGCGCTCGGGCTGCTGGCACTGCCGCTGGTGAAGGCGGCCGCGGCGCTGGCCGCAGAGCTTCAGACCTTCGGCGAGGCGGAGATCCCGGAGCCGGTGCTGCGGTCCCGGGTGTGACCCGGGGCGTCGCCTTCGCCGGACTGCGCTTGGCCTTCTCCACCCTCACCGCGCTGCCCGTCGGCCCGCCGCCGGTCGTGGACCGCGCGGTCGCGGGCCGGGCGATGGCCTGGGCCCCGGCGGTCGGCCTCGTCCTCGGCGGTTCCGCGGGCGCGGTCGCGGCGGGGCTCGGCTGGTGGACCGCCAGCCCGGCCGTCGCGGCGGTCGCGGGCGTGGGGACGGTGGCGGCGCTGACCCGGGGCCTGCACCTCGACGGCCTCGCCGACACCGCCGACGGCCTGGGCTCGGCGAAGCCGCCGACCGAGGCGCTGCGCATCATGAAGGCCTCGGACATCGGCCCATTCGGCGTGATCACACTGGTGCTGGCACTGCTCGGGCAGGTACTGCTGCTCGCGGGCGCCTGGGGACGACACGGCGCGTGGTATGGCGTCTGCGCGCTGGCGCTCGCCTGCGTGGTCGGGCGGCTGGCGGTCACGTGGGCCTGCCGGCCGGGCGTCCCCTCGGCGCGGCCGGACGGCCTCGGCGCGTGGGTGGCCGGGAGCGTGTCCCGCGTCGGAGTCGCGGTGGCGACGGCCGCGAGCCTCGCGGTCGCCGGCGTGGCAGGGCTCTGCGTCGCCGACGGTGTGCGCTGGCTGCTGTGGCCGGGCGCGGTCGTGGTCGGGATCACCGCCGCGTTCGGGATGCTGCGGCACACGAATCGGCGGTTCGGCGGCATCACCGGTGACGTGCTGGGAGCCCTTGTCGAAACCGGCCTGACCGCAGCGCTGTTGGTTCTGGCACGCTAAGGCGGCATGGGAGATCTTGACGCGCTCGCTGCGGGCGATTTCCAGGGCGCCTCGATCAAGGTCGCGGAGCCGGGTGTCCAGCTCGCGTTGGGGAGCCACGGCTATGTCGAAGCCACGGCGAGCTTCTTCCGGGTGGACGACCCTCGCTGGCATTTGTCAGCCGCCAGCCGCCGCACGGATGAGGCCGTTCCTCCGAGAATCGGCGAACGTATCTTGAGGCACACCGACGTGCCGGGGATATTCGACGCCTGTCAGAGCTGCCTCGGATCAGGCCAGCTACTGCTCGATGCTTCGCGGCAGCCGAATGAGTGTTCTGCGGGATCCAGACCCGTCGACGCTCCGGATCGGCTTGGCGGACTTCCGGGCCGCGGAGTTGTGAGCGCCGCGGCCCGGGTCGGGATCCGGATCCGGATCGGATCAGGATCTGGTCAAACCGGAATCAGGGTCACGCCGGGGTCACGCCCCACCGGCCACGATCCCCCACGTGTGCGACACGCTCTGCCCCGGCGCCAGCACGATGACGCCCTTGCCGTCGTTGAAAGCGTTCGGCGGGCAGCTCATCGGCTCCACCGCGAGTGCCGACCGGCGGTACGGGTCTTCCAGCGGGTCGCCGGAGAACAGCTGCACCCATTCCAGCCCTGCGCCGAACCACATCGTCGCGCCCTCGGTCCCGCGGCCCAGTGTCACGCGGGCGTTGCCGTCGGCGTCGCGGCGGATCTCGGTGTAGGCGGTGTCCAGGGTGACGTTGTGCAGTGCGCGGATCTCGCGGAAGTCGTAGGGCGTGCCGGCGACCGGCACCTCGCATTGCGGGATCATCCGCTCGTCGACCATCAGCCATTCGCCGGCCGGGACGCGGAGCTCGCCCTGCGGGCCGTCGAGGCCGCCGTCGACCTTCAGGTAGGCGTGGGAGCCGATGCCGTAGGGCGCGTCCCACTCCCCTGCGTTGCGGGCGGTCACCGAGATCGTCAGGCCGCTGCTCTCGTCGAGTTCGTAGCGGGCCGTCAGCTCCAGGGGGAACGGGTAGCCCGGGTGCGGCTCCAGGCTCAGAGCCAGGGTCACGGCGGAGTCGGTGCGGGACTCCACGGTCCAGGGCTCCCGGCGGGTCAGGCCGTGGATCGCGTTGTCGCGGGCCGGTTCGGTGATCTCCAGCTCCCGCTCGACGCCCTCGAAGGTGTACCTGCCGTCGCGGATCCGGTTCGGCCACGGGATCAGCAGCTGGCCGCTGCCGCCGACCGGGACGCCGTCCTCGGGGAACTCCATCACCAGTTCGCGGTCGTTCAGTCGCAGGGACCTGAGACCGGCGCCGAGCTCGGTCACCACCGCCGTGTACTGGCCCGCCCGGATCTCGTACTGCTGTCCGGTCGGCCGCACGCTGCCATCGATCATTCCGCCATGGTCCCATGGCGGCCTTGAGCCCGCGCGCACGGGCCGGTCGACGGACGCCGGTGCCGAGATCGGTGGCGCGGGGGCGGTGAAAGTTCCACCGGCGGCGGTTCAGCCGCGGGTGCGGACGTCCACGATCAGCCGCGGGTGCGGACGTCCACGAACGGCGGCTTCACGACCGTGAACGCCGCCGACTTGCCGCGCACATCCAGGTACACGGTGTCGCCCTCGGTGTGGTCGCGGTCCAGCAGCGCCAGGCCGATGCCCTCGCGCAGGCTCGGGGAGAACGTGCCCGAGGTCACCTCGCCGATCTGCTTGCCGTCGGCGTCGGTCACCACCATGTGCGCGCGGGGGATCGCCCGGTCGACCGCCTTGATGCCGCGCAGCAGCCGCTTGGCGCCGGCCTCGCGCTCGGCCAGCAGCACGTCGCGGCCCCAGAACGCGGGCTTCTTCCAGCCCACGGCCCAGCCGACGCGCGCCATGTTCGGGGTGATGTCCAGGGACAGGTCCTGGCCGTGCAGCGGGTAGCCCATCTCGGTGCGCAGGGTGTCGCGGGCGCCGAGGCCGCAGGGGCGGATCTCGAACTCCTCGCCGGCCGCCAGCAGCGCGTCCCACAGCGCCTCGGTCTTGTCCCACAGCGGGACCAGCTCGTAGCCGTGCTCGCCGGTGTATCCGGTGCGGCAGACGATGACCGGGGTGCCCTCGAAGTCGGCGAGCGCGAACGACATGTAGTCGTGCTCGGTGGGCATCCCGAGCTTGGCCAACACCTCGGCGGACTTCGGGCCCTGCACGGCCAGCACGCCGTAGCCCCGGTGCTGGTTCTCGACCGTGACGCCCTCGGGCGCGGCGGTCTGGAGCCGGCGCACGACCTCGGCGGTGTTGGCCGCGTTCGGGATCAGGAAGACGTCGTCGGGGCCGTTCAGGTAGGCGATGAGGTCGTCGACCACCCCGCCGGTGGCCTCGTCGCAGCACAGCGTGTACTGGGCCTGGCCCTGGTCGATCCGGGCCAGGTCGTTGGCCAGCACCGAGTTCACGAACGCCGCCGCCCCGGGGCCGGTGACCGCGGCCTTGCCGAGGTGGCTCACGTCGAACACGCCCACGGACGACCGCACCGCGGCGTGCTCCTTGAGGACGCCTCCGGTCCCGCTGTACTCGATGGGCATGTCCCAGCCGCCGAAGTCGGCCATCTTCGCGCCGAGCGCGACGTGGCGGGCATGCAGGGGCGAAGTCGACAAGTCCGTGGTCACATGCCGAGACGATACCCGAGGTCGGGCGGGCCCCGGCGGGGCGCGGCTCGGCGGAGCGGGGCAAGAGCGCGTCAAGGCCCGGTCACGCCCGCCGGCCGCCGACCGCGCCGCCGTCCGCCGCCCCATGGGTCGCCGACCTGCCGGTGGGGAATACAGTCGCCTAAAGTAACGATGTTCCGGGTAACGGCCGTCCGACCGCACAGGGCAAGGGCGACCCCCTTTCCCTGCGCTCCCCTAGATGTCCTAGCGAGAACTGGATCAACGATGACCTCGATCTCCCTGACCGCCGCCGCGACCGGCAAGGCGGACGCCGTCGTAGTCGGCGTGTACGCGACCGAGACCGCCAAGGGGGCCAAGGGCGTGGCCCTGGCCCCCGGTGCCGAGGCCGTGGACGCCGCGTACGGCGGCTCCCTGCGCAAGGCGCTCGACCTGCTCGGCGCGTCCGGGTCGGAGGGCGAGCTGACCAAGCTGCCGGCGCAGGGCGACGTCAAGGCGCCGCTGATCATCGCGGTCGGCCTCGGCAAGGCCCCCGGCAAGGACGAGGAGCCGGCCCTGGACCCGCTGCGCCGTTCCGCCGCCGTCGCCGCGCGCTCGCTGAGCGGCAAGGCCAAGGCGGTGTTCGCGCTGCCGGCCGCCGACGCCGAGCAGGCCGGCGCGGTCGCCGCCGGCGTGCTCCTGGGCGCCTACGCCTACCAGGGCATCAAGGCCCCGAAGAAGGACGCCAAGGGCCCGCTGGCCGAGGCCGTGCTGGCCACCGGGGCCGCCAAGCAGGCGGCGGTGAAGCAGGCCGTGGAGCGGGCCGGCACCGTGGCCGGCGCCGTGAACCTGGCTCGCGACCTGATCAACACCCCGCCGTCGCACCTGTACCCGAAGACCTTCGCCGAGCGGGTGCAGGCCGAGGTGAAGGACGCCGGGCTGGCCGCGCTGACCGTCGAGGTGCTGGACGAGAAGGCGCTGGCCAAGGGCGGCTACGGCGGCATCATGGGCATCGGCCAGGGCTCGGCCAAGCCGCCGCGCCTGGTCCGCCTGGCCTACCGGCACCCGAAGGCCAAGAAGCACCTGGGCCTGGTCGGCAAGGGCATCACGTTCGACACCGGCGGCATCTCGCTGAAGCCGTCGAACGCGATGGACACCATGAAGTCGGACATGAGCGGCGCGGCCGCGGTGTTCACCGCCACCCTGGCGCTGGCCAAGGCGGAGGTGCCGGTCAACGTCACCGCCTACATGTCGCTGGCCGAGAACATGCCCGGCGGCGGCGCGGTGAAGGTCTCCGACGTCATCACCATGTACGGCGGCAAGACCGTCGAGATCATGAACACCGACGCCGAGGGCCGCGTGGTCATGGCCGACGCGCTGGTCCGCGCCAGCGAGGACGCCCCGGACGTGCTGCTGGACGTGGCGACCCTGACCGGCGCCCAGGTGCTGGCCCTGGACCGGCTGTCCGCGGTGATGGGCAACGACGACGAGCTGCGGACCCGGATCGTCGCGACCGCGAAGGCGGCCGGCGAGGACATGTGGCCGATGCCGCTGCCGGAGTACCTGCGCGAGACCATCGACACCCAGACCGCGGACCTGTCCAACATGGGCTCCCGGATGGGCGGCATGCTGGTCGCCGGCCTGTTCCTGCGCGAGTTCGTCGGCGCCGGCATCCCGTGGGCGCACCTGGACATCGCCGGGGCCTCGTTCAACGAGAAGGGCGCCTACGGCGACACGCCGAAGGGCGGCACCGGCGCCGCGGTGCGGACGCTGGTGAAGCTGGGCGAGGACCTGGCCGCGGAGAAGTAGCACCGGCCGCGAGCGCGGACGAAGCACAGACGAGCACGGATCGGCGCAAGACACGGATCGGCGCGCGGCGCTGACCCGAAGCGGTCATCTCCCCCACCCGGAGGTGACCGCTTCGGCGTTCGCGGGTACCGGTCCGGCATGACCGCCGACGACGCGCCGCCGCACCCCACCCACGACCCGCACGAGGGCCTGGGCGCGCGCCTGAACTGGCTGCGCGCCGGCGTCCTGGGCGCGAACGACGGCATCGTGTCCACCGCCGGCCTGGTGGTCGGCGTCGCCGGGGCCACCGACACCAAGTCCACCCTGCTGGCCTCCGGCATCGCCGGCCTGCTCGCCGGCTCGCTGTCGATGGCCTCGGGCGAATACGTGTCGGTGTCCACCCAGCGCGACACCGAGCGCGCGGCGCTGGCCCTGGAGCGCAAGGAACTCGCCGAGACCCCGGAGGCGGAGTTCGAGGAACTGGTCGGCCTCTACCGGCGGGAAGGGCTGTCGGCGACGACGGCCCGCCGCGTGGCCGAGGAGCTGACCGCCGCCGACGCCCTGGCCGCCCACGCCAAGACCGAGCTCGGCATCAACCCCGAGGAACTGGCGAACCCGTGGAGCGCGGCGCTGGCCAGCTTCGTCGCCTTCAGCGTCGGCGCGCTCCTGCCGCTGCTGGCGATCGTGCTGCCGCCGCAGGACTGGCGGGTACCGGTGACGGTGGTCAGCGTGCTGCTGGCGCTGGTGGTGACCGGCTATGTCAGCGCACGGCTGGGCCGGGCCACGCCGGGGCGGGCGATCCTGCGCAACGTGGCCGGCGGGGCGCTGGCGATGGGAATCACCTATGTGGTCGGGACGTTCATCGGAAACGTGGATTAGCAGAGCTCTGCAACGAGGTATCCTGCCGCCCGAACATCATCGGGGAGGGCGGGTTCGATGAAGCGGACGACGGGGTGGGTGGCGGCAGCCTGCGCGGGAATGGTGCTGGCCGGGTGCTCCAGCACGCCGGCCGGCGGCAAGGCACCGGGGACCGCCCCGACGAGCACGGCCAAAGCTGACGCCAGCACGTTCGTCGCGAGCGGGATCTCCTCGCCGGCGGTCGGCGTGCCGCCGGTGACCGTCCGGACCTCGCTGCCGTCGGGGGTGCCCGAGAAGTCGAACTGCTCCGTGCCGGTCACGGTCTGCTCGCCGATGGTCCCGGTCTCGTCGAGGACCAGGGTCTTCGCCGCCACGACGGCGCCGGGCGCGGCGGCGAGCGCCGAGGCGCCGGCGGAGGCGCTGGCGGCGCTGCTGTCCTCCGGCGTCCTGCGGCCGGACTCCGTGCCGGGCCCCGGAGGCACCTTCCACTACACCGGGACGCTGGACCGGGAATCGATGAAGACGGCCAAATACTCCCCTGAGCAGAGCGACCGCATCATGAGCAGGATCCGGCTGAAGGCCACCTCGGACAAGATCGAGATCTGGCTGGCGCCGAACGGCCTGCCCACCGAGCTCAAGTTCACCGAAAGCGAGGACGCCGGCCTCGGCGGGATCCCTGCCGGCGGCGACGTCCACCTGACCTGGAACAAGCCGCTCACGCTCACCGCGCCGGCGAGTTCGGACGTGGCGAGCCTGGCGGACGTCAACGGCCTCTTCGCCAAGGGGCAGGGGTAGCGGTCGCGGCCGGCTGCGCACCTTCGAGCCCTGCGGCGCCACGGATAAGGCCTATGAGAACATTCACTGACAAAGGGAACAACTCCGGGCGAACAACCGCCCTGACGCGCTCAGCCCCCGTCCAGCCGCCGCTTGTCCTCCTCGGCCCGCCGCCGCGTCCACTCGCGCATCCGCTGCGGGTACCCCACCACCCCCGCGTCGTAGGCCGGCACTCCCAACGCCCGCGCCAGGGCGTGCGCCTGCTGCGGGCTCCGCACCCGCCTGCGTGTCCACTCACCGGACGCGGCGACGAAGACCACTGTGGTGTCGGTCACAGCGGTGCGCGGCTCTATGAACGCCTCCACCCCGGGGCGGCTTCTGGCGAAGTCGCTCAAGTGCGCCTCGGCCGCGGCCAGCTCCTCAGTGGATCTCCTGCTGGGCGGCGGCGGGGTGGGTCCCGGCGCCGGGACCGGTGTGGCGGACCGGCGGCGGCGGAACAAGGGCATATCCCCTCCCGGAAGATCATCGCTCCCTCGGGCCGGGCCGGAGGGCTCGGCACGAACCGGGCCCGCACGCGGACTAGACTGGCGTTCCGGTCGCGGATGCGCTACCCGCGGCCATGTCCGTCCGTGCGCTGACCCTTCTACAGCAGTGTGTCAGTGCGGGGCGGGCCCGGAACGCGGTTTTTCAATTGGATACAGCGCAATTGGATACAGCGCGCCCCTGGCGACAATCGGATACAGCGCGACAGGCAGCGAGAAGAGGAACGCACGTGGCAGGCGACAACCAGTTCGACTTGGTCATCCTCGGCGGCGGCTCGGGCGGCTACGCCTGCGCCTTCCGGGCGGCGGACCTCGGCATGCGCGTGGCGCTGATCGAGAAGGCCGAGGTGGGCGGGACCTGTCTGCACCGCGGCTGCATCCCCACCAAGGCACTGCTGCACGCCGGCGAGGTCGCCGACAACACCCGGGAGGCGGCGCAGTTCGGCGTCGCGGCCACCTTCCAGGGCATCGACATGGCCGCCGTCAACGCGTACAAGGACGGCGTGGTCGGCCAGCTCTACAAGGGCCTGCAGGGCATTGTGAAGGCGCGCAAGATCGAGTACATCGCCGGCGAGGGCCGCCTGGTGTCCTCGAACACCGTGCAGGTGAACGGCCAGAACGTGACCGGCGCGAACGTGGTGCTGGCCACCGGCTCGGTGCCCAAGTCGCTGCCCGGCCTGACCATCGACGGCAACCGGATCATCTCCAGCGACCACGCGCTGAAGCTGGACTACGTCCCGGCCTCGGCGATCATCCTGGGCGGCGGCGTCATCGGCTGCGAGTTCGCCTCGGTGTGGAAGTCCTTCGGCACCGACGTCACCATCATCGAGGGCCTGCCGCACCTGGTGCCGCTGGAGGACGAGAACTCCTCCAAGCTGCTGGAGCGGGCCTTCCGCCGCCGCGGCATCAAGTACGAGCTCGGCAACTTCTTCTCGGGCATGGAGTACACCGAGAACGGCGTGCGCGCCTCGATCGCCAACGGCAAGACCGTCGAGGCCGACCTGATGCTGGTCGCCGTCGGCCGCGGCCCGGTCTCGGCCGGCCTGGGCTACGAGGAGGCCGGGATCGCGCTGGACCGCGGCTACGTCAAGGTGGACCAGTACTGCCGCACCTCGGTCCCCGGCGTCTACGCGGTCGGCGACCTGATCCCGACCCTGCAGCTGGCGCACGTCGGCTTCGCCGAGGGCATCCTGGTCGCCGAGCACATCGCCGGCCTGAACCCGGCCCCGATCGACTACGACGGCGTGCCCCGGGTCACCTACTCGCACCCCGAGGTCGCCTCGGTGGGCCTGAGCGAGGCCCAGGCCAAGGCCAAGTACGGCGACGCCGGCGTGAAGACCTTCAACTACGACCTGGCCGGCAACGGCAAGTCCAAGATCCTGAAGACCTCGGGCCAGGTGAAGGTGGTCCAGCAGGTCGACGGCCCGGTGCTGGGCGTCCACATGGTGGGCGACCGGATGGGTGAACTCGTCGGCGAGGCGCAGCTGATCTTCAACTGGGAGGCGCTCCCGCAGGAGGTCGCCCAGCTCGTGCACGCGCACCCGTCGCAGACCGAGGCCCTCGGCGAGGCCATGATGGCCCTGGCCGGCAAGCCGCTGCACGTCCACGACTGATAAGCCTGCTGTATGCACACCGCAGGACATGGCCTGCGGAACCCCTGAGAATTCTGCACGGAATGTTCTGCGAAGGAGATAGAGAGCGCTCATGTCGGTCTCAGTAGTTCTGCCCGCGATGGGTGAGTCGGTCACCGAGGCCACCATCACCCGCTGGCTGAAGAAGGAAGGCGACCGGGTCGAGGTCGACGAGCCGCTGCTCGAAGTCTCCACCGACAAGGTCGACACCGAGATCCCGTCGCCGGCCGCCGGGTTCCTGGTGTCGATCAAGGTCGGCGAGGACGAGACGGTGGAGGTCGGCGCGGAGCTGGCGGTCATCGGCGACACCGCGGACGCCGCTCCGGCGGCCCCGCAGGCCGCGGCCCCGGCCCCGCAGGCCGCCCC
>NZ_BAAAQN010000063.1:0-71946 GCF_039531695.1 Catenulispora yoronensis
GCTGGCGCTGAGGTCCATGGCATCACAATCTGTCACACACTGTTGAGTTCTCAAGAAACAGACGCCCGAACCACCCGTACCGGAACTGCTCGTTCCGACCGCTCGCGACCCGGCGTTGTCAGGTCTTGCATTTTGTTTTCGTCTTACTGTTTTTCTTTCTTGTCTTGCTTCGCTTTAGATCTTAGCAGATCCGCTGCGTTCTTCGCAATTTCAGTTTAGCTCTTGAAATTCAGAGCCAGACTTTCTTTTGCGATTGCCAGTTCGGGATTCTTTTTCGAAGCCTTGCCCTGGCGGCTCGGTTACTCTAGCATGGTTTTTTGGGCTCTCGCCCGCTTCCCTGCTTGACAGCAACCCCTCTAACTTACGCTCCCCGAACACGAGTGTCAACCCGGAGGTTGAAGCTGGTTCATTGGAGGGGAACCTGTTCAGTATGGCACACGTCTGAGGCTCCGCCCTAATCGGCGGTGTCTACCCATCACTCAGAGGACTGAAACCATCGGTTCGCTGATCGGACCGGTCGGGCGACTAAGCCCTCGTAGGAAGGGTGTCGCCTCTGTCCGCCCTGCTCACATCGCCTGTTTCGCCCCGCAGTGCGGCACGCCGCCCGAAGTAGAAGACGTATACCAGGAACAGTGCTTCCGCCGTGAATCCGATCGACAGCCGGACGGCGGCCGGCGTGTGCCCGGTCACGAAGCCCTCGATGGAGCCGGACACCAGCAGGACGCAGGCCAGTCCCAGGGCCATCGTGCCGAGCACCCGGCCCTGCTCCCCCAGGGCCTCGCCGCGGGTGCGCGGCCCCGGCGCCAGCAGCGCCCAGGCGATCCGCATTCCGCAGCCGCCGGCGACGAAGACCGCGGTGAGTTCCAGCAGTCCGTGCGGGGCGACCAGGGACAAGAAGGTGCCGAAGCGGCCGTGGGCGGCCATGAATCCGCCGTCGACCGCGAGATTCACCGTGTTCATGTACATGGCGACGAAGGGGAAGACCAGGGTGACGCCGCCGAACAGGGCCAGCGCCGAGACCCAGGCGTTGTTCACCCACACCTTGAAGCCGAACGAGCCCGGGCTGAACTCCGTGTAGTACGTCTCGAACTGCCCGCCGGGCTGGAAGACGCCGTTCACCAGATCCGCCGGCGCCAGCTCCGTCTGCACCCGCGGGTTCGCGGCTATGTACCAGCCCATGAAGAAGGCCGCGACGAGCGAGAGCACCGCTGTGGCGATCCACCAGCGCCGCGCCCGGTACAGGGCGGCGGGGAAGCCGTCGGTGAAGAAGTACAGGATCTCCTTCCACGCCGGCACCCGCGGACCGGCGATGGCGCCGCGCGCGGTGGCCAACAGCGCGGAGAGGTGGCCGACCACCACGGCGTCCGGCGCGGCCGACTGCACCAGCGAGAGCTGCGTCGCGACCCGCTGGTAGAGCGCCACCAGCTCGTCGGCCTCGGCGCCGTCCAGGACCCGGCCGCGGTTCGACAGATCGGCCAGGCGGCCCCACTCCCGGTGGTGTGCCGCGGCGAATGCGTCGATGTCCACGTCGGACGACCCCTGACTGTCTGTGGAATCTCCGGCGGGAGACTGTGCGCCCACCGTATGAGCGGTCTACGGTTGCCGCAACAACGTCACCGGTGGAGTGGAGAAGGCGATCTTGAGCGACCTGGTCATCGGCGAGGGCGTGGCCCTGGACCTGAGGCTCGCGAAGCTGCCCAGCCGGGCCCTGGCCCGGCTGCTGGACCTGCTGGTCCAGTTCGGGCTGGCGGCCGTGCTCGCCATGGTGCTCGGCCTGGTCGCGGCGACCGGCGACGAGGCGGTGGCGGCCGGCTTCGCGATCGTGATGACGGTGGTGGTGCTGGTCGGGTACCCCGCGTTCATGGAGACGGTCAACCGCGGGCGCACGCTCGGCAAGATGGCGCTCGGGCTGCGCGTGGTGCGCGCCGACGGCGGTCCGGTGAAGTTCCGCCACGCCCTGGTGCGCGCGCTCACCGGGATCTTCGACATCTACGCCACGGCCGGCGTGCTCGCGGTGGTGACCTCGTTCTGTTCCAAGCAGGGCCGGCGGACCGGCGACGTGCTGGCCGGGACGGTCGTCGTGCGGGACCGGGCGCCGGACGCCGGAGTGAGCGCGGCCGGGATGGCGGCGCTGGCGATGCCGTACCCGCTGCTGGGCTGGGCGCAGCGGCTGGACCTGTCGGCGCTGCCGGACGACGTGGCGCTGGCCGCCCGCCAGTACCTGACCCGCATGCACGAGATGCGGCCCGACGTGGCCGCGCGGATGGGGTACGAGCTGGCGAGCGAGGTCGTGCGCCACGTCGCGGTCCCGCCGGCCGGCACCCCGCCGTGGGCCTACCTGGCGGCGGTGACCGCCGAGCGGCGGGTCCGGCAGATGCGGTCCGCGGAGGCCGAGCGCCGGGCCGCCTGGGAGCGCGCGCAGGCGCGGTACCCCGCCTACGCGGGGGCGGGCGCCGGAGCCGGAAACCCGGCGGCGCGGGCGGTGGGCGGAGGCTGGCAGGGTCCTGCGGACCCGCAGTTGGGGCGGCTGCCCGCACCGCCGACCACAACGGCGACGGCGACGCGCGGGCCGGACCCGGTTCCGAACCCGGTGCGAACCGGTGTCCAGGATCGGATCCCGGATCCGGACCCGGCCGGAACCAGCGTCCAGGATCAGGTCCCGGATCCGAACCCGGTGCGAACCGGTGTCCAGGATCAGGTCCCGGACACCGTCGCAGACCGGGTCCCGGACCGGGCTTCCGATCCGGTCCCCTCCCCCACGGCCGACGGCTCCCCCGCCGAGGGCGGCACCGGACCGTCCGCCGAGGGCTTCAAGCCGCCGCAGTGAGCGAACAGCCCCGAACCGGTCGAGACCGGTTCGGGGCTGGACAGCGGGCGTATCAGTACCGGCCGGTACCGTCAGTACCGATCAGTACCGGTAGTGCTCCGGCTTGTAGGGGCCCTCGACCGCCACGCCGATGTAGGAGGCCTGGTCCGGCGTCAGCTGCGTCAGCCGCACGCCGAGCGCGTCGAGGTGCAGGCGCGCCACCTTCTCGTCCAGGTGCTTGGGCAGCACGTAGACGTCGATCGGGTACTCCTCGGTCTTCGTGAACAGCTCGATCTGGGCGATCACCTGGTTGGTGAACGAGTTCGACATCACGAAGCTCGGGTGGCCGGTGGCGTTGCCCAGGTTCAGCAGGCGCCCCTCGGAGAGCACGATGATGGTCTTGCCGTCGGCGAAGGTCCAGGTGTGGACCTGCGGCTTGACCTCGGTCTTCACCACGCCCGGGACCTTGGCCAGACCGGCCATGTCGATCTCGTTGTCGAAGTGCCCGATGTTGCCGACGATCGCCTGGTGCTTCATCGCGGCCATGTCGGCGGCCATGATGATGTCCTTGTTGCCGGTGGCGGTGACGAAGATGTCGGCGCTGCCCACCACGTCCTGGAGGGTGGCCACCTGGAACCCGTCCATCGCCGCCTGGAGCGCGCAGATCGGGTCCACCTCGGTGACGATCACCCGCGCGCCCTGGCCGCGCAGCGACTCGGCGCAGCCCTTGCCCACGTCGCCGTAGCCGCAGACGACCGCGACCTTGCCGCCGATCAGCACGTCGGTGGCCCGGTTGATGCCGTCGATCAGCGAGTGCCGGCAGCCGTACTTGTTGTCGAACTTGCTCTTGGTGACCGAGTCGTTGACGTTGATCGCCGGAAAGAGCAGCGAGCCCTCCTTGGCCATCTCGTACAGCCGGTGCACACCGGTGGTGGTCTCCTCGGTGACGCCCTTGATCCGCTCGCCGACCGCGGTCCAGCGGTTGCCGTCCTCGGCCAGGGAGCGGCGCAGCAGGGACAGGAAGACCTGCCACTCCTCGCTGTCCGAGGCCGCGGCGTCCGGGACCGCGCCGGCCTTCTCGAACTCGGTGCCCTTGTGGACCAGCATGGTGGCGTCGCCGCCGTCGTCCAGGATCATGTTCGGACCGGTGACGCCGTCGCCGTCGTCCGGCCAGCGGAGCATCTGCTCCGTGCACCACCAGTACTCCTCCAGCGTCTCGCCCTTCCAGGCGAAGACCGGGATGCCGGCCGGCGCCTCGGGCGTGCCGGCCCCGACCACGATCGCGGCCGCGGCGTGGTCCTGGGTGGAGAAGATGTTGCAGGAGGCCCAGCGCACCTCGGCGCCGAGGGCCGCGAGGGTCTCGATGAGCACGGCGGTCTGCACGGTCATGTGCAAGGACCCGGACACCCGCGCCCCGCGCAGCGGCTGCGCTTGCGCGTACTCGGCGCGGATCGCCATCAGGCCGGGCATCTCGTGCTCGGCGAGAGTGATCTCCTTGCGGCCGAACTCGGCCAAGGACAGGTCAGCGACCTTGTAGTCGCTCGGAGTGAGGACGCTCACGGCGTTTCTCCTGTTTCGTCGGCTGACGTTGCGTTGTCGAATGTAGCGGTTCGCGGGGTCCCGCCGCCTTACGCGGCCTTGCCGGCCTCGTCGATCAGCAGCACCGGGATGCCGTCCCGGACCGGGTAGACCAGGCCGCACTCGGGGTCGGTGCACGCCAGCTTCGAGGCCTCGGCCTCCTCGCGCAGCGGGGCGTGGCACTTCGGACAGGCCAGGATCTCCAGGAGGGAGGGTTCGATCACGGAAGCTCTCCTTATCGGTGTCGGTGGTGGAGCCGCTGTCGGGGCGGGGTCGCTCGCCGCTCAAGGGGCGGCGCGACGGCGGCTCGACGACCCGGCGGTCAGGCCGGGATCGCGGCCGACGACTCGGTATCGGACTCCGCTCTCCCGATCTGGACGACGTGCGTGCACCGCGTCGAGCCTATCTCGGGCCCGGCGTGCCGAACGGCACGCGGGACCGGCCGGGCCGCGGCCGGGCTCCGGCCGGACCACCAGCCGGACCACCAGCCGGAGCCCGGCCGGACGACCCGGAAGAGAACATAGGGCGTGCCAGTGTTCCAACCGGCCCGCCAAGCGCTAATCTCCACCAAGTGAGCCCAGCCCGCAGATGTTCGCGAACCGCGTGTAGCCGTCCGGCCGTCGCGACGCTCACGTACGTGTACGCGGACTCCACCGCCGTCCTCGGTCCCCTCGCCGCCTATATCGAGCCGCACAGCTACGACCTGTGCGCCGAGCACTCGCAGCGCCTCACCGCTCCGCGCGGCTGGGCCGTGCTGCGGCTGGCCGAACCCGATCCGGGACCGGTCCGGCCCTCCTCCGACGACCTCGAAGCGCTGGCCAACGCGGTCCGGGAGGCGGCCCGCCGGCCGCACGACGGCTCCGACTCCGCCGTGCTGTCCCGTCCCCGCACCCATCTGCGCGCCCTCCCCGACCCCGACGCGTGACCCGAGGGACCACCGGGACCGATGAGGTGGTCCAGTCCTGTGGGACCATTACCGAGAGCAACATCACCGCGATAACGCCTGGTCAGCTCGCCGCGGCCAAGACACGCCCGGAATGACTGTCGCCGAGCGCCCCTTCCCCGGTTACGCTCGACCCGTGCCCATCACAGCCTCGATCAGGTCGGGGGCCGGGCCGGAGCCCCGCCGCCGGAAGCACACGCGCGACCGTCGGGGGCGAGGCCTGCGCGGCCCGCTGGCGCCACCCCAGGTCCCCCTGGCCCTCACCCGCGCCGAACAGTTCGACGAGCTGGTGCTCGACGCGGTCGAGCGGCTGGAGCGCCGCTGGCCCCGGCTGTCCGAGGTGGAACTCGCCGTCGAGGAGGTTCCGCCGGCCGACGCCGAGCACTGGAGCGAGGAGGCCGTCCCGCTGGGCCGGGTGCTCGCCGACCGCCCCGGCGAGCCGGTGCGCATCGTGATCTACCGGCGCCCGGTCGAGGCCCGCGCGGCCGGCCGGCCGGAGCTGGCGGACCTGGTGTACGAGGTGGTCGTCGAGCAGGTCGCCGAGCTGATGGGGATCGAGCCGGACGAGGTCGACCAGGGGCGCGACGAGGAGTGACGGGCAGCGAACGCGAAGGGCCGGCGGCGATGAGGATCGCCGCCGGCCCTTGACGTCTGTCGGCCGGGTGCCCGGTGCCGGGTGTCCCATGCCGGGAGCGCGCAGCCGTCGGGCGGCTTCGCTCCCGGACGGGCTCACCGCACGACGGCGCCCGACAGGTCCCCGGCCACCGGCGGCACCGCCACCAGCACCCGGGCCTCGGCCAGTTCCTGGACCGTCGCCTGCATCCCGCCCTTGGCCGGCAGGTCGGTCAGCACCCGCGCCCCGTACACCGGGTCGCCGCCGGCCTGCGGCTGCACGACGGTCGTGAACCAGCCAGTCGCCTTGGGCACATAGGCCACCGTGCTGTTCGCCCCGATCTGGACGGTGTCGGACACCGGCTTGTTGTCCTGGCCGACGGTGGTCACCTGCACCGTGGCGCCCTTGTCCCCGGCGGCGGTCAGCAGCAGCGCGGTCTTGGCCGCGCCGCCGATGTTGCTGTCCGGGACGACGGCCAGGCCGCCGACCGCGGTCGTCGGGGACAGGTAGGCGGTGTCCTGGGTGTTGCTCTTGGAGTCGTTCTCCACCAGCCGGACCCCGGCCACGAACGGTCCGCCGCTGCCGACCAGCTGGAGCGTCGCGGCCTCGTCCGGGTCGCGGGCCGCGTCCTTCATGTCCAGCACCACGGTGTGCCCCGGCGTCAGGCTCAGCGGCGCGTCCCGCTTGGTGTAGCCCTGGGCCGGGTCGGCGGTCTGGCCGGAGATCTCGAACCGGCCGCTCTTGCCGTACCAGTACATGTGGTCGATCGACACCGGCTGGGTGCTGGTGGCGGTCAGCACCAGCTCGAACTTGCTCAGCGTCTGGCCCGGCGCCGGGATCCCGGGGATGGTCTGGGTCGGCTGCTGGGCCAGGTTCGGGCCCTGGGCCGGGATGAAGTCGAAGCCCCGGCCGTCCTTGCCGCCGGTCAGGTTGCGGTCGGTGTCCAGCACCTGCGCCGCGATCCGGCCCTGCGTGGTCGTGACGTGCACGCTGGCCACCCCGGTCTTCGGGGCGTTGAGCCCCATCACCGTGCTCAGCAGGTACTGCATCGACGTCTTCGGCAGCACCGTGATGTCGTGGCCGACGGTGCCGGTGTCGATCTGCCCGTCCGCTCCGAAGAACGTCAGGTTCACCGAGGCCGGCGCGGAGTCGGTGTTCGCGATCTCCAGGTAGGAGTCGCGGTCGGTGGTCCCGATCGAGACGCCGGCGAACCAGAAGTCGGTCCCCGGGGTGGTGCAGGGCGACCCGGCCAGCCCGCGCTTCCCGCCGGTGTCGCTGCGCAGCAGCTCGGCGGCGCTGAACCCGGGCGCGTAGGACCCGCTCGCCTGGATCACCAGCGGCACGGTGCGCGGCAGCCCGGCGTCGTCGGTCACCGAGGTGAACTGCGCCACCTGCTGCGCCGTGGACCGGGTGCCGACCGCGCCGATCTTCAGCGGGTCGAAGGCCTTGCCGTCGACGTACTGGACGGTGGCGCCGTCGGCCGCCGGGGTGCCGCCGGCCGCGGCCGCTCCGGTTCCGGTCGCGGCGGTGCCGCCGGGGCTGAAGGCGGTCAGCGTGGTCGAGGTGTCCGACCCGGCGCCGATCTGCCCCTGGCAGACCGCGGTCGCGCTGCCCACCGGCAGGTTCCGCGAGCTGGTGTGGGTGATGGCCGCCACGTTCTGGTCCCGCGTGGAGAATCCGTACCCCAGGCCGGCCAGCAGGACGGCGGCGACGACGCCGAGCGCGCCGAAGGTCGACACCGGCGAGCTGCGGCGCCTGGCCAGCGCGCGGGCCCGGGACGTGCCCGGGGCCGGGCGGGGCGCGGCGTTGGCGGCCGGACCCGGGGAGGCGGTGCGGGGGGCGCGGGAAGTCCGCGCGGTCCGCGACGAACGCTCCCCGGCGGAGGCTCGCGAAGGACGGTTCGGCCGGGTCATCGGTAGCCTCCCTGCCGGTAGTCATCGGATTCGAAGTCGGGGCGTTCGTACTCGCCGGTCCCCGGGCGCAGGTAGCCGCCGTACTCCTCGGGCTCGGCGGTCTGCTGGGCGTAGGGATCGGACGGCGCGTACGGGTTGGGGTGCTGCCCGTAGGAATCCGTCTGGCCGTAGCTGTCGGTCTGCCCGTAGGGGTCGGGCTGCGCGTAAGGATCGGGCTGCGCATAGGGATCCGGCTGCGCGTACCCGTCAGGCTGCGCATACTGATCCGGCTGCTCGTAGCCGTCCTGGTAGGACGTGTACTCCGCGGGCCGCTCGAACTCCCCGGTCCCCTGGCGCCCGTACTCGTCCTCGTAGGCCGAGTACTCCGTCGCGTACCCGTGGGCGGGGGCAGGGGTCTGGTACTCCTCCTGCTCCTCCTCGTACTCGGCCTCGTACTCGGTCTCGTACTCGGTCTCGTAGGCCGGCTCCGTCGCCTGCGCGGGCACCGGGGCGGCCGGCGGCACGTACTCGTCCGCGTCGGACCCGCCCTCCTCGGCCCGTCCGCCGGTCGGCAGCGCCATGATCAGCGCGAAGAGGAAGAACAGGCCCTCGGCCGCGAGCCACGCGGTCCGCGAGACGTTCGAGTACGTGACGGTCAGCGTGCCCGAGCCGCCGGCCGGCACCTCGAAGCCCTGGGCCCAGCCGTCGACGGTGGTCGGCTTGAGCACGGTCCCGCCGAGCTTCGCCGACCAGTTCGAGTCCGCGTCCTCGGCCAGCACCACGGTCCGGCCGTCGCCGCCGGTCACCAGGGTGCCGGTCATCGACCGGTCGCTGGCGGCCGTCACCTGGAGCGCCTTCGGGTTCTCCGAACCCGGGCCGCGCAGCGACAGCCGCGCCGCCGGCGTGGCGATCTTCCAGAGGTTGACGCCCTCGATCTGCGACTGCCGGTCCAGGCCCGGCGTCGAGTCCAGGATCCGCACGTAGTCCTGGGTCAGGGTCTTCATCCCGACCACGTACCGGATGCCCATGTTCGCCAGGCCCTGGAGCTCGCCGCCGCCGGAGTCCGAGAGCAGCCCGCCGACCAGGTTGTCGATCCGGGCCGCGTCGGCCTTGGGGACCAGGTAGTCGGCGTCGCCGAGCGAGGCGCCCGCGTCGCGCACCACGCCGTAGCCGATCGCGGTCTGCGCGCCCGACCCCAGGATCAGCGCGCGCGGCTGGTCGGGGAGCTCGGACTGGACCGACACGACGGCCGGCCGGAAGTCCGCCGAGGCGCGCTGCACCGGGCCGCTCACCCCGTGCGTCACCCACCATCCGGCCCCGGCCAGCGGGGTCGCCACCGCCGCCAGCGCCACCACCAGGGCGGCCGGCTGGCGCCAGCTCAGGTGCGAGACCCGGAAGTACGCGCGCGCGCCCTCGGCGCCGATCACGGCGGCCACGATCAGGCCGAAGCCGACCGCCGCCGTCGGCACTCCGCTCCACGGCTGCTGCGGCAGGCCGCCGGCCAGGCCGGTCGGGTGCACCTGGAGCGCCAGCAGCCCGGCCGCGAACCCGGCCAGCGCCAGGGTCCAGCCGGCGAAGGTGAGCCGGCGGCGCGGGCCGGTGCGCAGCAGGCCCGCGAGCCCGGCCAGCAGCAGCCCGCCGGTGAACCACCAGGTGTAGGTCCCGGGGCCGCCGGGGTTGGCCAGCAGCAGATGCGTCGGGTCGGGCTGGCGGGCCGGCACCGGGGCCAGCCCCGGCTCCAGCAGGAACGCCGTCGGGTGCTGCACCAGCTTCAGCGACCACGGCATCAGCACCGCGATCGGCGTCACCAGCAGCACCGCGAGGCGGAACAGCACCGTGGCGAAGTCCGCCGTCGAGCGCCAGAACACGGTGGCGGTCGCGCCGATCGCCAGCAGGGCCGCGAGCAGCCACAGGATCGGGGCGAAGGCCATGCCGACCGCGATGGCGAAGGCGGCCGGCCAGGCGGCGCGCACCGAGCCCTTGCGGCCCGGTCCGCCGATGGCGAGCAGCACGCCGGAGGCGACCAGCGGCAGCAGCACGATCCCGACCGCCGAGCCCAGCCGGCCGCCGGAGATCGCGCCGGTCGCCGCGGGCAGCACGGCGTAGCCGATCGAGCCCCAGACCCGCAGCGGGCCGGCGTCGACCGTGCGCTTGAGCACCGCGTAGGCGGTCAGGCCGGACAGCGGCACCGAGCCGAGCAGCAGCACGGTCACCGCCAGGCTGGCGTGGCCGAACAGCACGGTCGCGACCAGGGCGACGAAGGCCAGGTAGGGCGGCGCGGGCGCGGTGGACCCGGTCCCGACGCCGTGCCAGGCCGAGAAGAAGTCGTGCCACAGGTCGGAGGCGCCGTCGGGCGCGGGCAGCAGCGCCCCGCCCATCAGCCGGCCGCCGGTGAGGACCTCTCGGGCCGAGACCATCATCAGCACCGTGAGCGCGATCCACACGAAGTTGCCGGGCATCCGGACCGCCCGGACCAGCCACGGCGTCCCGGAGTCGAAGGACTCGGCCTCCTCCGAGACCGGCCCGGACTCCACCGAGCCCCGGGCGTTCTCCTCCTCGCGCTGGTTCCGGGTGCGGAAGCCCTCGAACGCGGCCTCGAAGCTGTGGCGGAACACCTGCATCCGGGACGGGAACAGGTCGGAGAGGTCCACGGGCTGCCGGGCGCGGGTGCGGGCCCGCGCGCGCCGGGCCCGGATGACGCGGTCCAGGCGGCCGGCGTAGGCCAGGGCGGCCAGCACCTCGTCGGCGGCCTTCAGCGGGGCCTTGTTCAGCACCAGGCCGATGGCCCGCAGCAGCGACCAGAAGAACAGCCGCAGGAAGGTCAGGACCGGGAACCGGCCCGGGTGGTTGACGGTCACCGCGTAGAGCGCGTGCTGCCGGTCCTCGAAGTGCGGCCGCGAGACGCCGGCGCTGATCCGCCGCTCCCCGCGGGCGGCGGCCTCGGCGTGCCAGAGCACGGCCTTGGGCGCGAGCACCACGTCCCAGCCGGCGTTGTTCACCCGCCAGCAGAAGTCCAGGTCGTCGCGGAACATCGGGATGGCGCGGTCCAGACCGCGCAGGCGGTCCCAGACCTCGCGCCGGATCAGCATGCCGGCGCTGGACACCGAGAGCACCCGGGTCGGCTCGGCGTGCTGGCCCTGGTCGTGCTCGCCGGGCTCCAGGCCGGTCCAGCGGCGGCCGTCGCTGGTGACGGTGACGCCGACCTCCAGCAGCTGCTCCCGGTCGTACCAGCCGCGGATCTTGGGGCCGACGACGCCGGCGTTCGGGTGCGACTCGCCGATCTCCAGCAGCCGCAGCAGGGCGTCGGGCGCGGGCTCGGCGTCGTCGTGCAGCAGCCAGAGCCACTCCACCAGCGGGGCGTCGCCGCGGCCGGCGAGGTCGAAGTCGGCGACCGGGGCGGCCTTCAGGGCGTGGTTGACCGCGGTGCCGAACCCGGTGTTGCGCTTGGCCTGCAGCACCGCCTCCGGACCGAGGTTCTCGTCCAGGATGGCCAGCGAGTCGTCCTTGGAGCCGGTGTCCACGGCGAGGATCCGCTGCGGCGCCCGGAGCTGGCCGAGCAGGCCCTTGAGGGACTCCTCCAGCCAGCGCGCGCCGTCGTGCGCGACCACCACCGCGGTGACCACGTGCTGGGGGAAGGCGTTGACGGCCGCCTCGGCGGCGGCCCGGCGGCGGGCGTCGGCGTCGGCCACGGCGAACTGCCCGGTCCCGCCGGGCTGGGCGCCGTAGGCCCCTGGTGCGGACGACCCGGGGGCGGTCAAGCCGCTGGTCCGGTATCCGGAGTCTGGGTACTGGGACATGCTGCGCTGGCACGACTCCCGGTCTCGGCTGATCCCCGCATCCGGGGCGGACTGAGGGTCCACCATACGCGAGGCCGTGGAGACGTCGGCAGGCTATGCCGTTATGCCCGAATTGCGTTTGGCGCAAAGGGGAAACGCCGGGAAACGTGGGGAGGCGCCGGGGAGAAAAACGGGCGGCGGTGCCCGGTCTGCCGACGGCGCGCCCGGCCCGACGTCGGCGCCAGCGCCACCACTACCGCCACCACCGCCAGCGCCACCGCCGGAGCGGCTGCCCGACGCCGACGCCCGCGCCGGACCACGGCGCGTCGAGCCGCCCGCGCTAGACCGCGGCGCGCTTGAGCCGCCGGCGCTCGCGCTCGGACAGGCCGCCCCAGATCCCGAACCGCTCGTCGTTGGCCAGCGCGTAGGTGAGGCACTCGGCCTTCACCTCGCAGTTGAGGCAGATCTTCTTCGCTTCCCGCGTCGACCCGCCCTTCTCCGGGAAGAAGGACTCGGGGTCGGTCTGCGCGCACAGCGCCCTCGACTGCCACCCCCGGTCCTCATCGACCCCGTTGTGGAGCGGGTAGATGCGGTACACCTCCGCGTGGCATGCCTCGTCCGCGCTCTGTGTGTACTCCGCGGCCTCGGCCACCGCACGCCTCCTGGCCCTACCTGGTCCGCCGAAGAGGAAGATCACTCCCCGTGCGGAGATCATCACGACACGTTTGAAATTACACGCGCGTCATTACCGGGCCGTCAAGCCGGGATCTGGTAGCGACCACGCGATTCACCTGTTGGAGCTAATACGCGACCCGGCATGCGGACCGCGCTTGACAGCGACCCCGGCCTCCGGGTGGGGTGGAGCCATCATGAACGCGCACACCGTGACCGCCGAGAGCCGCCGGGGCCTGCTCCCCGCCGCGGCCGTGGTCACCGCTGCGCGTGCCGCGTCGGACTCCGTCCTGGAGTCGTGTCGTGGTCTGTGTTGTCGCTGTCGCTGTTCCAGCTGACCGACCCCCGCAGACCCGACCCCTCCGGCCTCGCCTGCCGGAAGCAATAGCGGAGTACCCCCTATGCCGATCCAGGCCTCGTCCACGCTGCCGGGCACGACCGCCCGCCGGCCCGCGCCGCTGCCCGACACGCTGGCGCCCGACCTGGTCGCGCTGTTCCTCGGCGCGACGCCGCATCCGGACATCGTGATACCGGAACCCCGGGTCACGCTGGCGGATCTGGCGGCGGCGGCCCGCGCGCGGAGCACCGAGGCCGGGGCCGGGGCGGCGGTGCTGCGGTGGGACGCCGCCGGGCAGCGCTTCGCCTCCTGAAATACTGGCCCGTATGCGCATCACAGCCCTGGCCGGAGGAGTCGGCGGCGCCCGGTTCCTCCGCGGCCTCATCGCCGCCGCCCCGGCGGCCGAGATCACCGTCATCGGCAATGTCGGGGACGACATGACCATGCACGGCCTGCGGATCTGCCCCGACCTGGACACCGTCATGTACACGCTGGGCGGCGGGATCCACGAGGGCCAGGGCTGGGGCCGGGCCGGGGAGACCTTCGGCGTGGCCGACGAGCTCAAGGCCTACGGCGTGGGCCCGGACTGGTTCACGCTCGGCGACAAGGACATCGCCACGCACCTGGTGCGGACCCGGATGCTGGGCGCCGGGTACCCGCTCTCGGCGGTGACCGAGGCGCTGTGCACCCGCTGGGAGCTGCCGGTGCGGCTGCTGCCCGCCACCGACGAGCGGGTCGAGACGCACGTGGTGGTCGACGACGCGGACGCGCCGGGCGGGCGCCGCGCGGTGCACTTCCAGGAGTACTGGGTGAAGATGCACGCCCCGGACGCGCACGCGATCGTGTCGGTCGGCGTGGAGGACGCCAAGCCGGCGCCGGGCGTGCTGGAGGCGATCGGCGAGGCGGACGTCATCGTGCTGCCGCCGTCCAACCCGGTGGTGTCGGTCGGCACCATCCTGGCGATCCCGGGCCTGCGGCAGGCGGTGGCCGACGCCGCGGCGCCGGTCGTGGGGCTGTCGCCGATCGTCGGCGGCGGGCCGGTGCGCGGCATGGCCGACAAGGTGCTGGCGGCGGTCGGTGTGGAAGTCTCGGCGGCCGCGGTCGCCCGGCACTACGGCGCCGATCTGCTGGACGGCTGGCTGGTCGACGCGGACGCCGACAGCGCGGCGGTCGCGCAGGTGGAGGCCGCCGGGATCGCCTGCCGCGCGGTCCCGCTGCTGATGTCCTCGCCGGAGGCGACGCGGGCGATGGCGCAGGCCGCGCTCGACCTGGCCGCCGAGCTCGCCGGGCCCGCCGCCGGGCCGGAGGCCTGAGCCGTGGCCGGCGCCGGCTACACGGTGCACGCCGTCGCCGGGATCCCCGAGGTGGGGCCGGGCGACGACGTGGCGGCGCTGATCGACGCCGCGCTCACCGCCTCCGGGCTGGGACTGCGGGACGGCGACATCCTGTGCGTCACCTCCAAGATCCTGTCCAAGGCCGAGGGCCGGCTGGTCCGGGCCGACGACCGCGAGGCCGCGATCGACGCCGAGATGGTGCGGCTGGTGGCGCGGCGCGGCCCGACCCGGATCGTGCAGACCCGGCACGGGTTCGTGATGGCGGCGGCCGGCGTGGACGCCTCGAACACCCCGGCCGGAACGGTGCTGCTGCTGCCCGAGGACCCGGACGGCTCGGCGCTGGACCTGGCCGACGCGCTGCGCGACCGGTACCGGGCGGCGATCGGGGTGATCGTCACCGACACCTTCGGGCGACCGTGGCGCGAGGGCCAGACCGACGTCGCGATCGGCTGCGCCTACGTCGACGCGCTGGTGGACCACCGCGGGTCGACCGACGTCTTCGGCAACGAGCTGCTGGTGACGGCGGCCGCCGTGGTCGACGAGCTGGCGGCGGCGGGCGAGGTGGTGAAGGGCAAGGCCGACGGGGTGCCGGTGGCGCTGATCCGCGGGCTCGCCGAGCTGGTGCGGGCCGAGCCCGGGCCGGGCGTCCGGCCGCTGATCCGGGCCGCGGAGAACGACATGTTCTCGCTGGGGACGTCCGAGGCCATGCGCCAGGCGGTGCTCCGGCGCCGGGAGACGGACTCGTTCACGGCCGACGAGGTCCCGGGGGACGCGGTGCGCCGCGCCGTCGCCGCCGCGGTGACCGCGGCCTCGCCCGACGGCTCGGAGCCGTGGCGGTTCGCGCTGATCGAGTCGGAGACGGCCCGCAAGTCGCTCGCCCACGCGCTGGCGGACCCGCTGCTGGAGCGCGCGCCGTACGCGGTGGTGCCGTGCCGGACCGCCGATTCGGAGTTCGCCGTCGCGGCCCTGGGGGCCGCCGTGGAGAACTTCCTGGTGACGCTGTCGGCGGAGAGCCTGGGCGGCGCCTGGGTCGCCGCGGACTCCGCCACCGTCAAGAACACCCTGGAGCTGCCGTCCGACTGGACGCCGCTGGGCGTGATCGTGGTGGGGAAGCCCGCGGAGGCACCCCCTCAGCAGCCTCCGCGGGATCCCGGTCCCTTCATCACCGTGCGCTAGCGGCGGCCGGCACTGCCGCCGCGGCCGCGCCCGACGTCTCGCCCGACCCCTCGCCCGACCGCTCGCCCGACCCCTCGGCCGGCGCCTCCACCCGGAACTTCGGCTCGACGGTCAGCTCGCTGATCCGCCAGCCGGCCCCGGTGCGCACGACCTTGTTCCGGTACAGGCCGGTGAGCACCCGCTCCGGCCGGGGGTCGGCGGCGTGCCCGAAGGAGCCGGTCACGTAGGCGCGGATGGTCGCGCGGTCGCCGTCGACCTCCACCAGCACGCTGGTGAACTGGTGGGTCAGCCGGTCGTAGTCCTCGTGGTTGCGGCGGGCCTGGCCGACCAGGGCGTCGCGGCCGGTCTGGGTGCCGCCGGGCGTGGTGCCGACGACGTCCTCGGTGAACAGCTCGTGCAGCTCGTCGAAGCGGTGCTCGTCCAGGCAGCGCCCCAGCTTGGTGAAGAGGTCGGCGATCTCCGCGCGGTCGGCGAGGGTCTGGATGTCGTAGCCGGTCATGGTGCTCTCCCCTGTGCGTCCCGGGCCCGGAATTCCGTTGGCCCGACCAACGTTTTCGTTGGCGAGACCAATGTTGGTCTCACCAACGACTTCTGTCAACCCCCGGCCCGGAAGTAGGCTGCGCCCATGGATCCGCTCAGCACGCCCGCCCGCCTGCGCGACCGCGCGACCTGGCTGTTGGGGCAGACCGCGAACCAGGGGCACCGGCTGATCGGCGAGCGGATGCACGCCGCCGGCGTCACCAGCCGCTCCTACTTCTCGCTGCTCGCGGCGCTGGCCGAGAGCGGGCCGACCAGCCAGGCCGACCTGGGGCGGCGGATCGGCCTGGACCGCAGCGACGTCACGGCGGCGGTCACCGACCTGGAGCACCGGGGCTGCCTGGAGCGCACGCCGGACCCGGTGGACCGGCGGCGCAACCTGGTGCGGATCACCGAGGAGGGCCAGGCGTTCCTGGCGGAGCTGGACGCGGAGGTGGCCGGGGCGCAGGAGGCGCTGCTGGCGCCGCTGTCCCCGGCCGAGCGGGACCAGCTGGTCGAGATGCTGACCCGGGTGGTCGAGCACCACACCGGCCTGCGGCTCAGCGATACAACAGAGCGCTGACCCGATAGCGGTGGCCGCGATAGGGCTCCAGGAGCTCCAGCATGCGGTCGTCGTCCCAGTGCCCGGCCGGGTCGCCGAGGGCGCCGCACACGATGCGCGGCAGATGCAGGTCGCCCACCGAGACCGCGTCGGCGTCGCCGTGCGCGCGGTGCATCACCTCGGCGGCGGTCCAGACGCCGATGCCCGGGACCGTGCGGATCCGGCGCGCCGCCTCGTCCCGTTCCATCCCGACGGTCTCCTCCAGCCGGGCCGCGACGCGCGCCGCCCCGAGGACCGCGCGGGAGCGCTTGCCGTCGACTCCGGCGCGGATCCACTCCCAGGACGGGATCATGGCCCATTCGCGCGGCGCCGGCGAGACGTGGAGACGCACGTCGGCCGGGGCGCCGGGGGCCGGGACGCCGTAGCGGCGGACCAGGATCTGGTAGGCGCGGTGCGCCTCCTGCACGGTGACGCGCTGCTCCAGCACCGCGGGCACCATCGAGTCCCAGACCCGGCCGCTGCGGATGACGCGCAGCCCGGCGTTGCGGCGCAGGGAGTCGATGAGCTGCCGGTTGCCCTGTCCGCGGACGAGTTCGGCGAACTCGGCGCGGACCTGGTCGGTGTCGCCGAGGCCGAGCAGGTCCGGAAGCGTCTTGACCAGCCAGGGCGCGCCCGGGCCCCAGGCCTCGGCGTCGACCGTCTCCGGGGTGGCGCGGCGCAGGCGCAGCGTCCCGGGGTCGCCGGCCGGCGTGCGGCAGCCGAGCCACAGGGCGCCGTCGGGCGTCCGGCGGAAGGTGGGGTCACCGGCGCCACGGCGCAGGGCGCCCACGGAGGCGGAGAGGTCGTAGCCGGGGTCGACGAGGACGGTGACGCGGACATCGGCTTCGAACCGCCGCGGCGACGACGCCCCTGACGGGTCCGACGGGGCCGACTGGTCCGACTGGTCCGACGACTCCGCCGGCGGCTGCTCCCGGTCGGCGGACGACGGCGACCCGGAGCGGGCGTTCGGGACGGCGGGGCGGCGGGACGAGCGGCGGTGGGCGTCGAACGCGGTGCCGCCGCTCCGGCCCTTGCGGGCAGCCCAGTACGCCCGGATGTCCTCGTGCTCTGTCATCGCGCCCCGTCGCTAGGCCCGTCGCCGACCGATCGAGTCTGCCAGTCCACCGCTATTCGTCGCTGGAGAACCGGATCGCCTTGTCCGGGACGACCGCGCCGCACCACACCCGCGCGCCGGCGAGCAGCTCGTTCTCGGCGCCGATCACCGCGCCGTCGCCGACCACGACGCCGTCCAGGACCGTGCCGGCGCCGACCTGGGCGCCGGCGCCCACGATCGAGCCGGACACCCGCGCTCCGGCGCCGATCACCGCGCCGGAGTCCACGACCGAGGCGCTGACCCGGGCGCCGGCCCGGACCACGGCGCCGGAGCCGACCGTGGTGCCGGCGTCGACCACGGCGTCCGGCGCGATCTCGGCCCCGGCCAGGACCAGCGCCTCCGGGTACTCGCGCGCCTCCGGGCCGGGCACCGCGGAGGAGGTCACGCGGCCCATCACCAGGTCCGCCGAGCCCTTGGCGAACGCGGTCGGGGTCCCGAGGTCCAGCCAGTAGGACTGCTCGACGACACCGAGCACCTTGGCCCCGGAGGCCAGCAGGCCGGGGAAGGTCTCGCGCTCCACCGAGACCCGGCGGCCGGTGGGGATCTCGTCGATCCGGGAGCGCTGGAAGACGTAGCAGCCGGCGTTGATCTGGTCGGTGACGATGTCCTCGGGCCGCTGCGGCTTCTCCAGGAACGCCGTCACCCAGCCCTGCGCGTCGGTCGGCACCAGGCCGAACGGCCGCGGGTCGGTGACCCGGGACAGGTGCAGGGTGACGTCGGCGCCGCGGGCCCGGTGCGCGTCCACCAGCGCGCGGATGTCCACGCCGGAGAGGATGTCGCCGTTGAAGACCAGGACCGGCTCGTCCGGGGCGCTGGTGAGTTTGTCGGCCACGTTGCGGATGGCGCCGGCGGTGTCCAGCGGCACCTCCTCGGTGACGTACTCCAGCTCCAGGCCCAGCTCGGCGCCGTCGCCGAAGTACTCCTCGAAGACCTCGGCCCGGTAGGCGGTGGCGAACACCACGCGGTGCACCCCGGCGTCCTTGGCCCGGACCAGCTGGTGGGTGAGGAACGGGACCCCGGCGACCGGCAGCATGGGCTTGGGGGTGCGGACCGTCAGCGGGCGCAGGCGGGTGCCCTTGCCCCCCACCAGAAGGATCGCCTCGGTCACTCTTCGTTCCCCTCAATCTCATTCCGCGGGCCGTCCGCTGCCCGCGTCGGTGCCTGCCGCCCGGCCGCGTCCACCGGCGCACGGCCGTGCGGGCCAGCATAAACGGTCGCCGACGGGCCGGTTGCACAACAGCAAGCTGTTTCCCCCGTATCCTCTCGGCGTGACCGCAGCGAACAGTAGTTTCCCGGACCTGTGGCGCGCCGCGCTCGCACAGGGCCCTTCCCGACCGTTCCTGACGTATTACGACGACCACACCGGCGAACGCGTGGAGCTGTCGTACGCCACGACGGACAACTGGGTGGCCAAGACGGCGAACCTGATCCAGGACGAGCTGGCGCTGGCCCCGGGCGAGGAGATCGCGGTCCTGCTGCCGACCCACTGGCAGACCCCGATCTGGCTGCTGGCCTGCTGGATCGCCGGCGTGGCGGCCAGCGTCGGGGAGGATCCGGCGGCGGTGGAGCGGGCGGCGGCCGTGGTCGCCGGGCCGGACCGGCTCGACGACGCGCTGGCCTGCCGCGGCGAGCGGATCGCGCTGGCGCTGCGGCCGCTGGGCGCGCCGTTCCAGCAGGTGCCGGCGGGCTTCACCGACTACGCGGCGGTGGCGCCGGCGCAGCCGGACTCCTTCGCCGCCTACACCCCGGTCGGCCCGGACGTCCCGGCGCTGATCGCCGACGGCAAGACCTGGACCCAGGCGGAACTGGCGCGGGACGCGGTCGAGGCGGCGGCCCGCTGGAACCTCGGCCCCGGCAGCCGGGTCCTGGCTGGCTGCGGCTTCGCCTCGCGGCCGGAGATCCGGGCGGCGCTGACCTCCGAGCTCGCGGCCGGCGCTTCCTTGGTACTGTGCCGGAACGTCGACCCGGCGCGCCTGCCGGGACGGATGGCCGCGGAGAAGGTGAACGCACGCGTCACCTCTCTGGGGCAAGGAGGTGGCGGCGCAGGCGGAACCGCCGAGGGCACTCTCGGCGTCCTCTCGGTCGACTAAGGTCGTCGCACGGGAGGGACCGCGGTCGCGACTCGGGCCCAGCAACCCGCGGGCCCCGGTGTGAGGAGATTCTGTGGCAGGCGAGCGCAACGCCGAGCCGGCCCCGTGGGAGCGGGCGGCCCGGCAATCCGACGACGCGTGGTACGCGGGGCGGCAGGGCGGCCAGCCGGCGTCCGGGTACAGCGACGCGTACGAGTTCGACGACGCCCCGGCGCGGGAGCCGCGGCGCGGCGCGCGGAGCGGCTCGTCGGTGCCCGGCCAGAGCGGCCCAAGCGGCCCAAGCGGTTCGGGCGGATCGGGCGGTCCCGGGGGCCCCGGCGGTCCGGGCCGGACCGGCGGACCGGCCGGCCGCGGCGGACGCACCGGGCGCGGCGCGTCGATACCGGCCGGACGGAGCGGGTGGCTGGCGCCGCGGGGCGTGATCGGCGTGTCCGCGGCCTCGCTGGTGCTCACCGTGATCGGCACCGGCGCGTTCACCTACCAGCACTTCAACGGCAGCATCAACACCTTCAGCGACACCGGTCTGGCCGACAACCGGCCGGCCGAGGCCCAGGTCAACGCCCAGGGCCAGCGCCCGGAGAACATCCTGCTGGTGGGCTCGGACAGCCGGGACAACGGCAACAATGCCTTCGGCGGCGGCAAGACCGGCGACGGCGCCCGCTCGGACACCTCGATCCTGCTGCACGTCTACGCCGACCACCAGCACGCGGTCGGGATCTCGATCCCGCGCGACATGATGGTGCAGATCCCGTCGTGCCAGCTGGACCCGAACAACAAGGCCAAGGGCCACACCGGGGTCCAGACCAGCCAGTTCAACGCGGCCTTCGCCGTGGGCAACACCCCGCAGGGCAACGTGGCCTGCGAGATCAACACCATAGAGGCGATGTCCGGGATCCGCGTCGACCACACGATCGTGGTCGGCTTCTCGGCGTTCGCCAAGCTCACCGACGACATCGGCGGCGTGCAGGTGTGCGTGCCCAAGGACGTGAACAACGTCAACGGCGACCACATCTCGCTGAAGAAGGGCATCCAGGTCGTGCGCGGCCAGACGGCCCTGGACTACGTCCGCGAGCGCGAGGGCCTCGGCGACGGCTCGGACATCGGCCGCACCCGGCGCCAGCAGGCGTTCCTGGGCTCGATGATCAAGAAGATGGAGAGCGACGGCGTCCTGAACGACCCGACCACGCTCAGCTCCATCTTCAACGACGCCCTGAAGTACGCCACCTTCGACAAGGACCTGGGCACCCTGAACGACCTGATGAACTTCGCCTCGTCGATGAAGGGCATCAACCCGGCGCACATCCAGTTCATGACGCTGCCCGGCCACTACCGGACCCAGGACGGCCGGGTCGACATGGACAAGGCCGCCGCCCAGGTGATCTGGGACCACCTCAAGAGCGACACCCTGCTCGACGGCTCCGACGCCGCCGGCAACGCCGGCACGGCCACCCCGACCACCGCGCCGGCCGCGCCGAGCAGCGCCGCGCCGACCACCCAGGCCCCGCCGGCGCCGTCGATCTCCCCGGCCACCATCTCGGTGCGGGTGCTGAACAGCACCACGGCCCAGGGCCTGGCCACCGACGCCACCACCTCGCTGCAGGCCCAGGGCTACAACGCGGTGGTCAGCCACACCGTGCCGGCGCACAGCACGGTCACCACGATCGTCTACGCCACCGCCAAGCAGGAGGCGGCGGCCCGCCAGCTGGCCACCCTGTTCCCCGGGGCGAAGGTCGAGGGCGGCGGCCGCGGCACCCAGCTGGTCCTGACCCTGGGCGACGACTACGCCACCTCGCACCCGAAGCCCGGCAGCGTCTCCAGCAGCGGGTCCGGCACCGCCTCCGGCAGCCCGAGCGGCGGCTCCACCCCGGGCGCGCCGCTGCCCTCGGACATCGCGGCCAACTCCCGGACCGCCGACCAGGACATCTGCTCGGGCATCACCAACGGCTACTGATCGGCCCGCCGCACTACGCAGCGGGTCCGACCGCCCACCGCCGGTCATCGGACAGCCGGTCGCAGCGCTCCCTCGGAGCACTGTGACCGGCTGTTCGCACACCTGTCACACAACGCGGACATTTAAGACGAGATTAATACGAAGATGACATAGTGTCGTCTCATCATGGACGACCAGACCTCCGGCCCGGCCGCCCGCGAAAGCGGCGCCCCAGGCTCCCGCCGCTCCCGCCGTCACGCGAGCCCCGCCGACCGCGGCTTCATGACCCGCCGCCGCGTCGTCGCCATCTCCGCGACCTCCCTGTCGGTCCTCGCCGTCGCCGGCGCCGTGGGCCTGTGGACCGCGTACAACAACCTGAACAGCAACATCAAGACGGTCGACATCCACACCGAGTCCGGGACCGGCGTCGCCGCCGGCGGCGGCACCTTGGCGACCGGGACCCAGCACGACGCGATGAACGTGCTGCTGATCGGCTCGGACTCGCGCGACGGCGACAACGGCCAGTACGGCGACAAGAACTCCGGCGCCCGCTCGGACACCACGATGCTGCTGCACGTCGCCGCCGACCGGAAAAGCGCCACGGTGGCCTCGATACCGCGCGACACGATGGTCCAGGTGCCCTCCTGCACCAAGACCGGCGGCGGAGTCTCCACCACGCAGCTGGCCATGTTCAACTCCGCCTACTCCACCGGCGGCGCGGCCTGCACCGTGCGGACCGTGGAGGCGGTCAGCGGCCTGACCATCGACCACGTGCTGGTGGTGGACTTCACCGGGTTCAAGAACATCGTCGACGCCATGGGCGGCGTCCCGGTCACCCTGGACAAGGCGGTCGACGACCCGGACTCGCACCTGAACCTGCCCGCCGGCACCACGGTCGTGAACGGCGAGCAGGCCCTGGCCTTCGTCCGGGCCCGGCACAATCTCGGCGACGGCTCGGACATCGGCCGGATGAGCCGCCAGCAGCAGTTCCTGAACGCCGCCCTGGACACCCTGAACACCAACGGCACCCTGGACGACCCCAAGAAGCTCTACAAGGTCCTGGACGCCGCCACCAAGGCGCTCACCACCGACCCCGGCCTGGGCTCGCTGAACGCGCTGGCCGACTTCGCCTCGGACCTGAAGCAGGTGCCGCGGCAGAACATCACCTACCTGACCGTGCCGTGGGAGTGGTACCAGCCGGACCCGAACCGGGTGCAGCTGGCGCCCAAGGCGCAGGAGCTGTTCGACGCCATGCGGCAGGACCGGACGGTGCCGGTGGACGTGCTGGCGCTGTCGGCGAAGCAGGGCCAGCAGACCACCGCCGGTTAGCGCCCGGTCAGCGACCCGGTCAGCGCGGCATGTCCCCGAACCGGTCCGGTTAACGGAACCACCACTTCGTCGCGCCGCCCTCGGTGCCGTCGTTCTTCAGCGCGACCGCGGCGAGCAGGTCGATCCGGTACACCTGCCACGGGCCCGGTCCGGCGCTCGGCGCGCTGAACGGCGCGGTGACCACGTCGCCCTCGGCGACGGCGGGCCAGCCCAGGGCGGCGTAGCGGGCGGCCACCTCGGTCACCACGGCCGGGTCCGTGACGCGGCGCGCCTCGCCGTCGAAGGTGACGTCGAAGCCGGTGACCGGGGCGGCGACGCTGCACCTCGGATCGGCCACCAGGTTGCGGGTCTTGCGGACACCGGGATCGGTCGTGAAGTGGACGGCGCCGTCCAGCCACAGGTGGCCGAAGCCGGTGGTGTGCGGCGAGCCGTCGGGATTGACGGTGGTCAGGAACCAGGGCCGGCCCGGACCGGCCACCGCCGCGGCGACGGCCGCCTCGACGTCCTCCCAGTCCAGCACCGCGAGGTCGTATTTGGGCAGGGACAGGTTCTTCACGCGCAGGGGCTTGAGCTCACTCATGCCTGTATAGACGATCTCAGGCCCGCGAAGTCATCGGTTCTCGCGAAGTATTTCGTCGAGTTCGCGAAGGGCCTGCTCGGTGTCCCGGAAGTGGACGACGGCCATGCCGAGGGCCCGGGCCGCCTCGCAGTTGGGCTCGTGGTCGTCCACGAACACCGTCTCCTCGGGGCGCATCCCGAGGCGCTCCAGGCAGAGCTCGTAGATGGCGGGGTCCGGCTTCTGCAGCCCGACCTCGTGCGAGTACACGAGGATGTCGGTCAGCTCGCTGAAGCGGTGCGCGGCTTCTTCGCGTTCGCGCGCGCCGACGAAGCTGTTGCTGATGATGGCGGTGACATAGCCCTCGGCGCGGCGGGCGCTCCAGTACTCGGCCACCTCGGCGTTGTAGCTGCCGACGTACTCGATCCAGGCGTCGTCCATGTACGCCTCGAACCGGTCCACCGACACCCCGAGGGCGGCGGCCGCCTGTTGGTGGACCTGCTCCAGCGTGATGGCGCCGATCACGCCGGCCTCGATGACGGCGCCGACCCGGTCCGGCCAGCCGGCCCCGAACTCGGGCTCCCACTTCACGTCGAAGCCCAGGCTCGGGTTGTGCTCCAGCACCCCGCCGATGTCCAGGATGATCGCCCGGATCGCCATGCCCGCCCCCTCCCGGTCCGGCCCGTGCGGGCCGATCCGGATCAGGCTACGCCGAGCACCTTGCGCACGACACCGTCCCACTTGGCCGGGTCGGTGACGTTGCGGCCGTCGACCAGGACCCTGACACCGGGGAACTCGTCGGCCGACAGCTCCCAGTACTGCTTGTGCTCGGTGTGCACGATGACGCCCTCGACCTCGGTGCCGGGCTCGTAGGCCGGCAGGCCGAGCGCGCCGAGCTCCTCGGCGGTGTACAGCGGGTCCGACACGTACGGCTCGGCGCCGTTGGCCGCGAGCGCCGACACCAGGCCGTAGACGCCGGAGAACGCGGTCTCCTTCACGCCGCCGCCGCGGTAGGCCGCGCCGAGCACCAGCACCTTGCGGCCGGCCAGGCCGCCGCCGAGCAGGCCCTCCAGCAGGCCGACCAGGTAGACCGGCTGCGCCAGGTTCGACTCGCGGGCCGCGCGCACGATGGTGGCGTCGGGGTCGTTGAACAGGTAGAAGCGCGGGTAGACCGGGATGCAGTGGCCGCCGACCGCCGGGCCGGGCTGGTGGATGTGGCTGAACGGCTGGCTGTTGGAGGCCTCGATGACCTGGAAGATGTCGATGCCGGTCCGGTCGGCGAACCGCGCGAACTGGTTGGCCAGGCCGATGTTGACGTCCCGGTACGTGGTCTCGGCCAGCTTGGCCAGTTCGGCGGCCTCCGCCGAGCCCAGGTCCCACACGCCGTTGCCGCGCTTCAGATCCGGACGCTCGTCGAAGTCCAGCGTCTCCTCGTAGAAGCGGACCGCGGCCGCCGCCGAGTCCGCGTCGATCCCGCCGACCAGCTTCGGGTACTTGCGGAGGTCGGCGAAGATCCGGCCGGTGTAGACCCGCTCGGGGCTGTGGCACAGCAGGAAGTCGCGGCCGGCGTTCAGGCCGGAGGCGGCCTCCAGCGCGGGCAGGAAGCGCTCACGGGTGGTGTGCACCGGCAGCGTGGTCTCGTAGCTCAGCAGGATGCCGGTCCGGCCCTCGGCCGCGGCCTCCTTCAGGCCGGCGGCGATGGTCTGGGTGGCGGCGTCCATGGCCCGGAAGTCCGGGACCGCCTCCTCGTCGACCACGACCGGCACCACGACCACGACCGCGTCGCTGTCCGCCACGGCGGCGACCCCGTCCAGGGTCGCGGTGAGCAGGCCGGCCTTGACCACCTCGGGCAGCCGCACGTCCAGCTCGGCCTCGCCCGGGAACGGCTCGACCCCGGCGTTGATCTGATCGATCACCCGCGGCATCACGTCGACGCCGTAGACCTGGTGGCCCTTCGAGGCGAACTGCACGGCCAGCGGCAGGCCGATCTTGCCCATTCCAATGACGCTGATCTTCACAGTGCTCGGGACTCCAGGTTCGGCTATCGGCTTCCTACACGTAGCAGGACGCAAGCGTACCCGGCCCAGTTTCAAATACCCTTATGCCGTCTACTTGCTGAGGAGTACCGTGACCGACCTTGAACTCACCGTCATCGTCCCGACCCGGGAGCGCCCGGACCTGTTGAAGCAGACGGTGGACTCGATCGTCACGTCCGCGCGGGCGGCCTCCGACCGCCTCGGCGCCACGGTCCGCGTTCTGGTCGTGGACGACGCCTCCCCGACGGATTCCACGCGCGAACTGGTGAACCGCCTCGGCGCCGAGGCGAAAGCCGCCGGAACCGCGGTGACCGTGGACTACGAACGGGTCGAGGTCCACGACGGCCGCAAAGACCCCGGCGCGGCCATCGCTCTTGGCGTCTCCCTGGCGCGCTCCCGCTATCTGACCATCTTCGGCGACGACGACATCATGCTCCCGGCGCACATCGCGCTCCATCTGCGCAACATGCGCCAAGGCGCCGACGTCAGCGCGGCCTCGTACTACATCACCGACGGGCAGCTGAACCGCCAGCACGCGAAGCGCCGCCGCGCCGCCCATCTCGGGGACCTGCTGATCGGCCGCATCGACGTCAACGACGGAGCCTTCGTCCGCACCGAGCTGATCCAGTCCGTGGAACTGGATCCGGCGCTGCTGGCCCAGATGCTGTACCCGGTGTGGGCGACTCTGCTGATCGACGGTCGCAAGTTCGTGTACTCGCGCCAGCCGACGTTCTTGTACCGACGCCACGACGCGAACATCAGCAGCGTCAACAAGGACGCCGAGGACGCGGCGCTGCGGAAGTCGTTGCAGGAGAAGTACCAGGCTCTGGCGTCGGAGCGGCTGGGGGCCGTTCCGGAGCCGCGCAAGGTGGACTGGGCCCGGCACAAGCGGGAGTGGCGGTACTCCAAGAAGGGCTACGTGCGCTGGCGGATGGCGGCGACGGAGTTGGCGGTGAAGCGGAATCCGGTGGTGCGCAAGGCTTTCCGGATGCCGCCGTTGCCGCCGAAGGAGTCCTAGAGCTACGGAGTCCTGAAGCTACGGAGTCCTGAAGCAAGCAGTCCCGGAGCCAAGAGTCCTAGATCCGGGTCGGGCCCGGGGCGGCGGCGGTCAGCACGCCTCCGCCTCGCTCCTCCCGCGCGCAGATTCCCGCCGCGACCAGATCGGCGACGATCGTCACCAGCCGGGAAGCCAGCGCCACCACCGTCGCCTTCCCCGGATCCAGCACCGGCTGAAGCGCGGCGACGAGAATCAGCTCGCGGACCCCGGCTCCGGCCGGCGCGAAGACGATGATGAACCCGACGCTCCAGGCGAAGGCGTAGCCACCGATCGCCAACAGCAACGTGTGCCACGCCGGCGCCCCCAGCGCCACGGCCAGGACCCAGATGTGCAGCCCGGCGGCCACCCAGCCCGCGAAGCCCCGCGCCGCCGTCCGCACCAGCGTGGCACCGGTCAGCGGCTCGATCGGCGGCCGGCGCGTGAGCCGGAACAGCGTGCGCAGCAACGGGTTCGCCACTCTCGGATGCAACCCGGCCAGCAGCACCGGCACCACGGCGAACGCCCACAGGTACCCGCCGCCGGCGCCCCCGGCGATCGGCAGCGTCGCCGCCGCCACCAGCAACGCGGTCGCCAGCGAGACCAGCATCGCCAACGCGGCGGCCGCGGCACTGCGCGCCCGCGGAATCCGGTGCGCGCGCCCCAGCTGCATCTGCGCGACGACCGGCCACACCGAGCCCGGAAGGTATTTGCCGAGCTGGCTCACGAAGAAGACACGCGCCGCGGGGCGCACCGCCAGCGGCGATCCGAGCGCTCCCAACAGACCGCGCCACGCGAGCATCATCGCCGTGATCGTCCCGAGCGCCGGCACCAGGGCGGCGGCCAGCGGCAGCGGGCCCAGCTCCTCGAACCCGGCCCGGACCCGCGCCCACTGGCGCACCACGGCATAGATGCCGGCCGCGAGCGTGAGCGCGAGGAAGCCGAGCCTGGCCAGTTGGCCGCGGCCCGTGGTGGTGGGCGCGAGGACGGCGTCGGCGTCGGCGTCCGAGGCCGGCCCGGTGGTCGCGCCGGTCGTGGCCGCGCCGGTCGTGTCCGAGCCAGTCACGCCCGCGCCGCCCGTGCCGGTCAGATCCACGCCGTCCGCGCCGCCCGCGTCCAGGCCGGACACCGGTCGGCCCGGCGGCGGAACAGCGAGCTCGATGGTGGCCCCGTCGGTGAAATCCAGCACCGGATCATCATCCGGCACCGAAGGCCTCCGCGACTCGGAAACCACCGGTTCGGCGGCCTCCGCCGCTTCGATCGGCGTAATCGCCCCGTCCGGACCGGCAGCCCCGTCCGACGCACCAGCCCCGTCCGGCCCGGCCGGATTCCCGGCACCAGCCCCAGAATCCGCCCCTGCACGTCGGGGAAGGCGTGAGCCGCTACTGTGGCTGAACATGCGAGTCCTGATCTTCGGCACTTACGATGTGGCTACCCACCCTCGCGTGGAAGTCATCGCCGAGGGTTTGCGCGCTGCGGGTCTTGAGGTCCGCGAGTGTAACGCGCCGCTCGGTTTCGACACAGCCGCGCGCGTCCGCATACTGGCCCAGCCCTGGCGAGCGCCCGCGCTCGGAGTGCGGCTGGCACGGTGCTGGGTGCGGCTGGTTCGGGGCGCGCTGCGCGGGCCGCGACCGGACGTGGTGGTGGTCGGTTACCTGGGGCACTTCGACGTGCACCTGGCGCGGCTGCTGTTCGGCCGGCGCCGGGTGGTGCTGGACCATCTCGTCGGCGCCGCCGACACCGCCCGGGACCGCCAGCTGGGCCGGGGGTTGTGGAAGCCGGTGCTGCGGGCCGTCGACGCCGCCGCGCTCGGCGCCGCGCGGATCGTCGTGGTCGACACCGAGGAGCACCGGGAAGCGCTGCCCGCCCGGTTCCGCGCCCGGGCCGTGGTCGTCCCCGTGGGGGCGCCGGAGGCGTGGTTCAAGCACGGCCAGGCCGAGGAACCGGGGCCGGAGCCTCTGCGGGTCGTCTTCTACGGCCTGTTCACACCGCTGCAAGGCGCCACGACGATCGGCACCGCCATCGCCCGCCTCGCCGACGCCCCGGTGGCGGTCACGATGATCGGCGACGGCCAGGACAAGGCCGCCACGGTCGGCAACGCCGGGGACGCGGCCGACGTCACCTGGCTCGACTGGGTCCCGGCCGCCGAGCTGCCCGCTCTCGTGGCGGAGCACGACGTCTGCCTCGGCATCTTCGGCACCAGCCAGAAGGCCCTGCGCGTGGTTCCCAACAAGGTCTATCAGGGCGCGGCGGCCGGTTGCGCGGTGGTCACTTCGGACACCCCGCCCCAGCGCCACGCGCTCGGGGAGGCCGTCCGCTACGTCCCGCCGGGCGACCCGGAAGCGCTCGCGGCGGTGCTCAGGGAACTGGCCGACGACCGCGAGCAGCTCCGCCGCCTGCGAGAGGCCGCCACCCGGGCCGCGCACGAGCGCTTCACGCCCGAACGAGTCGTCCAGCCGCTGCTCGCCAAACTGGCCGGGGCGACCGGACGGAAGTGACCGGCCGCACCGGCCGGTTCGCTCGGTCCCGCCGCCCCTCACGGCCGGGACCCGCCCGAGCGGCCCGGCCCGGCTCGACCGCCGCGGCCATGGCCGTAGCCGTAACTGTGGCTGTGGCTGCGACCACAGCCCCGGCCACAGTCACAGCCGACGGCCACCGCGTCCCGAGCCGCCTCACACACCGGCGTCCTCCAGAACTCCCCCGCTGCCCCCACCGTCGCCACCGCCATCGCCCCCGCCGACATCGCGCTCCAGCGCTCGCCGCGCCAGGTCGGCCTCCACCTCGGCGCCCGGTCCGGGCCCCGGCGGCCCCGCCGCCACAGCGCTCTTGGAACGCCCGCGCAACACGATGAACTCCCAGGTCACGGTCCGTCCCCGCCGCGCGTACCAGGTCTCCACGCCGACCCCGCCCGCGAGCCCGAACGCCGTGGCGGCGCTCGCGTAGGCCCCGAGCCCTCCGTCCGGCGAGGAGTACCGCAGCGTGACGGTGTGCGTCCCGGCCGGCACCAGCACGGCCACCAGCCCCTGGTCGGCGGGCACCAGCCGGGCCTTGGTCCCGTCCACCGACGCCGACCAGCCGACCTGGTCGGAGTCCGCCACCACCAGGTAGCCCGGGGCCGTGGTGTTCAGCGTCACCCCTATCGAGTCGGTGCCGTCGGCCAGCGTCGTCAGCGAGGCCGTGCCGGAGGCCGACGGATCGGCCGGGCCGGTCAGCGGGGTCCCGCTGTTCAGCACGACCGTCGAGTCGTCCAGTGTTCCGGAGGCCAGCAGCTGCACCCGCTGCGCGGTGTTCGGCACCACCACCGCCGAGGACGCCCAGCGGATCCGCGGCAGCGCGTTGAGGCGCTGGTAGATCACCGACGATCCGGCGTACACCAGCCGCAGCCCGTCGCCCGGGTCCACGACCGTCGCCAGCGCCACCGCGCCGGCGTCGGCCCGGACCGCCAGCGGCTTCGTCTTGGCCGTGTGCAGCGTGATGGTGGCCACTCGGGGACCGTGCGCGGCGGCGGAGTCCAGGGCCACCGGCACGTCGAACTCGACGCCGGTCCTGATCCCGGTGGTCAGCCGCTTGGTGGAGGTGGCGACCCCCGATCCGTCGCTGACCGAGACCTCGATCCAGTCGTTCGCCGACTTGGGCGCGTAGGCGAACACGTCGTCGGCGGAACCGGACGGGATCAGCCCCAGGGCCCGGACGTCGTCGCCGATCGGCAGCGCCACCTGCGTGGGCACATTGGGCTGGAGCAGCAGGGACGTCCCGTCGCTGACGGCGTCCACGCGGGTGCCGAACACCGCCTCGTTGGGCGCGGCGGTGAAGTACGCGACGCCCAGCCGGTCCAGGATCGGGCTCGTCGCCTGCGCGGTGTCCGCGCTGAACTGGAGCCGGGTCGGGGCCGGGACCGGGTTGCCGGGGACGCCCTGCACCAGGGTGGCGAACGCCGAGTTCAGGAACGAGTGCCCGTTGAGCGCGCGCAGGCCGTAGACCGAGTCGGTGCCCAGCACCGACGCCTCGGAGGTGCTCGCGTAGCGGGAGCTGCCGAGGTTCGCGGCCAGGAACTGCTGGGTGTCGGTGATCGGGTAGAAGGTCGCCCGGTCGGAGCCGGGCGTGTAGGTCCCGATGAAGGAAGTCCCCTCCACCGCGACCATCACCAGCACACCGCACGCCGCCAGCGAGCGCACGGCGCCGGCCCGCTTGATCGCCGCTCCGTAGCGGACCGCCAGCCAGAGCACGCCGACCAGCACCGCGGCCAGCGCGATGAGCAGCAGCCCCTTGCCGATCTCGGCGTCGAAGGTCCCGACGGCCGAGCCGGTGCCGTTGACCCGCGAGTTGCCGTTGGACACGGCGATCCGGCGGCCCTGCGCGAGCAGCCGCCAGGCCATGACGACCACGAACAGCAGCACGCAGGCCGCCCACACCGGGTCGGCCCACCGCCGCACCGCCGGACGGCGCAGCCATCGGATCGGCACGGTATTGCGGTACTGCGTGGCGTTCCAGTCCTGCGCGACGGTCTCCGACCGCCGCCGCAGCACTACTTCGAATCCGACCGCCGCCAGACACGCCAGCAGCAGCCCGGTGACGGCCCGCGCCCGCCCGATGAAGTTCGCCGCGAACAGCGATCTCAGCACCGGCACGTCCTGAAGCCCGCCCAGCAGCCATCCGCCGCGGTACACCAGCAGCATCCACACCGCCGTGGCGGCGAGGAAGAACACCCACACCCCGCGCGGCAGGATCGCCCGCCCGCGGCGCAGGGCCAGCACCGCGACCAGAACGAGCACCAGCACCGCCGCCCCGACATAGGACAGCGACTCCACGGCGTTCTGGTCCAGGATCCACAGCTGCGAGCCGTCCGAGGCCACCCCGCCGAACGCCCACGGCGCGAACGACGTCAGGAACGACGCCGGGTTCAGGTGGTCGACGCCGGTCTGCCCGCGCCCCTCGATCAGCCACGAGGAGTAGAACCGCGCGAACGGCAGCAGCTGGAACATCGCCAGCCCGATGCCGGCCGCCACGCCGGTGGCCAGCCCGGCCAGCTCACCGAGCCGGCGGGTCCGCACCAGCGCGTAGACGCCGGCGGTCAGCAGCGCGTAGCCCTCGACCGAGGGGAAGCCGCCGAGCAGCAGCGCTCCGACGGTCAGGGCGAGCACCGCCACGTCCCGGATCCGGCGCCGCTGCAGGAACCGCTCGACGGCCCAGAACACCAGCGGTACGAACGCCCCGACCCGGGTCTGCGGCCAGCCCTGCCAGGCCACCATGTAGGCGCCGGAGACGTAGGCCATCCCGCCGAGCAGCGCGGCCGGCGGCGACAGCTTCAGCCGCCGTAGGAACAGGTAGAGCCCGACCAGGCCGACGACCACCTCGGCCAGCCGCTCGTAGGCCGGGGCCAGCCAGGCCGGCAGCAGGTAGAACGGGGCGGTGACCGGCGAGGCCAGCGCGTTGTTCGTGATCCCGCCCAGCGGGGTGCCGCCGACGATGTAGGGGTCCCAGGCCGACAGCTGCCCGGACTTCACCCCCTTGGCGAACAGGTACTCCGCCGGGATCTCCGAGCTGTAGACGTCGGACTGCATCAGGTTCTTGCTCTGGGACTCGGCGAACCCGGCGTTGGCGTAGGCGCCGTAGCGCACCATGTAGTCGGTGTCCGCCAGCACGGTGCGTCCGGCCAGCTGCCCGGCGATGCCCCCGACCGCCAGGTAGAGGACGGCCAGCACGGCGCACGCCGTGACCAGCCGCGCGCCCCACCCGCGGGCGCTCACTCGGGCCGGGAGCGCACGATGAGGTCGGCCAGCAATGCCATCGATGCGATGATCAAGCCGCTGAGCAGCAGCAGCGCGGTGTTCTGAGCGAACCGGAAGGGGTGGGTGGCCAGGTCGAAGACCGCCTTCACCACGCCGATCCCGACCAGCCACAGGGCCGGCGGCATCAGGACCTTGAGCGGATTGAAGTACATCACCATCCGCAGCACCTGCAGGATGTACCGGTAGGCGTCCTTGACGAACTTGAACTTGGACTTGCCGGCCCGCTTGGCGTAGTCGATCGGCGTGTAGACCACGTTCTTCTGGTTCGACATGAACGCCAGCGTGATCGTGGTGACGCAGGAGAAGCCGGGGGGCAGCAGCCGCAGATAGGGCAGCGCGACCTCGCGGCGCATCGCGCGCAGACCGGAGTTCAGGTCCGGGATCTTCTGGTTGGTGAGCTTCTCGGCGATCTTGCGGATCACCCACTTCGCCGGGATCCGCAGCAGCCGGTGCGAACCCATCTCGGCCTTGCGCGCGCCGACCACCTGGTCTATCGAGGCGTCGAAGTCGAGCATCTCCACCAGCTCGGGGATCCGCTCGTTCGGGTAGGACATGTCGGCGTCGGTCCACACCACGATGTCCCCGGCGGCCATCTTCGACCCGATCCGGCGGACAGTGCCGGCTCCGCCGTTGCGCGTGAAGGCCACGACCTTCACGTTGGGGAAGTCGATCTCGGCCTTGCGCAGCACCTCCAACGTCCCGTCGGTCGACGCGTCGTCGATGGCCAGTACCTCGTACGGGTAACCAGCGGCGTCGAGAGCGGCGCAAATGCGCCGGATCTCCAACAAGACATGGGCTTCCTCGTTATAACACGGCAACACGACGCTGACGTGAGGAGGAGGCTGCTCGTTCTCCAAGGATCCAGCCCCTTTCATCAGGCACTGTACGGACTCGTCCCGAGTGGAGAGATCAGTGTCCGTGAGGACCCTTAGAGTTTCGTGAAGGGCGTCAAACCGGGGTAAGGAATGCGTAAGGGCCTCCGCCCCAGGTTATCCCGGAGCGAGGGCCCCAAACACCGTAACAGCGTGCTCACATACCGTTACAGTTCGACGGTCGCGCCCTTGGCCGCCGAGGTCAGGGCGGCCTCGGCCACCCGCACGACCTGCAGGCCCTGCCGCATGCTGACCACCCGGTCCCGGCCGCCGTCGACGTCCAGGACCGCGTCCCGGAACGCCTCCAGCTCGGTGCGCAGCGGCTCCGGCTTGGCGATGGCGAAGCGCACCATGTCGCCCTCGGACACTCCGCGGAAGGCCTGCATCGCCTCCCAGGTGTGGATCGTCGGCGCCGAGGCGTTGGCGTAGAAGGTGAGGTCGGCGGTGAGGGTGTCGGCGACGAAGCAGCCCTTCTCGCCGGTGACGATCGTGACCCGCTCCTTCATCGGGGACAGCCAGTTCACCAGGTGGTTGACCACGGTGCCGTCGCCGAGGCGGCCGGTCATCGCGATCAGGTCCTCGTGCTCGCGTCCCGACCGGTAGGCGGTGTGCGCCGAGATCGAGGTGTACGGCTGCCGGGTCACCCACGCCGTGGAGTCGATGTCGTGGGTCGCCAGGTCCTTCACCACGCCGACATCGGCGATCCGGTTCGGGAACGGGCCCTGCCGCCTCGTGACGACCTGGAACACCTCGCCCAGCTCGCCCTGCTCCAGCCGCTTGCGCAGCTCCTGGAGCGAGGGGTTGAACCGCTCGATGTGCCCGACGGCGCCGACCAGGCCGGCCCGCTCGAAGGTCTCGGCGAGCCGCGTGGCGGAGTCCACATCGGGAGCTAAAGGCTTCTCGATGAGGGCGTGCACGCCGGCCTCGGCCAGCGCCAGGCCGATCTCGGTGTGGAACACCGTGGGCACCGCGACGACCGCGAAGTCGATGCCGACCGCGATCAGCTCCTGGACGTCCCGCAGCACCGGGCGGCCGTTGGCCACCCCGTGCGCGTCGCCGCCCGGGTCGGCGACCGCGACCAGCTCGACGCCGTCCAGCGAGCCCAGGACCCGGGCGTGGTGCCGGCCCATCATGCCCAGGCCGATCAGCCCGGCGCGCAGCTTGCCCCCGTTGCCCCCGTTGCCGCCGCTCACAGCGCGTTCACCCCGGCGACGACCCGCTCCAGGTCCTCCTGGGTCAGGGTGGGCATGACCGGCAGCGACAACGCCTCGGCGGCCGCCTTCTCGGTCTCGACCAGCTCGCCGGAGACCCGGGAGCGCACATCGGGGCGCTGGAAGGAGGGCAGGCGGTGGATCGGGATCGGGTAGTACATGCCGGAGCCGACGCCGCGCTCGGCCAGGCGCGCGGCCAGGCCGTCGCGGCCGCCCTCGACCTCCGCGCCGACCCGGACGGTGTACTGGTGGTAGACGTGCTCGACGCCCGGGGCGACCGGCGGCACGACGACGCCGCGCAGGTGCGCGTCGAGGTAGCGCGCGTTCTCCTGGCGCTGCTTGGTCCAGCCGGCCAGCTTGCCCAGCTGCACCCGGCCGACCGCGGCGTGCACGCTGGACAGCCGGTTGTTCAGGCCGATGACCTCGTTCTTGTAGCGCTCCTCCATGCCCTGGTTGCGCAGCAGGCGGACCTGGCGGGCGACCTCGGCGTCGGGGGTGACGACGATGCCGCCCTCGATGGAGTGGATGTTCTTGGTCGGGTACAGGCTGATGCACGCGGCGTCGCCGAAGGTGCTGATCGCCTTGCCGTTCAGGGCGGCGCCGACGGCCTGCGCCGAGTCCTCGATCACCTTCAGGCCGTGCTTGCGGGCGATCGCGGTGATCGCGTCCATGGCGGCCGGGTGCCCGTACAGGTGCACCGGCATGATCGCGACGGTGCGCTCGGTGATCGCGGCCTCGATCGCGGCCGGGTCGACGCAGAACGAGTCGCGCTCGATGTCGACGAAGACCGGCACGGCCCCGACGATGGCCACCGAGTTGGCGGTCGCGGCGAACGAGAACGAGGGCATGATCACCTCGTCGCCGGGCTTGACGCCCAGCGCCAGCACCGACAGGTGCAGGGCCGAGGTCCCGGAGTTCACCGCGACGCAGTGCAGGCCGTCGACCAGCCGCGAGAACTCGTCCTCGAACGCCTCGACCTCGGGCCCGGCGGCGACCTGCCCGGTCCGCATGACGCGCACCACGGCCTCGATCTCATCCTCGCCGGTCACCGGCCGGGCCGGGGGAACGAACGGGAGCGTCATGCCTTCTCCTTCAGAACACCGTCGATCTCTACGTACTCGGATCCGTCCTTGGGGCAGACGAACAGGCCCTCGCCGCGGTCCTCCAGCGGCGCGCCGGCCTTGCCCACCCAGCGGATCCGCCGGGCCGGGACCCCGGCCACCAGGGCGAAGTCCGGGACGTCCTTGGTCACCACGGATCCGGCGGCGACCAGGGCCCAGCGGCCGACGGTCACCGGCGCCACGCACACCGAGCGCGCGCCGACCGCGGCGCCCTCGCGCAGCGTGACACCGACCGGCGTCCAGTCGTGCGCGGACTTGGGGGTGCCGTCGGCGTTGACCGCGCGCGGGTAGTGGTCGTTGGTCAGCACCACGGCCGGTCCGACGAAGACCCCGGGCTCCAGCACCGCCGGCTCGTAGACCAGGGCGTGGTTCTGGATCTTGCAGTTGTCGCCGACCGGGACGTCGGGGCCGATGTAGGCCCCGCGGCCGATCACGACGTTGCGCCCGATCCGCGCGCCCTCGCGCACCTGGGCCAGGTGCCACACGCTGGTACCGGTGCCGATCTCGGCGCGGTCGTCCACGTCGGCGCTGGGCAGGATCCGCACGCCTTCCCGGCTACCCTGCTTCTGTTCAGTCACTCTCGGTTCTCCGGGATCGCTCATGCGGCCGCGCCTGGTTCGCAGGCGCCGGACCGTCGGCTCGGTTCGGTGTTCGGCGCTCGATGGCTCGATGGCCGGCTCGGGGTCCGGGTCAGGCCCGTTCGGACCGGTACCCGGCCAGCCCGCGGACCCGCTCGGCGAGCGTGTCGTACGGCGAGGCCCCGGTGAGGTGCTCCGCGGCCCACTCTCGGGCCCCGCGCCGCGCCTGCAGGAGTTCGTCGTACTGCTCCGACCACCGCCGCAGCGTAACCGACGCGGCGGCCGGATCGGCCACCACCTCGCCCGCACCGGACTCCTTCACCAGTTCGGCCATCCGCGGCAGCGGGGTCGCCACCACGGCCAGGCCGACCGCCAGGTACTCGTACAGCTTGCTCGGCACCGCCTCGCGGAAGGCCGGGGTGTCGTCCAGGAGCACGAGCCCGGCCCACGCCCCGTCGGCCAGCGCCCAGGCCTTCTGCGGATCCAGACGCCCGTGGAACCGGATCCGGTTGCGCACCTGCTCCGAGGAGGTAACGCGCCAGGTGTCCAGCCAGGCCTGGTCGTCGGCGTTCAGCACCGGCCCGACCACGTCGAGCTCCCAGGTGTAGGTGCCCTCCACCGCCGCCAGCATGGCCTGCAGGCCCCGGGAGCGCCGCACGTCGCCGATGTAGATCGCGCGCGGCGCCTCGTGGTCGGGCTCGCTGGGGCCGGGCAGGAAGGAGAAGTCCGGGAGGTTCTTCACGACCATCCGGCTGCGGCTCCGCAGCGGCGGCACGTGGTCGTCGGCGACCACCGTGATGTTGGCCCGCTTGGTCCAGAAGGTGCAGAGCCGGACCAGGGTGGTGGCCGCCGCCTTCTTCCAGGAGGCGCGGGCCCAGGCCCGGTCCTTGAGCAGCTTCAGGTAGTCCTCGTGGACGTCGGCCACCACTTTGCGGCCCTTGAACCAGCGGGCCAGGGTGGCGCCGGGCACCATGTCCGGGTCGACGGTCAGCAGCACCTTGCCGCGGGCCGTGAACGGCAGGGTCAGGTCGGCCTTGAGCCGCTTCTTGGCCGAGCGGGCGCCGAGCGCGCGCACGGCGCAGTCGACCGGTCCGGCCTCGGCGGCGCCGAGCCCGACGACCTCGACGCCGAGGCCGGCCCGGCGCAGCGCGGCGGCCAGCCGGTGCAGCCGGGCGTCGGCGACGTCGTGGCCACCGGTGATGATCGAGACGTCGATCCCGCGGTCCGGGAGCTGGGCAGCCATCGGGCGGTCAGACGTCCTCTCCGATGGCCTTGTGCAGGGCCTCCTTGGTCCGCTCGGCCCGCGCCGCCACGGCCTGGTCCTCCTTGGCCTCGGCGGCCTCCAGCGCCCGCTTCTTGGCGTCGGCGGCCTCGCGGTCCTGGCGCTGGCGCTCGATGTAGGCGTCGATGACCTCGTCCGGGTCGCCGCTCTGCACCAGGTTGCCGTGGTCCATCCAGATGCAGTGGTTGGACATGTGGCGGACGGTCTCCAGACCGTGCGAGACCAGCACGATGGTGCGGGCGTTCTCGCACAGCTCCAGCATCTTCTCGGTGGCCTTCTCCTTGAACCGGGCGTCGCCGGCCGACAGGGCCTCGTCCACCAGCAGGATGTCCGGGTCCATGTGCACGCCGACCGCGAAGGCCACGCGGGCGTACATGCCCGAGGAGTACGTCTTCATCGGCCGGTCCATCGCGCCGTCGGACAGCGAGTCCAGGTCCGCGAAGTCGATGATCGCGTTCTCCTTGTCCCGGATCTGGTCCTTGGACCAGCCCTGGGCCAGGCCGCCCAGGACGATGTTCTCCCGGCCGGTGAGGTTCTGGTTGAAGCCGACGCCCAGGGCCAGCAGGGTCGACACCCGGCCCCGGACCTCCACGCGGCCCTGGGTGGGCGGCAGGATCCCGGACAGCGCGCGCAGCAGGGTGGACTTGCCGGCGCCGTTGTGGCCGATGACGCCCAGCACCGTGCCGTGCGGCACCTCGAAGGAGACGCCGTTGACCGCCTTGATGACCTTCTGCTCGACCTTCTGGCGCTTGGCCTTGCGGATCAGCGCGGCCTTCAGGGTCGGGTTGGCCTCGGCCTTGGTGCGGTAGTACAGGTGCAGGTCCTCGACCTTGATCGCCAGCCGGGTCTCCTGCTTCTTGTCGATCACCTTGGCGGACGCGGCGGCCGGCGCGGCGGGCTGCTCGGCACCGGAGGTCTCGGTGGTCTCGACGGTTTCAGAGGCGGACAGCGAACTCACGCTCCCTCGACATGAAGTACCAGGCGCCGACCAGGAAAGCGACGATCGCGCAGCCGGTGCCGGCCAGTATTTCGGTGATCTGCGGGGCGTAGGACGCCCCGGAGGTGAAGGGCCGCGGCCCGTCGCCGACCAGCACGGTGTTCCACGAGTTGATGATCGGCGAGAACGGGTCCCACTGGTAGAAGTACAGGATCCAGTGCGGCAGCTGGTGGCTCGCCACCTTGTCCTTCACGTAGCTCAGGGAGAACAGCACCGGCGAGATGTACATCCAGATCCGCAGCACGTACGGCAGCAGCGTGGACATGTCCCGGAAGTACAGGGTCACGGCCGCGAACAGCATGCCCAGGCCGTAGCTGAAGACGGTCTGGATCAGGAAGATCGGGATCACCCACAGGATGTTCCAGCTGAACGACCGGTGCACCGTCAGGTAGAAGACCGCGTAGACCAGCAGCGTCGGGAAGTACATCAGCATCGCCGTGAACGTCGTCGACAGCGGCAGCAGCATCTTCGGGAACGACATGTTGATGATCATCTTGCCGCCGCCGGTGATCGACTGGCTGGCGAACTGGATGATGTTCCGCGTGTAGAAGAACGCGAACAGGCCGGTCAGCAGCCCGACGAAGTGCTTCATGCCGCCGCCCTGCCCGGCCAGCACACTGGTCAGCAGGAAGTACACCAGCGCCAGCAGCATCGGGTTCAGCACCAGCCAGAACTGGCCGAAGAAGCTGTCGAAGTGCTGGCCCTTCAGGGTCGACGAGGCCATGTGGGTGGCGAACTGGCGCCGGGCCCACACGTCCCGGAAGTACGGCCCCAGCTTCGGGAGCGCGTAACGGTAGGGCTCGAAGACATGAACCTGCTCGGCGGCCGGGCGCGGCGGTTCGGGGGTCCTCGTCCGGGCCTCCTGCTCGGAGCCCGTCTCACTGGTGGCGGTCGCCACGCTCACACTCCACTTACTAGATCGCACCTGTTGGGGGGTCAGGGTCGTGCTTTCGAACTGGTGTCGCTGATCACATCGGTCACACTATCGCCGCGGCGCTCGGCGCCCGGGCGAGAGCCCCCGTCCTGACACCCTAAGCGCTCGGCCCGTCCGTCTCACCGAACGCCCGGACCCCCGTACGCGGTTCCGGCGCGCGGCCGAGCAGCCGTGCGTACACCGCGCTCAGCGCCTCCGCCTGGCCCTCCCAGGAGTTGGCCGCGAGCAGGGCGTCAGTGTAGCGGGCGGCGTAGGCGGGCCGGTCCGCGAGCACCTTGGCGACCGCCTGAGCGTACTCGTGCGCGTCGCCGGCGGTGAAGACCTCGCCGTTGCCGAGATCCCGGGTGAAGTCGGCCATCGCCTGCACGTCGGAGACCACGATCGGCAGCTTGGCGTGCATGTACTCGTAGTACTTGGTGATCAGCGCCACCTCGTGGTTCGGGGTGTGCAGGATCGGGATCACGCCGATGTCGGCGGAGGCCAGGTACTGCGGGACCAGGTGCGGCGCGACGTAGCCGACCAGGTGCAGCCGGTCCCGGACGCCGAGGTCCTCGGCCTGCTTCTCCAGGGCCCGGGTGAACTCGGTGTCGGCGCCGCGGACCACGGCCACGTGCACCTCCGGCAGCTCCGGCAGGCCCTCGACCATGGTGGCGATGCCGCGCATCGGGGAGACCGCGCCGGAGTAGACCAGCAGCGGCACGCCCTCGGCCAGGCCGCAGGCCCGGCGCAGGCTCGGCGCCTCGGCCTGGCCGGCCGCCGCGTCCCGGGGCTCCTCCCCCGGCACGTGCAGCATCGGGGCGTTGGCCACCACCCCCGGCGTCTCGGCCAGGTGGTAGCGCTCCTGGAGCCACTGCGCGAGCAGCGGGGACACGGTGATGACGGCGTCCGCCTCGCGGACGTACTCGCCCTCCAGCCCGACGTAGGCCAGCCGCCGCTGCTCGGGCATGGAGACCCCGGCCACGAACTCGTGGGCGTCGTACAGCACCTTGGGCCGCCGCTTGCCCTGCTTGGCCAGCCGCTCGGCGACCCGCACCGCGATGCCCGGGGTGTGCATGTCGTGGGCGTGGACGATGTCCGGCTCGAACTCCTCGATCAGCGCCGCCCAGCTGGCTTCCAGCCACAGCAGGTGCCGCGCCGTGCGCCGCCAGTCACCGTCCCGGAAGTAGGCCTTCCACAGCAGCTCCTTGGCCCGGTGCTTCGGGCTCCCGTTCCCGGTGCCGGGCTCCTTGATCCGCTGCACGATCCGCCGCCGCAGCTTGTAGTCCATCGACGACGCGAACGACAGCGCCCGGAACGGCATGAGCCGCAGCGACGGCGCCCCGCCGTCCTTCAACGGCCACTGCGCGATCTGCCACTTGTTGTGCAGCCCGGTGCGCACCACCTGCGCCGCACCGATGAACGCCGGCCGCGACGGCCGCCCCTTGCGGCTCGGCTCGTACCCGAGCAGGAGGACGTCGTAGCCGGCCTCCGCGGCGCTGTAGGCGGCTTTCTGCACCCGCGAGTCCAGCCGGACGTCGTTGGCGACGAGCATCGCGACTCGGGGGCGGCGTTCATTTGTCACACGGGAATGCTAATGCGGGAAGGGCCTAGCGGAGAAAGCTGTCGGTGACGAGGGCGAATCCAAAGGGCTGGGGCAGCGGGACGGCTTCGCCGATCGGGACGCGGTGGCCGGCGCGGTAGTCGCCGTTCTCGGGCTCCGCGCGGAGCACGCAGTCGCCCCGTTCGCGATCGACCAGCAGGTAGAGCGGGATCCCGGCCTCGGCGTAGCCGAGGCGTTTGGCGTGCCGGTCGTCGTCGGGCCGGGAGCAGGTGACCTCGACGACAAGGTGGAACCCGTCGGCGGGGGCCCAGGACGGCATCCCGATGACGAAGCCCACGGGACCCGCGACCAGATCGGGGATGAAGCGCCCACGGGGCGTCTCGATCCCCTTCCCGGTCCAGATGTCGATATCTGGGCAATTCGCCATGATCTGGCGGCTGATCCGAGTGACGACGTTTTCGTGGGTGCCATCGGCAGGAGGGACCAAAACGATCTCTCCATCGATGAGTTCGGCCCGCAGGCCTTCCGGCAGATTCGCCTCCAGCTCCAGGAATGCCTGCAATATCCACTGAACATCGCGATCCTCGACCGCCTTCACCCGACACACCTCCCTGCGTTCACGTCGTCACGCCTAGCGTAAACAACCCCCGCACCTGCGGCACCGTCCGAACGAGTGATCCAACCGCGTCACCGCGGCACATAGACCTCGATCCACGAGCCGGCGGTGAAGCGGGCGGCGAGGCGGTAGCGGGTCAGGAGCTCGCGGTAGGCGGCGGTCTGTCGAGGGTGGTCGGCGGGGGCGGCGAGGAAGCGGCCGGCGGCGTGTTCGGTGAGGATCAGGGCGCGGGCCTCGACGGTGGGGCGGTCGGCGGCGAAGGTCAGGGGGACGAGGCGGAAGCGGGCCGGGTCGAGCCAGGGGCCGTAGCTCTCGACGGCCACCGGCTGGTCGGCGGGGATGTGGCGGGAGACCCAGGCGGCGGCCTGGACGCGGGCGTGCTCGTCGAGGCGGGGGTAGAGGCGGGCGGCGGCGACGGCCGGGAAGAGGGCGACGGCCACGGTGATCGCGATGGCGGCGCGGCGGTGGCGGTGCGGAATCATGGTCGGGACGGCGATGCCGGCCAGGATTGCGAGAGCCGGGGTGAGCGGCACCAGATTGCGGTCGAATCGCACCGCCATCACCGCCAGGAGGAGAAACTGCGGAATCGCATAGGCGAGGCCCGCGATCAACGTTCTGCGAATCAGACCCCGGGTGCGGAAGACGGCCACAACGGCGACGCCGGTGGCGTCCACCAACAGCGGTTGATCGCGGAAGAGGGCGTTCAGGTAGTACAGGGGCGCGCCGCCCTCGGCCCCGACGTGGCCGGTCTCATAGTGGATGGCCTCGGCTTCCATCCCGGCCAGGACCGCGCCGGGGTGCACAAGGATCGCCGGGGTCGTGGCAAGGAAAACGACGGCGGCGAGGCCCGCGACTTTGAGAAGATCTTTGCGCCGGCCCGGACTCATCGCATATGCGACAACCACGGGAAGCGCCGCGACCGCTAAGTACTTGGCGCCTAAGGCAAGTCCTACGCCGAGGCCGCACAGCAACGTTCCATAGCGCGCCTCGCCAAGTACACGTGTAGTTCCATAGAGCGTCAGCGCTACTGCGAAGCCCGCATATACGTCCGGCGTCGCATAAGCACTGTTCGCCGTCGCCAGCGGAGACACCGCGACCGTGGCCGCGGCGAGCGCCGCTGCGCCGCGTCCCCAGCTCTCGGGCACCCCGACGCGCTTGAGCGTCTCGCGCACCGCCGCCCACACCAGGAGGCACGTCGCCACCGACGCGGCGGCCCCGACCAGCCGGATCGCCACCATCAGCAGCCGGGAGTCGGTGTGCGCGATCCCGAGGTTCTCGATCCGCATCGCCCCGTGCGCGGACACGTGGACGCCGACCGCCCGGAACGCCGAGGCGACGCCGGCGACCACCTCGTACACCAGCCCGGGGTACCGGTAGCTGTGCGGATCGAGCGTCCCGGCCGACGCCATCCGCATCCCGACCGCCACGTTCAGCGGCTCGTCCGAGTTCCCCACCCCGGGCAGCGCCGCGACCAGCAGCGGCACCCGCAGCGCCAGCGCCAGCACGGCCACCGCGGCCGCGGCCGGGTCGATCCGTCGATGAGGCCAATGAGGCAGTCGCATGTGGGGGTTCAACGAGCGAGGACGGCCCGCGGAAACGCACCGCTGGTCCGCCCTGGTCCGCCCTGGTCCGCCCTGGTCCGCCGCGACGAGTGGTGAAGAAACAGTGAAGCCCCGCGGCGGGAAAAACCCGGCGCGAAAAAACCGTGTGCCCCGCCGCGGGGGGAAGTCGGCGGGGCACACGGGACCTGGCGGGGTCGGGAAAGGGTCAGATGCGGATGGAGCCGTCATAGGACCCGTAAGGCTCGTGGGATTCGTAGGCGGCCGCGGCGGCCAGGAGCTCGTATCCATAAGGACCGTCGACCCACTCCACCGCCCACTCCCGCAGCAGCGGGGACGTGGCCAGCGCGCGCCGCACCAGTCCGGTCGCGGTCTCGCGCGCCGAGCCCGGCAGGTCCGGCTCCGAGGCCAGGTACAGCCCGGCCACCAGGCGCGCGGGGTAGACGCCGGCCTCGTCGACGACGACGTGGGCGTGCTCCAGGGCCCGCTTCGACCCGCCCGACACCGCCTGCAGCGCGTACCGCAGCGTCGCCGCGCACAGTCCCCGGTCGCCGACCAGGCCCGAGCGCTGAACCGCCACCATGATCAGTTCCATGTCGTTCTCCCTCACACTTCGGTCATGATGGCCCAGCACCCGACACAGGACGGCTGCCCCGCGGGGCGGACGGTGCCGGGGTGGGTGATGCCCGGCCCGGCGGTCGCCGAGTCGGCCTGGACAAGGGTCGGGACGGCCACCGGGGTAGCGGCGACGGTGGAAGCCAGGGCGGAGGCGGCGAGGAAACGCTTGAGACGAGACATTGCTTGTCATCCTCTTTTTGGGTTGAGCCCGGGTGACCGGGAACGGCCCCGTGTGCACCCGGGTGTTCACCGCTGTCGAGTCTCACCGGCGCCGCCGCCTCCAGGGAACGGACTCCGGGCGTCCGCCTTAGGCCTGGCCGGGACCGGCCAGACGGGGCGCGGCGGAATCGTGCCGTATGCCCCTTGATCGCCAAGGTGTTCGGCTGCGAGCATGGGGTCCGGCGTGGAGGCTGAACCGTTGTGAGGGGGCTGCCGTGCTGGGTTTGCTGGGACTGGATCCGCTCGCACAAGCGGTGTACAGCGCGATGCTCGCCGACCCCGCGGTGGGCGTCCGAGAGCTGGCCGAACGCCTCGGCCAGGACGAGCGCACGATCCGGGAGACCCTGGACCGGCTGGTGGAGCTGGCCCTGCTGCGGCCGTCCCGGGAGCGCTCCGGGACCCTGTACCCGGTGTCCCTGGTCGCGGGGATGCAGCTGCTGGTGCGCCGGCAGGAGGCGGAGCTGGCGGCCGGGCGGGACGCGGTGGCGGCCGGCCGGGTGGCGGCGGCCGACCGGGAGCCGGCCGAGCGGCTGATCGGGCTGGACGCGGTGCAGGCCGAGCTGGAGCAGCTGCTGGCCGGGGCGACCGTGGAGGCGCTGTCGATGGTGCCGGGCAACGCGGTGCCGACCGCCTCGCTGGAGGCCTCCCGCAACATCGACGACGACGTGGTGCGCCGGGTCCGCTCCCGGGTGCTGTACCACGCCTCGGTCCGCAAGGACCCGAACACCGTGGCCTACGGCCGCTGGCTGGCCGAGCGCGGCACCGAGATCCGGGTCTCCCCCGCGGTCACCCGCCGGCTGCTGATCGTGGACGGTCGCACCGCGATGGTGCCGATCGACCCGGAGCAGCCCAGCGCCGGCGCGCTGTGCGTGCGCGAACCGGGCCTGGTGGACCAGCTGACCGCGCTGTTCGAACTGATCTGGACCGACGCCGTCCCGCTGGGCGATCCGGCGCCGGAGGAGGCCGCGGCCGAGCTGTCGGCGACCGACCGGCACCTGCTGCGGCTGCTGGCCGACGGCCTCACCGACGACGCCGCGGGCAAGCGGCTGGGGGTCTCGGCGCGCACCGTGCGCCGGATCATGGCCGATCTGATGGACCGGCTCGGTGCCGAGAGCCGGTTCGAGGCCGGCGTGGAGGCGGCCCGGCGCGGCTGGCTGTGACCGCCGTACCCGGGCGCAAGGCCGGGTGGCTCCCGTCCCGGGTCGTCAGCGGCCGAGGTGCCCGGCGGCGCAATGCCCCGGCGACCCAGTGGCCCGGCTACCGAGTGGCCCGGCGACCCGGCGGCCCGACAGCTCAATGGCCGCCCGCGTAACCGCGCGGATACAGGACATGAGCGGACGTGAGACGTCAGCCCCACTCACATAGAGTTGGCGCGGCGCGGCGCCTTCAGCGGCGCGCAGCGGATTCGACCTTTCGGAGTCATCATGCACGTTGTCGTCGCCGGCCAGGGGTACGTGGGGCTGCCGCTCGCGATCCGGGCGGCCGAAGTCGGCCACCGCGTCGTGGGCTACGACGTGGACCCGCACCGCGTGAAGCAGCTGGCGGCCGGCGAGTCGTACGTGGAGGACGTCGCCTCCGAGCGGGTCCGCGCCGCGCTGGCGTCCGGCGCCTACTCCGCCACCTCGGAGGCCGCCGCGCTGGCCGGCTTCGACCTCGCGGTGATCACCGTGCCGACCCCGCTGCGCGACGGCGTCCCGGACCTGAGCTACATCGAGTCCTGCGCCCGCACCCTGGGCGCGCACCTGCGCCCCGGCGCGACCGTGGTCCTGGAGTCCACGACCTACCCGGGCACCACCGAGGAGCTGATGGTGCCGATCCTGGAGGAGGTCTCGGGCCTGAGCGCGGGCCGCGACTTCCACGCCGGCTTCAGCCCCGAGCGGATCGACCCGGGCAACCAGGCCTGGCCGTTCCACAAGACGCCGAAGGTGGTCTCCGGCATCGACGCCGCCTCGCTGGCGGTGGTCCAGGGGTTCTACGACGCGCTGGTGGAGACCACGGTCCCGGTCTCCGGCCCGAAGGAGGCCGAGCTCGCCAAGCTGATCGAGAACACCTTCCGGCACGTCAACATCGCGCTGGTGAACGAGATAGCCATGTTCGCCAAGGCGCTGGGGGTGGACGTCTGGGAGGCGATCGGCGCGGCGGCGTCCAAGCCGTTCGGCTTCATGAAGTTCACCCCGGGCCCCGGCGTCGGCGGGCACTGCCTGCCGATCGACCCCTCGTTCCTGTCCTGGAAGGTGGAGCGCACCGTCGGCGTGCCGTTCCGCTTCGTGGAGCTGGCCAACGACGTGAACAACCACATGCCGGACTACGTCGTGCGGCGCCTGATGGAGGCCTTCAACGCCCGCCGCCGGACCGTGAACGGCTCCCGGATCCTGCTGCTGGGCCTGGCCTACAAGCCGAACACCTCCGACGCCCGGGAATCGCCGTCCACCCGGGTCGCCGAGCTGCTGCTGAACCTCGGCGCGCAGGTGCGCGGCGCGGACCCGCACGTGGTGGACGACATCCACGCCGACGCCCGGCTGGTCCGGGTGGAGGCCACCGCCGAGGAGATCGCCGCCGCCGACGCGGTGGTGCTGCTGGCCGACCACGCCGAGTTCGACTACGACGCGGTGCTGGCGCACGCGGAATACGTCCTCGATTGCCGGAACCGGCTGAGCGGCGCCAACGTCGAAGTGCTGTAGGACGGCGGAGCCCGGCTTCCCCTGTGGGGTGGGAGGCCGGGCCTCGCCGGTTCCGGGTCCGCCTCCGTCCGGAGGCCGCCTCGCCCCGGTGTTCTAGAGTTGCCGGGTCAGGCAGCGACCCGAGCGAGACGGCGAATTCCCTTGAAGATCATCTGTGTGGCGGGGGCCCGCCCCAACTACATGAAGGTCAAACCGGTCATGGACGCGCTGGAGGCGCGCGGGGCCGAGGTGGTGCTGGTGCACACCGGGCAGCACTACGACGAGGCCATGAACGACGTGTTCTTCCGCGACCTCGGCATCCGGCAGCCGGACCGCTTCCTGGGCGCGGGCTCGGGCACCCAGGCCGAGCAGACCGCGCGGATCATGCTGGCCTTCGAGCCGGTGGTGGCCGAGGAGGCCCCGGACGCCGTGGTGGTGGTCGGGGACGTGACCTCGACCGTGGCCTGCGGCCTGGTCGCGGCCAAGGCCGGGACGCTGCTGGCGCATGTCGAGGCGGGTCTGCGCAGCCGTGACTGGTCGATGCCGGAGGAGGTGAACCGGGTGGTCGTGGACCGGCTCGCCGACTACCTGCTGGCGCCGTCCGCCGACGCCGTGGAGCACCTGCGCGCCGAGGGCTACCGCGCGGACCAGATCCACCTGGTCGGCAACGTCATGATCGACACGCTGTTCGCCAACCGGGAGCGGGCGCTGGCCTCCGGCGCCCTGGAGCGGCTGGGGCTGACCCCCGGCGGCTACGGCCTGGTGACGCTGCACCGCCCGGCGAACGTCGACTCCCCGGCGGCCCTGGCCCCGCTGATCAGCGCCCTGACGAAGATCTCCGAGGAGCTCCCGCTGATCCTGCCGGCGCACCCGCGCTCGGCGGAGGCGCTGCGCGAGCTGATCGCCACCGACCGGATCCGGGTCGTCCCCCCGGCCGGCTACCTGGACTTCGTCGCGCTCCAGGCCGGCGCCCGCATCGTGCTCACCGACAGCGGCGGGGTCCAGGAGGAGACCACGGCCCTGGGCGTCCCGTGCGTGACGCTGCGCGACAACACCGAGCGCCCGATCACCGTGACCGAGGGCACCAACGTGCTGGCCGGCCTGGACCCGGCGCGGATCGTCGAGATCGCCCAGCGGGTGCTTGCCGATCCGCCGGCCCCGCGCCGCCCCGAGCTGTGGGACGGCCGCGCCGGCGAGCGGATCGCCGAGGTGCTGCTCTCCGGCGGGACCGCGGCGACGCGGCTGCGGCCGACCGCGCTGGCGTGACAGTCGGGGCGTGACGGTCGGGACGTGACAGTCGGGGCGTGACGGTCGGGACGTGACGGCCGGGGCGCGGCGGACCGCTCGTCAGAGGGCTGACGGGTCCTGCCCGGTCACTTCCCGGTAGAGCTCCAGCATGGTCTCGGCCTGGCCCTCCCACGAGTACCGGTGCAGCGTCTCGTCGGTGTAGACGCCGGTGTAGGCGCTCGGGTCGGCCAGCACCTTGCTCGCCGCCGCGACGAACGACGCCGCGTCGCCGGCCACGTAGATCTCGCCGTTGCCGAGCTCCCGGGTCAGCTCCGAGGTGGCCTTGACGTCGCTGACCACCATCGGCAGCCGGGCACTGATGTAGGACCAGTACTTGGTGGTGATGGTGAGCTCGTGCATCGGCGTGTGGAGCAGCGTGTCCAGGCCGATCGTCGCCGAGCTCAGATACGCGGTGAGCTCCTCGCTGGGCACGTAGTCCAGCAGGTGGAAGCGGTCTGACACGCCGAGCTCGGCGGCCATCGCGACCAGCTCGGCCACGTAGCCGTCGCGGCGGCCGACCAGCAGCGCGGCGTGCACGCCGGGCAGCTCCGGCAGCGCCTCGACGACCGTCTGGAGCCCGCGCACGTTGGTGACGCTGCCCGGGTGCACCAGCAGCGGGACGTCGGCGGCCAGGCCCAGGGCGCCGCGCACGCCGGGCACGTCGTCGCCGGCCGAGGCCAGGTCGGCGAGCGCCGGCATGTTCTTCACCAGGACCGGCGGCTTGCGCCCGGGGAACTTCTCGATGCCGTGGAACTCCACCATCGAGGCGGCGTAGCCCTCGATCGGGCTCATCACCGCGTCGGCCAGCGGCAGGTACTTCGCCTCCTGAGCGGCCATCGCCGGGGCCCAGGTGGGGTTGTCGCGGGTGTCGCCGGCGAAGAACTCGTGGGCGTCGTAGATGACCTTCACCGTGCGGCCCTTGGCCTTGGCGCGGGCCGCCGCGCGCACCGCGACGCCGAGCATCTCGGCGTCGTTGGCGTGGATCAGGTCCGGCTCCAGCTCGTCGGCGGCGCGGCCGAAGGAGTCCTCGAAGTCGACCAGCCGGGGCTGGGCGTCCCACACCGCGCCCTCGCCGCCGCGGCGCACCTTCCGCTGCTCGGAGGAGGTGCTCGGGGAATCCTGCACGGCGGCGTAGTTGTGGTCCAGGGCCTGCTTGCGGGCGGCGATCCAGTAGCCGGCCGCCTTCACGCCGAGCGCGCGGGCGGCCAGCACGGCCTCGTCGACCAGCTTCGAGGCCGGGTTCATGCCGTCGGCGGCCTTGCGGGCCAGCAGCTCGCGCTCCACCGCCAGGTTGGACTGGCGTATGCGCTGGCGCTGGTGCTTGACCTTGCCGAGCTCGATCGTGGAGTACGCGATCAGGCCGCCGACGCCGGTGCGGCGCGGGTGGTAGGTCCGGTACTTGGTGGCGGCCATGCTCTCGGCCGGGCGCAGCACGGTGACCTCGCCGAGCTCGGACTCCTCGCGCTTGCCGCTGCGGGAGCGTCCCACCAGGTAGGTGTCCCATCCGGCCTCGGCCGCCGAGCGTGCTTCCTTCTGCACCCGGGAGTCGCCGTCGATGAAATTGCCGACCAGCATGACTACTCGCGGACGGCGCTGGTCGGACGTGGTCACTGTTCTCCTCCGGAGGGCAGGCTGGGGGCTGCTCGGAGTTTAGCAACGGCTCATATGACAAACATCCCGGCTCCGTCAGCCGCGCAGCCACGGCTCCAGGGCCTGGGCCGACTTGCGCCCGTCGTGGAACTCCTGGACGAACGCCCGGCCGGTGGCGGCCACCGCGCGCGCCGCGTCCCGGTCGGCGAGCACGCCCTCGATCACCTCGGCCAGCGTGTCGGGGTCGGCCTGCAGGGTGGGGATCCGCGCCGGCACCCGGTCCCGGACCCGCCGGTCGATGTTGGCGATGCTGACCCGGCCGGCCGCCATGGCCTGGCAGGTCATCACGCCGTAGTTGCCGATCACGAAGTGGTCCAGCACGATGTCCGCGTCCTGCACCACGCCGACCAGCTCGGCCTGCGGGATGTGCTCCAGCCGCCGGTACTCGATCAGGCCCCTGGCCTCCAGGTCGCGCAGGGTGGGCTCGATCAGGTCCGAGCCCTTCATGAACGGCCGCGACGGCGCGTGCACCACCACCGGCACCTCGCGCTCCAGCGGCGGGCGGGCGCCCTCGGTCCACTGGGCCAGGTCGACCACCACCGGCAGCCAGGTGGCCTGCGGGACGTCGTCGACCAGGTCCGGGGTGGAGACGAACACCGGGCCGTCGAAGTCGGCGACCCACTTGGCCATCTCGGCGGTCTTGCCGCGCAGGACCTCGGTGAGCTGCCGGTCCTCGTCGGTCGCCGGGGCCCGGAACGGCGAGAACTTGTAGAGCTCGACGTGCCGGTCCGGCGAGCGGATGTCGGAGCCGTGGAACAGCAGCCCGGCGCGGATCCCGGCGCGGCGCAGCTCCGGCAGGTCGTCGGCGAGCTGCCCGCCGTTGAGCCGCCCGAAGACCGCCAGACCGCTCTCGGACAGCACGTGGGTGACGGTGTCCAGGGTGTCGGCGACCCGGCCCAGGCCCCACAGCGGGTCCACCCAGTCCTTGTCCTCGGCCTTGATGTCCGAGCCGTAGCCGAAGGCGTAGCTCTTTTTCTGGATGTTGCGGGCCCTGATGCCGGCGTGGGTGTCGACCGCGCGGGCCCAGGCGTAGCCCATGCCCGCGTTGTTGTTGGAGCCGATGAGCAGCGACGGTGCCGGCTCCACGGCCTTGGCGGCGGGCCGCGCCGCGCCGGGGGCGACAGCGGTGCGGCCGAGCTTGGCCGCCGCTTTGCCCGCGGTCTTGTCGGCGGCCACGACCACGTCCGGGGCGAAGGCGTCGAGGTAGGGGCCGAACTCGGCGGCGACGTCGGCCGCGGACCAGGTGGCGGCCGGGTCGCGGAGCGCCTTGCCGCGGACGTTGCGGGTGCTCAGGACCGCCTTGCGGCCGAGCTTGCCGAGCGCGCCGGGGGCGGTGTCGAAGGCGGTGCCGACCCGAGTCTCGACGACGTGCACGCCGCCGTGCGAGGCCTCGGGCTTGCGCTTGCCGAACGCCGGGGTGAGCAGCAGGACGCTGTAGCCCTGGGCGAGCAGCCGGTCGGCCTCGGCACGCGCGGCGCGGTCGGCGCCGGCCGGCGCGGCGGAGACGACCACGGCGCGGTTCCGGGCGGCGGGGGCTGCTTCGGGCTCCTCCGGCGAGGCCGACTCGGCCGACTCGGCCGGCAAAGCGGCCCCTGCCGACGTGGCCGGCGAAACCGACTCTGCCGGCTCGGCCGACGGGGCTGGCTGGTCCTGCTCAGGCATGCGCGGCGGCTTTCTGGTCGGTCACTCGCGCCGCGTCGTCCGGGGCGTCCGGTTCGATCACGACGTCCCGGGGACGGCGGCATCCGGTGCCGCAACGTTAGCCGATTCGGGTGATGCCGCGCGGGGCGGTGGGGCGGCTGAGGCGGCCGGGCCCGTGACCGGGTCCCCGGCCGGATCCCCGACCGGATCTCCGACCGGATTTTTGACCGGATTTTTGACCGTCCCGGCGCCGCCGCGCGGGACCGGCCGCAGACCGCTCACCCGCTCGTAGAGCGCGAGCAGCTCCGGGACCTGCCCCTCCCAGCTGTGCCGGGCGAGCATCTCGTCGGTGTACACCGCCGCGTAGCGCGCCCGGTCGGCGGCGACCGCCCGGACCGCCCGCGCGAAGCCGTCGGCGTCGTCGACCTCGAACACCTCGCCGTTGCCGAGCAGCCGGGTCAGCTCCCCGGCGGCCTTGACGTCGCTGACCACGACCGGGAGCCGGGCGCCGATGTAGGACCAGTACTTGGTGGTGATCGTCAGCTCCTGCGTCGGGACGCGGCGCAGGGTGTCGACCCCGATGTCGGCGGAGGCGATGAAGTCGGTGAGGTCCTCGACCGGCACGTAGTCCAGGACGTGGAACTGCGGGGCGACCCGCAGCTGCTCGGCGAGCGCGGCGAGTTCGGCGACGTGGCCGGACCGGGAGCCCACCAGCAGCACCAGGTGCGCGTCGGGCAGCTGCGGCAGCGCGCGGACCGCCGTGTCCAGGCCGCGGATCGGCGTCACCGAGCCCGGATACACCAGCACGGTCGCCTCCGGCCCGAGGCCCAGCCGCCCGCGCACTCCCGGTCCCCGGCCGCCGGGCACGGTGAAGGTCGACGCCTCGGGCATGTTGCGCACCACCGTGGGCCGCACCGCGAGGCCGTGGTGCTCGACCAGCTTGTCGGCGAAGTTGTCGACGGCGGTCAGCACGCCGTCGGCCATCGGGATGTACTTCGCCTCCTGAGCCGTTATCACCGGCGCCCAGGTGACGTCCTCCGGCCGCAGGTCGCCGGCGGTGTACTCGTGCGAGTCGTAGACCACCGCGACCCGCCGCCCCGCCCGGCGGGCCCGGACCGCCGCGCGCACCGCGACGCCGAGCATCTCGGCGTCGTTGGCGTGGATCACGTCCGGCTCCAGCGCGTCGGCGACCCGCCCGAAGGAGTCCTCGAAGTCGGCCAGCCGCGGCTGCACGGTCCACGCCGCCGTGTCGCCGCCGCGCCGCACCATGGCCCGCTCCCACGCGTTGCTCGGCCCCTGCGCGGCGGCCGCGTAGTTCCGGTCGAAGGCCCGCTTCCGCGCCGCGACCCAATGCCCGCGCAGCCGCACACCCAGCACCCGCACGACCATCGCCGCGCGCGCCGCCACCGCCTCCGCGGGCCGCGGTCCGCCCGCCAGCCGCCGCGCCAGGAGCAGCCGATCGGTCATCAGATCCCGCTGCCGCAGCCGCTGCCGCTGATGCCGCGTGCGCGTGAGCTCCAACGAGCGGTAGGCGATCATCCCCCGCACCCCCCGCCGATGCGGATGCGAGGCCCGGTACCGCGTGGCGGTCATCGTCTCGGCGGCCCGCACCACGGTCGCCGCCCCGAGCGTGTACTCCTCGCGCCGCCCACTGGGCGACCGCCCCACCAGGTACGTGTCCCACCCGGCCGCCGCGGCGTACCGCGCTTCCTTCTGCACCCGGGAGTCCCCATCGACGAAGTTGCCGACGAGCATCACGACGCGAGGGCTATGGTCGCTGTGAGTCATCGTTCCATTGCACCACGGTGACGCGGGTCGGCTCGGGGACGGCGCGCGGGTTGTGTCGGAACGATCAGGGAAAGTGGAAGTTACCCATTCGAGCGGATCGCCAGGGCCGAATGGGTGAGATAGAGGAAAAGAAAGGGACTGATGCCCGATGAGCGTGTCGGATGATGGCGAGGAAATCGAAGGAGGTTTCGACTTGAACTCCATCATGGACGCCTCCGAGCCACTGACCACGAAGGACTTCTTCGCCCTCGGCGTGGACGAGAAGCTCAAAGTGGAACTCATCGGAGGAGCGCTCACCGTGAGTCCGTCATCAAGGCCCTGGCATGGAATCGTCGCGAATCACCTCGCGCGGCGCTTGGAGGATGTCCTCGGGGAGGACTTCGTCGTGTTCACGGATCTTGACGTGATCGTGGACGAGGAGAATGTGCCACGGCCGGACATCTTCGTCATCAGGCGTGCCACGTACGCCCCGGACAAAGTCACCGAAGCACAGAACGTCATCCTGGCCGTCGAGATCATGTCGCCCGGATCGCAGGTCAACGACCGCCGTGTGAAGCCGAGCCTGTATCGCGGCGCCGGTATCCCGTCGTGGCGAATCGAGCGGAGCGGGCATCGTCTCCTGCTCGTCGAAGTGCCTGTCCGCGGTGACGAAGTCGCTCACCTGGGCCAGGTGGTACTCGACGTCGCCGGCGTCAAAGTACCCGTCGATCTGGACGCCGCCGCTGTCAAAGCCTTCGGCACCTGACCCCGCCCGCCCCCGCTTCCCCTACCTCAGCTTCTTCCGCAGGCTCCGATAAGCCCGGTCCGCCCGCCGCACCGCCAGATGCAGCCCCGGCTTCGCCTCCAGCCGGTCGCGGCGCGTCAGTCCGGGCACCGGCTCGCCGTTCGGCCCCAGCTGGGCCCGCAGCCGCTCGATCTCGGACTCCAGTTCCCGCACCCGCTTCTGGCCTGTCGACTCCGGCCACTCCGGGTAGGCACTGACCACGCGGCCGCGCGGGCGGGTGTACGCCGCCAGCAGCTGGGTCGCCACCACGCCGCTGTCATGGCGCTGCGTCACCCAGGTCAGGCCCGCGGTCCGCAGGCGGGCGCGCTCGGCCGGGTCGGCGGCCAGGCCGCGGACCACGTCGGCGAGGGTGGCGGCGGTGGCCTCGACGATCGGCAGTTCGGGCACGGCCGCCTCGGGCATCGCCGAGCGGGCGCGGACGCGCTCGTGAACGTGCGCCACCGCGATCGCGCCGCTGGCCATCGCCTCGCAGCTGACCACGCCGTGGTCGCCGATGGTCAGGGAGTCGACCACCAGGTCGGCCTTGGCGAACTCGGCCTTCACCTGGTCACGGGTCAGGCCGGACAGCGGACGGTAGACGATGACGCCCTCGTCGTGGAGCGGACGTAGAGCGGCGTCGACCTGGTCCGAGCCCTTCGTGGAGCGGCGTGAAGGCAGGTGGACGACCACCGGGACGGCCGGCTCCGCGCCGCGGGTGGTGCGCCAGGCCGCGACGTCCAGGGCCAGCGGCACCAGTTCGGCGTCCGGGACGTAGTCCGGCAGGCCGGCGGTGGAGACGAACATCGCGTCGCAGAAGCGGCGGGCCACCGAGACCCGGGCCCGGATCGCGTCCTCGTCGACGGTCGCGCCGGCCAGGTAGGAGTCCGGCTCGCGCTCGGCGTGGACCGAGGGCAGGCGGACGTCGGAGCCGTGCCAGTGCATGTAGACGCGCTTGCCCAGGGAGCGCAGCAGCGGCAGGTCCCACAGCTCGGGCAGCACCGGCTCCTTGGCGTCCAGCAGGCCGCGGCCGTACTGGAGGTGGATCACGTCGAAGCCGCGCACCGCCTCGTCCAGCACCTGCCAGCGGTACATCGGGTCGGCCAGCAGCCGGTCCTGCATCCACTCGCGGTCCGGGCGCAGCCCGAACGCGGACTCCCCGAACGACCAGACCTGGGCGTCCACGCCCTGCGCGCGCAGGGCCTTCGCCCACTCGGACGGCTGTCCGGCGATGTCTCGCGGGGCGTACAGAACACGGAGATGAGCCACGGCCCGACCCTACTGCTCCGGCTCGAACAGCGACCAGTCCGAGCCGCCGAGCCTGTCGATCATCAGCTCCGCCGCCTCCCGGGTGCGGGTGCACAGCCGGAACGGGTAGTCGCCCCAGCCCTCGTCGACGACGATGACGGCGTCCGGGCCGCCGTACAGGGTCAGCTGGGCGCCGCACTCGCGCCACGTCGGCAGCCCCAGCGGCGGCCAGTGCAGCTGGACCCGCGCGACGATCTCGTCCTCGCCGCCCCCGGGGTACGCCTGCCAGCCGAAGCCCGCCGGCACCCGCACCGCCGCCAGCAGCAGCGCGAACTCGCTGAGCGTCGGCGCCACCGGCTCCCACTCCTCGCCCTCGGTGACCAGCACCTGGGGATCGGCGACCGTGGACTGCGCGCTGAGGTAGCCCCACTCCTGGGTGTACTGCGCCTCGGCCATGAAGGCGACGGTGCGCAGATCGTCGGAGCCGGGGACGGCCAGCGGGCTGTCCGGCGCCAGCAGCCGCACGTCGCCGCCGTCGGGGCTCCACCACCGCGGCGGCCAGTGCGCCGAGGACTCGTCCAGCTCGGCGTACAGCCACGAGTTCTCCGGCAGCACCCACCACTCGGCCAGCGCCTCCGGGATGCCGGGGTCCTCCTCCGGATCGTCGGTGCCGGCCTCGCCGACCAGGTCCGCGATGTAGCCGGACAGCGCCTCCGGCTCCCGCACCGGCCTGAAGCCCCATTCGGCGTGGAACTCGCGGTACAGGTCCCAGCGCCGGGCCGGGTCCGGATTCGCGCGCTGCGCCGCCAGCCGTTCGGCGAACCGGCCGTAGTCGATCATCCTTTGCTCTCCTCCGGTGTCCTCGGCGGACGGGGCCTGCGGACTTCCCACTCGCCGCCGAGCTCCCCGAGCAGCCGGCGCAGGGCTTCCTCGGTGCGGCCGTAGGCGCACAGGCGGAAGTCGTCCCCGGTGGGATCGACGCTCGCCAGCACGTCCGGGCCGCCGTGGAAGACCTTGGTCATCGTCAGCTCGCGCCACGGGTGGAAGCCGAGCTCGGGCAGCGTGCCGGCGATGCGCGCCGCCATCGCGTCGAAACCGCCGTCGCCGAGCTTGCGTTCGTCGCAGCGGGCATGCCACGCGAGCGTGTCCGGCAGCCCGGTCACGGCCAGCACCAGGAAGAACTCGGACATCGAGTCGGCCTGGAGCGTCCAGCCGTCGTCGGTGGACACGAAGACCCGGGGGTCCGGCAGGTGCCCCTCAGTGCTCAGATACGCCCACTCGTTGCAGTACTCGTACTCGGCCATGAAACAGCACAGCCGCAGGTCGTCCGGATCCGCCGCCAACGGGCTGTCCGGCTCCAGGCCGTCGGACACGCCGTAGCCGCTGGGGTCCGGACGCCAGGTCGGCGGCCACACCGGATTGGTCCAGTACATCTGCCAGGAGTCGGCGAAGGAGTTGAACGGCAGCCGCCACCACTCGGTCAGCGCCGCCGGCACGCGCTCCGGCGGGACGAGCGCCGCCAGCTCCTCCGGGTCGAGCTCCTCGGCCTCGGCCTCGGACTGCTCCCCGCCGGACCAGCGCCGTCCCCCGGTCGGGACGTATCCCCACTCCTGCTGGAACGCGCGGTACAGGTCCCACCGCTTCGCCGGGTCCGGCTCCGCCCGCTGGGCGGCCAACCGCTCGGCGAAGCGGCCGTAGTCAATCAGCTCGTGGGACGAGCCGTTCATAGATCCCCCTCAGCACCCCCGCGTCGGCCTCCCAGCTCAGCGCCGGGGCCGCGGACCTGACATTCGCCGCGTAGGTCGCGTAGTTCTGCGCCACCTCGCGCAGCGCCTCGGCCAGCGACGCGGCGTCGCCCGGCCGGTACAGCGCGCCCAGCTTGTACTGCTCGACGACCCGCCGCAGCTCCTGCACATCGGTCCCGACCACCGGCACGCCGGCGCGGACCGCGTGGAACAGCTTGTTCGGCATCGCCAGCCGGTGGTTCAGCCACTTGTCCGAGTGCGTCACCAGCGAGATCCCCAGCTCCCGCAGCAGCGCGTCGACCTCGTCCACCGGACGCGGGCCGACGACCTCGGCCGCCTTGCCGTCGAACGACCCCAGATAGGTGTCGTCGGCCGGGCCCGCGATCACGATCCGCAGCGGCCGGACCAGCTCCGAGGCCCCGGCGATGGCCTCCAGCTCGCGGAACGGCGCGATGCGGCCGGCGTAGACCGCCCCGGAGGCCGCCGCCGGCGGCTCGACCGGGCCGCCCTCGGGCAGCGGGAAGGTGTTGCGCACGACCTCCACGTGGCGCCAGCCGTAGGCCTCGCGCAGCGCGTCGGCGACGCCCTCGCCGACCGTGATCACCGTCGCGGCGCGCGCCCCCCAGGCCTGCTCCTGCCGCGCCTCGCGGCGTTTCTGCACCGGCGTGGGCCGGCCCACCCGCGGCCGGCCCTGCCACAGCTCGTGGGTGTCGTAGACCAGCGGCACCCGGTGCTGCCGCGCCAGCTCCGCACCGAGCGCCAGAGTGTTGAAGTCGTGGGCGTGCACGACGTCGAACTCGGCCTCGGCGGCCAGCTGCCCGGCCTTGGAGCGCCACGCGGCGAAGGCCGAGTTGCGGTGCTGCGGCAGCAGCAGCCAGCGGGCGGCCCGCAGGTGCGGCGGAAGCTTGCGGCGCGCGCCGAGCGACTCCGCGCCCTCCTTGCGGAAGGCCGACCCGGCGCCGACGCTGGCCACGGTGACGCCCGAGGGCGGCTCGTAGCCGGTGGAGACGTCCTTGCCGATGACGTGGACGGCGTGCCCGGCGTCGGCCAGCGCCGCCGCCTCGCGCATCACCCGGGTGTCGGTGGCGACGTTGGAGATGACCAGCATCAGGATGCGCATGTGCGGCTACTTCTTGGCGGCTTTGCCGACGGCCTTGGCCAGGCGCGCCGGGGAGGTGAGGAACCCGTAGGCCCAGGATCCGTGCATGGTGGCCAGCACCAGCGGCAGCCGGGCCCGGACGCCGGCCGGCAGGCCGCGCGACTCGTACAGCGCGCCGGCGGTGAGCGCGCCGAGGTAGCCGACCGGGACCACGAAGCCCAGGGCGGCGACCGCCGGGCCGCCGGTGAGGCCGGCCAGGCCCACGACGGTGCCGGTGGCGACCGCGACCAGCGCGCCGGGCGGGGCCAGGTAGCGCAGGTTGGCGGTGCCGGCGTGGGTGCGCATGACGACCCGGCGCCAGCGGCCGTACTCCTTGTACTGCTTGGACAGCGCCTTGAAGCTCGGACGCGGCCGGTAGGTCACCGACAGGCTGGGGTCGAACCAGATCAGCCGGCCGGACTCGCGGATCCGGTGGTTCAGCTCCCAGTCCTGGGCCCGGGTGAAGTGCTCGTCGTAGCCGCCGAGCTCGTCCAGCACCTCGCGGCGGAACACGCCGAGGTAGACGGTGTCGGAGGGGCCGCCCTCGCCGCCGGTGTGGAAGCGGGCGTTGCCGACGCCGAGCTTGCTGGTCATGGCGCGGGCCACGGCCTGCTCGAAGACGGTCACGCCCTCGGCGCGCATGACGCCGCCGACGTTGGCCGCGCCGGTCTCGCCGAGCAGCCGCACGGCGGTGGAGATGTAGCCCGGGGCCAGCTCGCCGTGGCCGTCGACGCGGACCACGACGGCGTGCTTGGCCTCGGCCAGGGCCGCGTTCAGCGCCGACGGCGTGCGCCCGGAGGGGTTCGGCACGCTGCGCACCCGCGGATCGGCGGCGGAGAGCTCGTCGGCGATCTGCTGGGTGCGGTCCCGGCTCGGGCCGATGGCCAGGATCAACTCCAGCTCGCCGGGGTAGTCCTGGCCCAGCACGCCGGCCACGGCGTGCGCGAGGTGCCGCTCCTCGTCGAGGACCGGCATGATCACCGAGACCGCGGGCCAGGGCGCCGTGGCCTGCCCGGTGGTCGCCGCGGAGGGTTCTGAGACGTTCATCGTCGGTCAGATTACCGGCCCGGCCGACGGCGGCGTGGCGTAAGCACACAGTGCGGTGGGATGGTGACAGGCTGTTCGGAAGGCCCGCGGGCGTGGCGGGGGACCCGGCATCGCAACCGCCGTGGAGGACGGATGATGGACAACCTCGCGGAGCTGCTGCGCCGCCGGCCCGCCCCGGGTGCGCCGCGGGGCCGCGGCCCGAACCGCCGGCCGGGACCGCGCCGGGACCGGAACGGCGATCGGAACGGCGATCCGCACAGCGACCGGAACGGCGATCGGAACGGCAATCGGCAGGGCGATCGGCGCCGGGACCGGCACCGCGCGGTGCGGCTGGCCGCGGCCTGGACCGGCGGCACGCTGTCCGCCGCGATCCTGGCGGTGTCCGGCTACGGCTGGTCGGTGACCGACGCGGTGGACGCCGCGACGGTGCGCGCCGACGTCTTCGGCGGCCTGGCGGACCGGCCCGCCGACTCCCCGGCCACCGACATCCTGATCGTCGGCTCGGACACCCGGCTGGGGCTGAGCTCCGACGCCCAGGACGCGTTCCACGTCGGGTCGCAGGCCTCGGCCGACGGCCAGCGCTCGGACACGATGATCCTGGCGCAGCTGGCGGCGGACAAGAAGTCGCTGACGCTGCTGTCGATCCCGCGCGACTCCTATGTCACGATCCCGGCGACGGCGACCCGGCCCGAGCACAAGGCGAAGATCAACTCGGCACTCGACCTGGGCGGCCCGGCGCTGACGGTAGAGACCGTGGAGCGCAACACCGGCATCCGCGTCGACCACTACGTGCAGGTGGACTTCTCGGCGTTCTCCGCCATCGTGGACGCGGTCGGCGGCGTGGACGTGTGCCTGCCCAAGGCCGCCCACGACCCGCTCAGCGGCCTGGACCTGCCGGCCGGGGTCTCGCACGTGGGCGGCGTGCAGGCGCTGTCCTACGTCCGCGCCCGCTACACCCTGACCGGCGGCAGCGACCTGGGCCGGATCCACCGCCAGCAGCAGTTCCTGGGCTCGCTGGCGGACCGGGTGGCGTCCTCGGACGTGCTGGCCGATCCGGCGCGCTTCTCCGGCCTGGTGCGCGCCGCGGCCGCGTCCGTGCGGACCGACTCGGCGCTGAGCACCGAGGACATGCTGAAGCTGGCGCTGGCCGTCAAGAACCTGCCGCGCGAGCGCATCCGCTTCGTCTCGATGCCGCTGGCGGACGTGAACTACCAGGCGCCGGGGATCGGGTCGACGGTGCTGTGGGACGGGACGGTGGCGCAGCGGCTGTTCGACGCGCTGCGGAAGGACGAGCCGGTGGAGACGGTGGCGGCTTCGGCGGTGGGGTCCGCGCCCTCGGCGGCCCAGGCGCCCGCGCCGAGCGCGAGTGCAAGCAGTGCAGGCAGCACCGGCGATACCCAGGATGCGACGACGACCGCTGAGGCGGCCGCGGCGGCGAAGAAGCATGCGAAGAAGGTCCACGTCGCCGAGGCGACGCCGCTGGCGGTGCGAGCGGCGAGTTCGGACATCTGCCACTAGGCGGACCGTGGGCCGAGCCCGAGCCCACCACCCGCTGTGGTCCGGCGCTCAGTCGACCGTGTGGCCCGCCGACCGCAGCGCCTCGACCGCGCGCTCCACGGCGTGCTCGGGCACGAGCACCAGGTCGGCGTGGAAGGTCGAGGCGACAAAGACCGGCACCGCCGCGGCGGCCAGGGCTCCGAGCAGCGCGGCGAGCATGCCCGGCAGGTCGAGGCCGTGCGCGGAGTCGCCGCCGTAAAGCGCGCGCCAGAGGTCCGCGCCGGCCGAGTCGCGCTCAACGACCTCGCGGACCACGGTCAGGCCCTCGGGGGCGCGGACCAGCGCGATCCAGCCGTTCGGCGGGGCCACGGCGGCCGGGAGGTGCTCGACCACGAAGGTGCCCGGGACCAGGCGCAGGCGCTGGGCGCTTCCGTCCGCGGCGCTCACGCGTCCGCCCCCTCGGCCTCGGGCGCAGATCCGGTTCCGCCCACCGCCCCGGCCCGGGCCGCCTGGATGGCGCGCCGCCGGGCCAGGCGGTGGCTGCGGCGGATCTCGGCCTCGGCGTGGCGGCGGCGGTCCAGGTCGGTCTCCAGCACCAGCGGCGGCACGCCCCGGGGCTGGCCCTTGTCGTCGACCGCCACGAACACCAGGTAGGCGCTGGCCACGTGGCGGGGCGCGGTGCCGGCCTCGTTCCAGGGCTCGGCCATCACCCGCACGCCGACCTCCATCGAGGTCGCGCCCACCCAGTTGACCTGCGCGTAGGCGTGGACCAGGTCGCCGACCCGGACCGGGTTCAGGAACTGCATCTCGTCCATCGCCGCGGTCACCGCCGGGCCGCCGGAGTGCCGGCCGGCGACCGCTCCGGCCACGTCGTCGACGAACTTCATGACCACGCCGCCGTGCACCGTGCCCAGCAGGTTCACCTCCGTGGGTCCCATGATGTGGGACAGCATGGTGCGGGACGCCGCCGTGGTGCGGGGCGCGGGCTCGGGCGGGCGTGCGGCGTCATCGGTCACCTCCTCAGCGTAGATCGTCCTCGGACCGGCTTCCCCCGCACCGCATGGATCCGGCCCGCGCGGGTAACCGCGGGGCTACCCACGGCAAGATCCCGAGGACAGAATGTCAGGGAGCGGACAGTCGACAGGGGGCTTTTGGATGACGGAGACCGTTTCCGCCCGGCGCGGAACGCTGATAGCCGGGATCTCGGCGCTGGCGCTGCTGATCCTGGTCGCGGCGTTCGACAACTCGGGCACGAGGACCTGGCGCCTGGCGCGGATGACCGGTGAGAGGGACGACACCGTGCACAGCTGGACGGCCACGCCGGTGCAGGCCCTCAGCGCGCTGGACTGGCGGGCCTCCCCCGCCTCGGGCGAGTCGGGCCGGATCTTCGCCGGCTACCTGGCCTCGGCGCTGCTGGCCGTGCTGTTCCTGTTCCTGCTGACGATGCTGGTCTGCCGCGGCGTGGCGGCCGGCCGGGGCCGCTGGGCGCTGTTCGCCGGGACCTGGTTCGCCACCGGGGCGGCCGCCGGGCTGGCCGTGGCCGCCGGCAGCGCCATCGCCGGGACCTCGCTGGTGCTCAGCGCCTTCGACCCGGCGGGCACCAGGTTCGCCCGCGGCGACACCTACTACGCGATGCTGACGGCCGGGATGCTGTTCGGGCTGTTCGCCGGCTGGCTGATCGGGCTCGTCGCCGTCATCACCTACGGCATCACCGAGGGGTCCGACACCGGGGGCGGGTCCAACGCCTCGTGGGGTCCCCCGTCCGGCTACGAGTACGGCTCGGCGACGCCCACCTCCGGCCCGGACTACTCGTTCAGCCCGGGATCGCCGTACTCGGCGCCCTCGTCGTCCCCGCCGTCCTCGACCCCCGAGTACGGCGGTTACGGGTCCCCCTCGGCGCCGACCCAGATCGTGCCGCCCCGGGACGGCAACCCGTACCACGGCGACGACGACAGCGGCGGGGGCAGCGGCGACCGGTCCTACTGACCGGCGCCGCCGGCCGGCCGCCGCTCAGTCGGCCGGCCCGTAGACCACGTGCAGCGTGCCGGTCTTGAACACGTCGCACGAGATCAGCTTCAGCTTGAGCGGCTCGTCCAGGTCGTCCTCCCACAGCCGCAGGCCGTTGCCGACGGCCACCGGGTGGATGTACAGGTGCAGCTCGTCCAGCAGCCCGGCGCGCATCAGCTGCCGCACCACCGACACCGACCCGGACAGGCCGATCGTGCCGCCCTCCTCGGCCTTGAGCTCCTTGACGTACTCGATCAGGTCGCCCTGCACCTGCTCGGAGTTGCGCCAGGTGAACTCCAGCGGCGAGTGCGAGACCACGATCTTGCGCTTGTCGCCGAGCGCCTTGGCCATCAGGTAGTCGTCGCCCTTGGCCTCCTCGCGGGCCGGCCAGGACTCGGCGAAGCCCTCGTAGGTCTTGCGGCCGAACAGCACGGTGTCGGTCTCGCCGATCTGCTTCATGACCGCCGCCCCCAGCTCCTCGCCGAAGTAGGGGAAGTGCCAGGTCTGGGGCTCGGCCACCACACCGTCGGCGCCGGAGAACAGGCCCACAGTGATCTTGCGCATGATGTCGCTCCTCGTGATCGTCTCGGTCAGCTCCATGTGGTCGCTTCAACCAGTCAGACGACCGGCGGGCGCCGGACTCATCGCTCCCCCGCGATGTTTTTCCGCGGGATCGATGATTCGGCGGCCCGGCACCGGTCTGTAGTGGTGTGAAGCGGATAGTGCTCTACGACGCCTCGGCCATCGACCGGCCGACCCGCGAGGACCTGCAGCGACTGGCCCGCCTGCGGCTGGACGCCCGGCGCAGCGGGTGCGACCTCGTGCTGACCGGCGTCGGGCAGCGGTTGCGGCTGCTGTTGGCGGTGACGGGGCTGGAGGAGGTGTTCACGATCTCGCCGGACGGTATGTGCGGGGCGGAGCCGGAGGACTCGGGCGCCGAACCGGCCGAACCAACCGAACCGGCCGAGCCAGCCACGCCGGCCGAGCAGGGCGAACCGACCGCGCGGGCCGAGCCGGCCGAGCCGCACAAGCGCCGCGATCCCGGCGGCGGCTGAGCCTCAGACCGGGCTGCCGTCCGCCGCCAGCCGCGTCGGCACGCCGAACAGCGGGAACAGCCGGTCGGTGTCCAGGTAGTTCGCCAGGCCGGCCAGCCGGTCGTCCCGGATCTCCAGCACCATGATCGCCCACGGCGTCCAGCCGTCGCCGTCCTCGGCCGGCCGGTACTGCGCGAAGGCCGGCGTGCCGTTGGCCGTGACCTCCAGCAGCCGTGAGCCGCGGCAGCCGCAGCCGACGCCGTTCCACCAAGTGCGCAGCTCCTCCACGCCCTGGAGCCAGAGCTCGTAGGGCGGCATGTTCAGCGACACGTCGGCGCGCAGCAGCTCGGTCAGGCCCTCGATGTCGAAGGCCTCGAAGGCCCGGACGTACCGGGCCAGGAACGCGCGCTGCTCGTCGTCCAGCGGCTTGGCCACGTCGCCCTCGGCGCCGCCGCTCTCGGCCAGGGTGGCCCGGGCCCGCTGGAGCGCGCTGTTCACCGACGCCACGGTGCTGTCCAGCAGCTCCGCGGTCTCGGCCGCCGACCAGGCCAGCACCTCGCGCAGGATCAGCACGGCGCGCTGGCGCGGCGCCAGCTTCTGGAGCGCGGCGATGAACGCCAGCTTGATGCTCTCCCGCCCGACCGCCACCTCGGCCGGGTCCCCGCCGAGCACCCGCTCGTCCGGGATCGGCCCGACCCAGATGTTCTCCTCGAGCCGCGCCAGGTTCGGCTCGGCGGCCGACCCGGGCCCGAACAGGTCCATCGGCCGGGCCCGCCGCTGCGCGGCCGGAGCCATGTCCAGGCAGACGTTGGTGGCGATCCGGTACAGCCAGGTCCGCAGCTGCGAGCGGCCCTGGAAGCCCTCGAACTTGGACCAGGCCCGCAGCAGGGTCTCCTGCACCGCGTCCTCGGCCTCGAAGGCGGAGCCGAGCATGCGGTAGCAGTACGCGGTCAGCTCCCGGCGGAACGGTTCGAGCTGGTCGGCGACGGTGTCGCGGTCTGTGGTCGTGGACACGCCCTCACGATAACCGGACGGTCCGACAGACGCGGCCTGCTCGGCCGGACCGGGGCCGCGGATCCGTCAGAACACCGACCACCCGGTCGCGGTGGTGAACCGGTCCAACGCCTCGACCCCGGCCACCGAGTTGCCGTGCTGGTCCAGGCCCGGCGACCAGACGCACAGCGCGGCCCGGCCCGGGACCACCGCGACGATGCCGCCGCCGACCCCGCTCTTGGCCGGCAGCCCGACCCGGAACGCGAACTCCCCGGCCGCGTCGTAGGCGCCGCAGGTCATCATCAGGGCGTTGACCCGTTTGGCGCCCAGCACCGGGAGCAGCCGCGAGCCGTCGGCGCGCACGCCGTGCCGGGCCAGGAACAGCGTGGCCAGCGCGGTCTCGGCGCAGGACATGGCGATCGAGCAGTGCCGGAAGTAGTGGTCGGCGGCCACGTCCACCGGGTTCTCGATGTTGCCGTAGGCGGCCATGAAGTGGGCCAGGGCCAGGTTCAGATCGCCGTGCTCGGCCTCGGAGGCGGCCACCGCGCCGTCGATGGTGACGGTGTGGTCGTCGGCCTCCGAGCGCAGGAAGTCCAGCACCGCGCCGGCCGCGTCCCCGGTCAGAGTGTGCAGCAGGTCGGTGACCACCAGCGCGCCGGCGTTGATGAACGGGTTGCGCGGGATGCCGCGCTCGTACTCCAGCTGGATCAGCGAGTTGAAGGCGTTGCCCGAGGGCTCCACCCCGACCCGGCCGCGCAGGCGGCCGTCGTCCCGGGCCATCACCAGCGCCAGGCTGTAGACCTTGGAGATGCTCTGCAGCGAGAAGCGCTCCCGGTAGTCGCCCACGCCGTACAGCCGGCCGTCGACGGTGGCCAGGGCCAGCCCGAACCGGTCCGGGGAGACCTGGGCCAGCGCCGGGATGTAGTCGGCCACCCGGCCCTCGCCCACGTACGGCGCGACCTCGTCGGCGATCCACTCCAGCAGCGCGTCGTACGCCAGGTCGTCGACCGAGACCGCGGCGCCCTCCTCATCGGCCATCGCCGGCTCCCCCTCCGTGGTCCGGAACCGCGCGCTCCGGGGTCAGCCAGGCCTTGACGGCCGCCGCCCACCGCCGGTCGTGCGTGGTCTCCATGAACTCTTTCCAGTCGATCAGCAAATAGATCTGTCCCACCGTACGGGTGTTCAGGATCAAGGGCTTGCCGGAGTTCAGGAGGCCGCCGACGAACCGGCCGTAGAGCTCGGTGTACCGGGTCTGCACGTCCAGGATGTCGGCACGGCGCAGCACCAGCGGCTCGGGGCGGTCCGGGCCGTGCCAGCCGGTCAGCACCAGGGCGTCGGGCGTGAGACTGATCACGCCGTGCCGGTGGAACTGGGCGTGCTGGCTGACCCCGGCCGCCGCCATCTCCTCGGGGGTGCAGTGCCCCAGCTCCTCGGCGGTGGCGCCGAGGTACTCGCCGGTGCGCGGACCGGCCTGGTCCCGGGTCATGATCCCATCGTTCCCCTACGAAAGTAGGACGTGCGCCCTGGTCCGGCCCACCTACGCTGAAGGGGTGAAATCCCCGGCCTGGCTCCCGCGCGCCCGCGACGTCGCGGTCATCTCGCTGGGTCTGCTGGAGGCCGGCGGGGACCTGTACGACCATTTGGACAAGAACCAGCTGATACTGGCCGGCTACCAGACCTCGCTGGCCCTGATCGGCGCGGTCTCGCTGTGGTGGCGGCGCACCCATCCGGAGCGGATCACCGTCCTGGCCATGGTGCTGTGCCTGATCGCCCAGGTCGAGGTCCCGATCACGATGATGGTCTTCGCGCTGGCCGTGCACCGCCGGGACCGGATCATGTGGACCATGACGGCGGTCTCCGGCGCGGTGATCGTGGCCGAGGACACGGTCAAGCGGGGCGAGATCTCGCTCGGCGACTCGGTGATGAGCTCGCTGGCCATCGCCGTGGTGGCGCTGTCCGGCGCCTACATCGGCGCCCGCCACGACCGGCTGGTGGCGCTCCAGGACCGGGCCGAGCGGGCCGAGGCCGAGCAGGAGGCCCGGGCCGAGTCGGCCCGGCTGGCCGAGCGCACCCGGATCGCCCGGGAGATGCACGACGTGCTGGCGCACCGCATCTCGCTGATCGCGCTGCACGCCGGCGGGCTGGAGATCACCGAGCGCCCCAGGCCCGAGATGGCCCGCCAGACCGCCGGCCTGATCCGGGAGACCGCGCGCTCGGCGCTGGAGGACCTGCGCGACGTGCTCGGCGTGCTGGCCAGCGGCGACACCTCGGCGCCGCTGGCGCCGCAGCCGCGCTTCGCCGACCTCGCCGGGCTGGTGGAGCGCTCGGCCACGGCCGGCGTGCCGGTGGTGCTGGTCCCGAACAGCAGCCTGGGCCTGGACGCCGACGTGCCGGAGGCGGTGGGCCGCGCCGCCTACCGGGTGGTGCAGGAGGCGCTGACCAACATCCACAAGCACGCGCCGACGGCGGCCGCGACGGTCCGCCTGGCCGGCGCCCCGGGGGCCGGGCTGGAGGTGCGGGTGGAGAACCTGGCGCCGCGCGCCCTGGTCACCCCGCTGCCCGGCTCCGGCTCCGGCCTGGCCGGGCTGCGCGAGCGGGTGCAGGTGGCCGGCGGGCACTTCGAGGCCGGGGCGACGGCCCGCGGCGGGTTCCTGGTGCTGGCCTGGCTGCCGTGGCCGGAGGCCGCGGCCCGGCCGGAGCTGGACGAGCCGGATGATCAGCATGAACCGGGTGAGCACGACATTTCATGCTTGTCGGAGGAAAAGGACGTGCCGGCCGGCGGGGACCGCCGGGACCGGCGCGGCGAGCCCGACCGGTCCGGGGAATCCCCGCTGGTCATGGCGGACGCCGGCCCCGGCGATGATGATAGGACCGGACCGGGGATCCGCGGCGTCCCCGAGACCCCCGAGCCCCGCCGCCCGCCCGAGACCGCCGCGACCGCCGCGACCGCCGCCGCGACCGCCGGGCCGGCGAACGCCGCCGCCTGACGCCGACCCCGGAGAGCCCGTCCCATGATCCGCATCCTGCTCGTCGACGACGAGAGCCTGGTCCGCGCCGGCCTGCGCACCATCCTGGAGACCGCCGAGGACCTGCGGGTGGTGGCCGAGGCCGAGGACGGCTCGCTGGTGCTGGACGCGGTGGCCCGGCACCGGCCGGACGTGGTGCTGATGGACGTGCGGATGCCCCGGGTGGACGGCCTGGAGGCGCTGCGCCGGGTGATGGCCACCGAGGCCCCGCCGCCGGTGGTCATGCTGACCACCTTCGACCTGGACGCCTACATCTTCGAGGCGCTGCGCCTGGGCGCCACCGGCTTCCTGCTCAAGGACACCCCGCCGCGCGACCTGATCTCGGCGATGCGCGTGGTGACCCGTGGCGAGGCGATGCTGTCCCCGCCGGTGACCAAGCGGCTGCTGGACCACTACACCGGGCTGCGCGTGGCCGACCGCGCCGAGCAGGCCGCGAAGCTGCTGGCCGACCTGACGCCGCGCGAGCGGGAGGTGCTGGCCGAGGTGGCGCGCGGATCCTCGAACGCGCAGATCGGCCGCGCCCTGTATCTGAGCGAGGCCACGGTGAAGGCGCACGTCTCCCGGGTGATGGCCAAGCTCGGCGTGGCCAACCGGGTGCAGGCGGCGCTGGTCGGCCGGGACGCCGGGCTGCTCGACGCGTCCTGAGGACGTCCCGGACGTCCAGGACGTCCCGGGCAGCCCGGGACGTCCTGGGCGGACACCGCCGGCCTAGCCGAAGCGCCCGTTCACGTAGTCCGCGGTCCGCGCGTCCCGCGGGTCCTCGAACAGCTGCGTGGTCGGCCCGGCCTCCACGATCTGGCCCGGCGTGTCGTGGGTGGCCAGGAAGAACGCGCAGTTCTGCGACACCCGGGCGGCCTGCTGCATGTTGTGCGTGACGATCACGATCGTCAGCCGCCCGCGCAGCTCGGCGATGGTCTCCTCGACCCGGCGGGTCGAGGTCGGGTCCAGCGCCGAGCAGGGCTCGTCCATCAGCAGCACGTCCGGCTCCACGGCCAGCGAGCGGGCGATGCACAGCCGCTGCTGCTGGCCGCCGGACAGCGCGCCGCCGGGCGAGCGCAGCCGGTTGCGCACCTCGATCCACAGCCCGGCCTTGATCAGGCTGGTCTCCACCAGCTCGTCCCGCCGGGCCTTGGTGACCTTGATCCCGGCCAGCTTCAGCCCGCTGGCCACGTTGTCGTACACGGACATCGCCGGGAACGGGTTCGGACGCTGGAACACCATGCCGACCCGGGACCGCACGTCGGCCGGGCGCCGGCCGGGGGCGTAGACGTCGGCGCCGTCCAGCAGCACCTCCCCGGCCAGCTTGGCGGTCTTCACCATCTCGTGCATCCGGTTCAGGATCCGCAGATAGGTCGACTTGCCGCAGCCGGACGGCCCGATCAGCGCCGTCACCTCCCCCGGCGCCATCGCCAGCGACACCCGCTCCAGAACCTTGTGGTCGCCGAACCAGGCCGACAGCTCCCGGGTCTCCAGGCCGACCAGCCGGCCCCCGGGCGCGGCGCCGTCGACCGCGCCGGCCGGGCCCGGCGAAAGGGCCGGCAGCTGCTCGGTCGGCGCGTCCGCGGCCGTCGGCGCCGGCGAGGTCGCGACCGCGCCGTGTTCTTCGATCTCTGTCATCGTGGTCCCAGGTTCAGTAGAGGTTGGGCAGCAGGACGGCGGCGTTCTCGTAGACGCACCACAGCAGGGCGGCCAGCACCGGCGCCGCGGACAGGTAGACGGCGCGGCGGTTCCACACCGAGACCAGCCACACGGTCAGCCCGACCGCGACGGCCAGCGCCAGCGCCCACAGCTGGAGCGCCGACCAGGCGTCGGTGTCGGAGGCCAGCGGCTTGTCCAGGTCGCCGCGCAGCACCCGCTGTCCGGCGGCCGGCGCGGGCGTCCCCTCCAGGCGGGCGCCGACCGAGACCACGTGGGTCGGGATCCAGGTCGAGTCGCCGGTGGCCAGCACCAGCCGGTCCTTGAAGGCGTCCCGGATGACCTGGCCGCCCTCACCCTTCACGTTGACGGTGTAGGTGAACTGGCCCTGTCCGGTGGTGACCCCGATCCGGTCGCCGACCTTGAGCTTGGTCAGGTCGGCGAACGGCGCGCCGAACGTCCCGCGCCGGCCCAGCAGCACACTGACCCCGTCCTGCCCGGGCAGCACGGTGTCCCGCAGGTGCCCGGGCCCGCGCGCCAGGTCCGCGCCGGTCGTGCCCTCCACCACCACGGCCTGGTGCAGCCCGATCGCCGGGATGTCCAGGATCGCCAGCGGCGTGCTGTCGCTCACCGGCCCGGTCGGCGCCGTGCCGTCGGAGAGCTGGCTGTCCAGCTGCCGGTAGAGGAGCGCCTGGCTGTGCTGCTCCTGCAAGCCGGTCAGGCCGAAGGTGTAGACGCCGAAGCCGAGCAGGAGGCCGGAGGCCAGCGTCGCGGAGACGGCCGTGGCGCGGACGGCGCGCAGCCCGCGGCCGGCCCGGGCGGCGGCGCGGGCCGGAGCGGTTCGCGGCGCCGACGCGGACGTGGTGGTCGGCGCCGTGTTCGCGTACGTCGCGGATGCCGGCGCGGAGGCCGGGGAATCGGCACCCGGATCGGCCCCGGTGCCGGCCCCGGAGGCCCCGGTCGTCGGGGTGCCGGTCGGGGTGTCGGACGGAGTGCCGGTCGTGGTGCCGGGCGCGGTACCCGTCGTGGTGTCGGCCGCGTCGGCGCTCCCGGACCCGGCGGGTGCCGGCGCCGCCGGGTCCGGGAGCTCTCCGGCGCCCGACGAGCCGTCCGAGGCCGTCGCGGTGCCCGCGGTGGTCGGCGCGCTCACGGCTTCGGCTCCTGATCCGGGTCCGCCGGGGTCGCGGCGGCCAGCCGCCTGCGGCGTACCAGGACGCTGCCGAGGACCGGCGGCAGGGCCAGCACCGCGAGCAGTTCCAGCGCGGTCAGCGAGGCCAGCAGCCGGGGGTCGTGCCGGGCCGGCACGTCGGCGACCACGATGCTGTTCCCGAGCGAGCCGTCGGAGCTGCCCCCGGAGGTCCCGCCCGCGGTGTCGACCTGGCCGGTCAGCGGGTCGACGGTGCCGGAGGCGTCCCCGCCGGTGTCGCCGCCGGTGCCCCCGGTCGTGCCGCCCGCGACGCCGCCGGTCGTGCCGCCGGTGGTCCCGCCGGTGCCGCCCGAGGTGCCGCCGGTCCCCCCGGACGTGCCCCCCGAGGTGCCGCCGGACGTGCCGCCGGTGGTCCCGCTGCTCTTGCCGCCGGTGGTGCTGTTCTTGGTCCCGCCGGTCCCGCCGGAGGTGCCCCCCGAGGTGCCGCCGGACGTGCCGCCGGAGGTGCCCCCGGTGGCGCCGGGGACGCAGTTCAGCGCCGAGCCCTTGGCGTCGCAGGGGCTCGGCTGCGGCGCGTCGGTGAGCACCGTCAGCCGGCCGGAGCTGTCGAAGGTGGGGTTGCGGCAGTTCGCCAGGGTGTTCGGGTCCACCCCGGACTGCTGGCCGGGGATGTGCGAGATCTGGAGCATCCCGCCGCGCACCAGGTTGCGCGGGATCGGCGAGTACCCGAGCTGGTCGGCCTCGGCCTGGCCGCTGCACAGGATGTAGGCGGCGTACTTGGACAGCGCGGCGCCGTGGTCGGTGGTGGCCCGGGGCAGCGGCGGCATGGCGCCGGTGTCGCGGGGCACGATGATGTAGCTGTAGCTGGAGATCGGGTAGGACCGGGGGTCGGTGTTGACGTAGACCCCGTCGAGGTTCTGCTGGAGGTAGTCGGTGTCGTCCGGCGAGGTGTTGTCGTCCACGCCGCGGATCTTGGCCGCGGTCAGCGCGATGGCGACGTTGGAAGCGGTCGGGACGGTGTAGTAGCCGGCGGGGTTCAGGACCTTGACGACCGGCCACTTGTTCAGCTTGGCGTAGGCGTACTCGTCATAGCCGATCGCCCCCTCGCCGTCGGGGGACATGATGAAGCCCGCGACCGCGTCCGAGGTGTTCTGGGCGTGCATGTTGCTGACAGTCGGCGTCGGGTAGAACTCGGTGTAGTCCCCGCACGCGACCCCGTTCACCGAGGCGCAGTAGGCGTCCCACTGTGCCTTGTGCGTGTGCTCCATGTAGCGCGTCCACTGCGCGGTCGCGCCGGAGCCGTCGGAGCGCACCACGGGGATGATCGGCTTGTGCGGCAGGGCGCCCGGGTAGTCGTTCTTGATCTCCGGGTCGTCCCAGAAGGTGATCTTGTTGGTGAAGATGTCCACCAGCGTGTCCGGCGAGAGCCGCAGGTTCGAGACCTGCTTGCCGCCGATCTTCAGGTTGTACATGAAGGTCGTGCCGCCGGCGGTCACCGGGACGTAGGAGTAGCGCCAGTGCGCGTTCTCCCGGTTGGCGTTGCCGCTGGACCGCTGCTCCTGGCTGGCGCCCATGTCGTCGCCGGTGCGGAAGGGCACGTCGGAGGCGGTGAAGTCGTCCAGGCCGCTGGACCAGTCGGCGCGGCCGGTGGCCGAGCCGTTGGCCGCGTAGTTGATGTTGATGCCCTGCGGCAGCACGTCGCGCCGCCACTGGTCCAGGGCCGGCCCGCTCCAGGAGGAGCCGGAGCCGCTCAGCGCCGTGGTGGCGTGCGCGGGGGCGGCCGGGACGAAGGCCGCGGCCAGCGCGGCTCCGAGGGCGGCGGCGAGCCAGACCGGGGTCCGGTGTCGCACGGTTCGTAGGGTGTTCACAAGGCGGGCTCCGGTTCCGGATGGAGGCCGGCCCGGGACGCGGCCGGGTCGGCGGCGAAGGCGGCGGCCGGGGGCGCGACGGGCGGGCGGGTGGCCGCGGCGGCGGC
>NZ_BAAAQN010000064.1:0-71048 GCF_039531695.1 Catenulispora yoronensis
CCCGGCCGCCTTCCCCGTCCTGCCCGCCATCCCCGCCCTCCGACGCCCCCACCCCACCACCGTCGTGGCCGTTCAGAGCCGCGTGACCCGCCCCGCCCCCGGAGTTCATGCTTCGGACCTTACTCGGACTTCGGTAGGGTCTTCTCCTATGAGCGATCAGAAGCGGATCCGGGTGGCCGTCATCTTCGGCGGGCGCTCCAGCGAGCACGCCATCTCCTGCGTCACCGCCGGATCCGTGCTCGACGCGCTGCGCAACGGGACCGAGGCGGACCGCTACGAGATCCTGCCGATCGGCATCGCCGCGGACGGCCGCTGGGTGCTGGCCGAGTCCCCTGACGGCACCGGCCCGCGGCTGGCCATCGCCGACGGCGAGCTGCCGGAGATCGGCCGCCCGGCCTCGGCCGAGCGCGCCAGCCTGGTCACCATGGCCGGCGACCCGACCGCCCGCGAGCTGACCGTGCACGAGCCCGGCTCGGTGCCGAAGTCGCTCGGCGAGGTGGACGTGGTGCTGCCGCTGCTGCACGGCCCCTACGGCGAGGACGGCACCCTGCAGGGCCTGCTGGAGCTGGCCGGCATCCCCTACGTCGGCTCCGGCGTGCTGGCCTCGGCGGTCTCCATGGACAAGGAGTTCATGAAGCGGCTGCTCGCCCAGGCCGGGTTCGAGGTCGGCCCCTACGAGGTCGTCCGCCCCCGGGACTGGGCCACCGAGGAGGGCCGCGCCGCGGTCCGCCTGGCCGTCGAAGAACTCGGATACCCGGTGTTCGTCAAGCCGGCCCGGGCCGGGTCCTCGATGGGCATCACCCGCGTCGCCGCGCCCGCGGACCTGGACACCGCGATCGAGGTGGCCCGCCGCCACGACCCGAAGGTCCTGGTGGAGGCCGCGATCCCGGGCCGGGAGATCGAGTGCGGCGTGCTGGAGGGCGTCGACCCGCTGGACCGGCCGGACGCCTCGCTGCCGGCCGAACTCCGCGTCACCGGGCCGCACGCCTTCTACGACTTCGAGGCCAAGTACCTGGACGGCACCACCGAGGTGGACATCCCGGCCCGGCTGACCGCCGAGGAGATCGAGGACATCCGCGAGCAGGCCGTCGGCGTCTTCGAGACGCTGGGCTGCGAAGGCCTGGCCCGCGTGGACTTCTTCTACCAGGAGTCGGCCGACGGCGGCCCGGGCCGCTTCATCGTGAACGAGATCAACACCATGCCCGGCTTCACGCCGACCTCGATGTTCCCGCAGATGTGGCAGGCCGCCGGGCTGTCCTACCCGGCGCTGATCGCGCGGCTGGTCGACTCGGCGCTGCGGCGCTCGACCGGGCTGCGGTAGCGCCCCACCGGGCACACCTCACTCGGCCGGATCGTCGACGAACGCGCCGTCCTTGTTCGGGATCGCCTTGACGATCATCGGCGCCAGATCGACCAGCGCGTTGGAGGCGGCCTGCTTCTGCGCGGTGTCGTCGAAGGGCACTGTGACCTCCACGTAGACCGCGCGGTCGGTGGTGGTGAACGTGACAGAGTGCGCGTTCTCCTGGATCAGCCAGTTGACGAACGAGGCGTCGCCCATGTTCGCGTACCGGTTGCTCACCGGCGTGTAGTCCCGGCCGCCCACGACGATCGCCGGCGGTTCGGCCACCCCGCAGCGCAGCGTCGTGGTGGGGGAGCCCCAGGCCGCAGCCCGCTGCTTCACGCCCCGATCGGTTCCTACCACGCCACGCCGGTGGTCGCCTTCGAGCTCCGGCGGCAGCGCCGCGATCAGGTTCGCGCAGGCGGCCCGCACCGCCGGGTCGGACGTCCGGGGCAGCTCCAGGCCCACCGCGCCGGTGTGGGCCACGTGGTTCCCCCACACGGCGCCCACACACGCCAAAACCGCGGCTGTCGTCACAGCCGCGGCCGGTATCCACCTCTTGGTCGTCTGGTTCCCCGCACCCCTGGTCGCTCCCACGGGATACGGTCTATCACATCACTTGAAGTGCACGATCGGGCAGGTCAGCGTGCGCGTGATGCCTTCGATGACCTGAATCTTGGCGATCACCAGCCGGCCGAGCTCGTCCATGGTCTCGGCCTCGGCACGGACGATCACGTCGTAGGGGCCGGTCACGTCCTCGGCGGTGGTGACGCCCTCCAGATCGGCGATCGCCTGCGCCACGGCGGCCGCCTTCCCCACCTCGGTCTGGACCAGGATGTACGCTTGAACCACGTGTCCTCCTACTGTCGGAAACGCCACCGTACCCTGCGCTTCCCACATTCCGGGAGTCCATGCCCGCTGGGCGGACCGTGCCGGTTCACCCGATCGAGTTGCCGCCCGGCCATCCGCGTTACGGTACCGGCGTGGAGACCATCGACGACGTCGGCGAGTTCGGGCTGATCGCCCGCGTGCTCGCCCGCCTGCCGCTGACCGACCCGGACACCCTGGTGCCCTCCGGCGACGACGCGGCGGTGCTCGCCATCCCCGACGGTCGCCTGGTCACCAGCACCGACCTGCTGCTGGAGGGCCGGCACTTCCGGCGCGACTGGTCCAGCGCCCGCGACGTCGGCCACAAGGCGGCGGCGCAGAACTTCTCCGACATCGCCGCGATGGGCGGCGTCCCCACCGCGCTGCTGCTGGCCCTGGTGCTGCCCGGCGACCTGCCGGTGGCCTGGGTCGAGGAGTTCGCCGAGGGCGTGGCCGCCGAGTGCGCGCCGCTCGGCGCCGTCGTGGCCGGCGGCGACATGGTGCGCGGCGAGCTGATCACCATCTCGGTGACCGTGTTCGGCACCCTCGAAGGACGCCCCCCGGTGCTGCGCTCGGGCGCCCGGCCCGGGGACGCGGTGTGCGTCGCGGGCCGTCTTGGCTGGTCGGCGGCCGGTTTGGAACTGCTCGCCGCCGGGATCGGCGGCGGGGACGAAGCGTCTGTCGGCGGCACCATGGCGGATTTCCTGCTGGCCCACCGCCGGCCCCGTCCGCCCTACGCCGCCGGCCCCGAGGCGGCGCGAGCCGGCGCGACCGCGATGCTCGACGTCAGCGACGGCCTGCTGGCCGACCTGGAGCACATCGCCGCCGCCAGCGAAGTGGCGGTCGACATCGAGAGCGCGTCAGTCCCAACGGCTGAGGGACTGCGCCTGGACCAGGTCCTCACCGGCGGCGAGGACCACGCGCTCGTCGCCACCTTCGGTCCCGCCACCCCGATTCCCGCCGGCTGGCGGCGGATCGGCGTGGTCGGGGAGATCGGGGCCGGAGCGCCCGGGGTCACCGTGGACGGCAAGCCCTGGGACGGACCCGGCGGGTTCAGCCACTTCGGACCGCGGGAGTAGCGGACGCCCCGGGCCAGTCGCGCACCCGCTCACGCACCCGGTCACGCCCTCGGTCCCGCACCCGGTCACGCACTCCGCCGCGTCAGCGCGGTCAGCACCAGCGCCACCAGCGCGCCGGCGGCCAGCGCGATCCCGGCCGACTGCACCCCGGACAGCGTGCCCAGGACCGCGACCCCGAGCGCCGACCCGGTCTGCCGGGCGGCGTTCAGCGCGCCCTGGCCGGTGGCGGCGAACCGCTGCGGCGTGGCCACGGCCATGTCCGCGGTGATCGACGGGATGGACATCGTGACGCCGATCGCCAGCAGCGCCTGCGCGCCGACCACCACGGCCAGCGAGGTGTGCGGGCCCACGGTGGACAGCACGCCGCCGACCGCGATCATGGCGGTCATCGCCACCAGGATCATCGGCCGCGCGCCGAACCGGTGCGCCATGCGGCTGGTGTAGAAGGGCAGCACGCACATCGGGATCATCAGCGGCAGGAACGCCAGTCCGGTGGCGATCGGGCTCAGGTTCCGCACGTTCTCCAGCCACAGCGTGAGCGTGTAGAGCAGACCGTAGAACACGTAGTTCGCCGCGACCGCCGCGACCAGGTTGGCGCGGATCCGGCCCAGGCGCAGCAGATCCGGCGGCAGCACCGGCGCCGCGACCCGCCGCTCGACCACCGCGACCGCGGCGAACGCCAGCACCGCGGCCACCAGCGCGATCGCCGGCTCGGGCCGGGACCAGCCCCGGGTGCCGGCGTCGACCAGCCCGTAGGTCAGGGTGCTGAGTCCGACGGTGAACAGCGTGAGCCCGGCCAGGTCGAACCGGCGCGGCTGCGCCGGGCGCTGCGCGGACAGGCCCCGGGCCAGGAACCACGACGCCAGCGCGATCGGCGGGTTCACCAGGAACACCAGGCGCCAGCCGTCGAGCCCGACCAGCGCCCCGCCGAGCACCGGCCCGACCGCCAGCCCGATGCAGGACAGCCCGGCCCAGGCCCCGATGGCCTTCGCCCGGTCCTTCATGTCCGGATACAGCCCGGCCAGCAGCGCCAGCGAGGCCGGGACCATGCCGGCCGCCGCCGCGCCGAGCAGCGCGCGGCCGCCGATGAGGACCCCGGCGTTCGGGGACAGGGAGCACAGGACGGAGATCAGGCCGAACAGGGCGAGCGCGGCCTGGTAGACGCGGCGCGCGCCCCAGCGGTCGGCGACGGCGCCGGACGCCAGCATCAGGCCGGCGAAGACGACGGTGTAGGCGTCGACGGTCCAGGGCAGCGCGGTGGCCGAGGCGTGCAGGTCGGTGCGGACGTCCGGCAGGGCCACGTTGAGGATCGAGGCGTCGAGCAGGACCATGAAGTTGCCCGCCACGATGCCGGCGAAGGCGGCGCGGGTGCGGCGTCGGGATCCGGTGGCGGGGTCGGTGGCGGGGTCGGGCTGAAGGTCGGTGCGCGGTTCCGTGCGGGGGTTACTGCCGAGGTCGGTGCCGAGGTCAGTGCCGAGGTCGGTGCGAGTCCCGGTCGCCGCGGCGACCGAGGTGCCGGGGGCTGCGGGATCGTGGGTCAGTGCCATGCTTCGAGAGTGGCGCCCGGGGTCCCGTCGCCGACAGGCCGCCTTTCCGATCGGGTCATCGGAGGCTCCGATGGCACAGTCGGCCGAGTTCAGGCCATGATCGAGGCGTGATCCGAAGCATCCTGCTCCTGAAATTCGTCCCCGAGGCCACTGAGGCCCAGATCGACGCCTTCGCCACGGCCCTGTCCCAGGTGCCGTTCGAGCGGCGGCGCCACTTCGAGTTCCACCGCGACGCCCGGCTGACCGACGACGCGATGGACGCCATCGTCATCGCGGACTTCGACGACGAGGAGGCCTACCGGGCCTGGGTCGACGACGCCGGCCACCACCGGGTGCGGTCGGAGTTCCTGGACCCGATCCGGGCCCAGCGCGACCGGATCCTGTTCCGGATCTGAAGCGGCACGAGCGCGGCGGGGCCGACCGGCCCCGCCGCCCGGCCGGTCTCAGCCGGCCACCCACGAGCCCAGCACCGGCGTCCACTCGTTGATCCGCACCCGGCTGATCAGGTCGGCGTCCGCGAAGGGGTCGTGCTCGAGCGCCGTCTTGAGCGCGTCCTCGTCCTCGAACTCGAAGACCAGCAGCGCGCCGGTGCCGTTGGCCCACGGCCCGGAGGCCAGCAGGTGTCCCTTCTCCTGGAGCCCGCTGAGGAACGCGCGGTGCGCGGGACGGATCTCGTCCCGCTTGTCGGTGTCGGCGGTGTAGACGTATTCGACGGCGAAGCGAGCCATCATGACCCCTTGGAAGTTCCAGACCTGCGAAGGTCTCCAGCACTGGGCGGCCCCGGGCTCCGGCTCTCGGCCGGCGGCGCTCACCGCACCGTATCCTGCGCGGCCTCCCTATCGGAGAAGCCGATGGCATGATGGCGGTATGGATACTCGGCAGTTGCGCGCGTTCCTCACCGTCGTCGAGACCGGCGGCATCTCCTCGGCGGCCGAACTGCTCGGCTACGCGCAGTCGAGCGTCAGCGACCAGTTGCGGACGCTGGAGCGCGATCTCGGCGTGCCGGTGCTGAACCGGACCAGCATCGGTACCGTGCCGACCGAGGCGGGGCAGCGGCTGCTGCCCTATGCGCGGCGGCTGCTGGATCTGGACAACGAGCTGCGGCGCTCGGTGACCGGGCAGCGTCCGTTGCTGCGCATCGGGGCTCTGCAATCGCTCGCCGACGAGTGGCTGCCGGAAGTGCTGACGGCCTTCGACCACGGTGCGGCCGGCCCGGAGACGGCGGACGTCACGGTGACCGTCAGCAGCCGGACGCGGCTGATGGAGGAGCTGAACGAGGGCCGGCTGGACGCGGTGTTCACCCTCGACAGCGGCCCGAAGTACGACGGGCCGTCCGCGGTGGTCGGCTACGACCGCGTGGTGCTGGTGACCGCGCCGACCCATCCTTTGGCGGGCGTGCATCCGCTGACCTTGGCGGACGTGAAGCAGTCGGAGTTCCTGGTGACCGAGATCGGCTGCATCTACCGGCAGTGCTTCGACGAGTTCGGGCGGGATGTCGGGCCGTCGTTGAAGATCGCCATGATCACCGGGTCGTTGAACGCCTTGCGCCGGCTGGCGGTGAACGGCCGCGGAGCCGCGCTGTTGCCCAGGTTCTCGGTGGCGTCGGAGCTGAGCTCGGGGGATCTGGTGATGCTGGATCTGAAGGAGGGACCGGTGCGGTTGACGGTCGAGGCCAGATGGCGCGAGGGACTGGGACCCGCGGAGGCGCCTTTGCGCTCGCTGGTGGAGCTGACGCAGAAGTTCAGCCCGGCCAGTTGGGCCATGACGTGATGGCGGTGACCGTCCACGACGCCGTGGCCATAGACGACGCCGCGATCGACGCGGTGCACGGCATCCTGGCCGATCTCGTCGGGCGCGGGGCCGCGCTGGGATGGGTGGAGCCGCCCGCCCGCGGCGAAGTCGCGGAGTTGGTGGACCGGGTCTGTGCCGCCGCGCGGGTCGGGGACGGCGCGTTGCAGCTGGCGTATGCGGATGAGCGACTGGTCGGGTTGGGGTACTGGCTGCGGTATGCGCGGCCTACGCATCGGCCGCACGCGGATCTGGAGAAGGTGGCGGTCGCGTTCGAGGCGCAGGGGTTGGGCATCGGGCGGCAATTGACCGTCGCGCTGGTCGACAGCGCACGCGCGGCCGGCATCGAGGTGCTGACGCTGGACGCCCGCGGGGACAACGAGCACGCGCTGCATCTGTATCGCACGCTGGGGTTCCGGGAGTACGGCCGGCTGCCGGACTTCGTGGCGGTGGGGGAGCGGCGGTACGACAAGGTCTTCTACATGATCGACTTCCGCGGCTGAGGTGCGGAGGCGGGTCGGGCGGGCCTGACCACCGCGGGTTCCGGGTGCGAGCGGCGCGGCTCGTATGCTGATCGTCATGTCCGCACCCACGGCTCCGCCCCGCGTCCTGACCATCGCCGGCAGCGACTCCGGCGGCGGCGCCGGGATCCAGGCCGATCTGAAGACGATGCTGGCGCTCGGCGTCCACGGGATGTCGGCGCTGACGGCGATCACCGCGCAGAACTCGGTGGGCGTCCAGAACTTCTGGCCGCTCCCGATCGAGGCGGTGGAGCAGCAGTTCCGGTCGGTGGTCGACGACATCGGGGTCGACGCGGTGAAGACCGGGATGCTGGCGTCGCCGGAGCTCACCTCGGCGGTGGCGCGGCTGATCGGCACGCTGGATCCGCGGATTCCGGTGGTCGTGGACCCGGTCAGCGTCTCGAAGCACGGGGATCCGCTGCTGGCGCCCGAGGCGCTGGACGCGCTGCGTGACGAGTTGTTGCCGCGGGCCACGGTCGTCACTCCGAACCTCGACGAAGTCCGGCTGATCACCGGCCTCGACGTCCGTGGCGAAGACGAGATGGCCTCCGCGGCGGAGGCACTGCTGGTCCTGGGGCCGCGATGGGTGCTGGTCAAGGGCGGGCACCTGGCAGCGGAACCGGAATCGGTGGACCTGCTGGTCGGGAGCGACGGCACCTCCGAGTGGCTCCGCGCGCCCCGACACGACAATCGCCACACGCACGGCACCGGCTGCACGCTTGCCAGCGCGATCGCGTCGCGGCTCGCGCTCGGGGACGACGTCCCGTCGGCGGTGCGAGCGGCGAAGGAATACGTCACCGGAGGGATCGCGGCCGGTTTCCCACTGGGAGCGGGGATCGGGCCGGTGGACCACGGCTGGCGCTGGCGGTAGCGAACCTCGGCTGCTATTCAGTCCGCAGTCCGCAGTCCGCAGTCCGCAGTCCGCAGTCCGCAAGCCGCGAGCCGCAAGCCGCGCGCAAGCGACAAGATCTAGATTCGAGCCGAGTCCGGGGAACGAGCACTGCCTACTCGTCCCCCGGACCTCAGCCTCGGGTCTCACATCCGAGTCTCACATCCGGGTCTCACACCCGAGTCCGTCAGAGTCAGACGGCTTCGGCCAGCGACAGGCCGAACCTCCCCTCCGAATCCGTCCACCATTCCCGCAGCGCGAACCCGGCGGCTGCGAGCTCTGATTCGACGCCCTCCCGGCGGAACTTCGCGGAGATCTCGGTGCGCAGTTCCTCGCCCTCCTCGAACGAGACCGTCAGGTCCAGCTCCTTCAGGCGGACGTCGAGCGCCCGGCGGGCGCGCAGCCGCATCTCGATCCACTCCGCCTCGCTGTCCCACAGGGCGACGTGGGCGAAGTCGTCGGGGTCGAAATCGGCCGCCAGCTCGCGGTCGACGACCCGCAGGACGTTCTTGTTGAACTCCGCAGTCACGCCCGCGGCGTCGTCGTAGGCGGCGACGAGCGTGGCGGGGTCCTTCACCAGGTCGGTCCCGAGCAGCAGCCACTCGCCGGGCCTGAGGTTGGCGCGGACCCGGGCCAGGAACACCGAGCGCTCCTCGGGCAGGAGGTTGCCGATGGTGCCGCCGAGGAAGGCCACGACGCGGGGCCCGGCCGACTCCGGGATGGCCAGGCGCTCCTCGAAGTCGGTCACGACCGCGTGCACGGTCAGGTCCGGATAGCGCTTCTGGAGCTGGGCCCCGGAGGACAGCAGCGCCGCCTCGCTGACGTCGATCGGGTCGTAGCGGCGCAGCGTTCCGACGGCTTGCAGCGCGTCGAGCAGCAGCGTCGTCTTGGCGGACGAGCCCGAGCCCAGCTCGGCCAGGGTCTCGGCGCGGGTCAGGGCGGCGATCTCGGATGCCCGCGCGGTGAGGATCTCGCGCTCGGCGCGCGTCGGGTAGTACTCGGGCAGCCGGGTGATCTCCTCGAAGAGGTCGCTGCCGCGGGCGTCGTAGAACCACTTGGGGGGCAGCCATTTGGGGTCGGCTGTCAGGCCTTTGAGGACGTCGTCGCGCAGCGCGGCGGTGAAGAAGTCCTCCGGGAGGCGCCGATCGATCTCGATACCGGACATCAGATGGTTCCTTCCGGGTTCCAGGTGTGCACGCCCGCCGGGACGTCGTGCCAGTCGGGGGAGTCGTCGTGCGGTTCCGAGGCGACGGTGACGGACTCGGGGTGGACCAGGACGCTCAGCGAGTCGCCGGCGACCGAGGCCACGATCTCCTTTCCATCGGTCAGCAGCAGGTTCAGCCGGGCTTCGGTAAGAGCCGTGATATCGGCGATGGCCGTGGCGACGGCCTCCGCCATCGGAGCGCCGTCCCGGAACCGGGTGTGGATCAGGGTCCAGACGAAGGCCGCGTCGGTCCGCGCCTCCAGGGCCAGCAGATCCGCCGCCGGCACGGTCTCGGCCAGCTTCGCCACGGAGTGCGGATAGCCCGCGACGGCGCCGTTGTGGCTGAACAGCCAGCCCTCGGCGCGGTACGGGGCGGCCGCCTCGGTCCCGGTCGCGGCGCCGACCGTGGCGTCGCGGACGGCGGCCAGCACGGCGCCGCTCCGGGTCACCCGCGCGACGTCGGGGAACGAGGGGTCGGCCCAGATCGGGCCGGCCTGCCGGTAGCGGGCCGGCTCCGGGTCGCCGGCGGCGAACCAGCCGACGCCGAAGCCGTCGGCGTTCACCACGCCGTGGGCCTGGCGCCGCGGTTCCCAGCTCTGCCGGAACAGCGCGTGCGGCGGGTCGATCAGCAGCTCGCGCAAGGATTTCGGCGGGCCGAGATAGGCCAGGTGCCGGCACATCAGAGCTCTCCGTTCCGGGCCGTCCGGAAGCCGGAGAAGATCTGGCGGCGGATCGGATAGTCCCAGTTCCGGAACGTGCCGCGGCAGGCCACCGGGTCCACCGCGAAGGAGCCGCCGCGCAGCACCTTGTAGTCCGGACCGAAGAAGACCTCCGAGTACTCGCGGTACGGCCAGGCCTTGAATCCCGGATAGGGCAGGAAGTCCGAGCAGACCCACTCCCAGACGTCGCCGATCAGTTGGCGCGCACCGGAGGGTGCGGCGCCGGCCGGGTAGGAGCCGGCCGGTGCGGGCTGGAGGTGCGCCTGTCCGAGGTTGGCGTGGTGGGGCAGTGGATCCTCGTCGCCCCAGGGGTAGCGGCGGGACCGCTCGGTGGCCGGATCGTGGCGTGCCGCCTTCTCCCATTCGGCTTCGGTGGGCAGACGGCGTCCCTTCCAGGCCGCGTAGGCCTCGGCCTCGTAGTAGGAGACGTGCACAACGGGTTCGGCGGGGACGACCGGCTCGGTGACGCCGAAGCGTCGGCGGAGCCACTGGCCGCCGTCCTGCGACCAGTAGAGCGGCGCCGTGAGGCCGGCGTTCTGCCGGTGCTCCCAGCCCGGGGCGGACCACCAGCGGGGGTTGTCGTAGCCGCCGTCGGCGAGGAACTCCTGATAGGCGGCGTTGGTCACCGGGGTGGTGTCCAGCCAGAAGCCGGGGAGGTCCAGCTGGTGCGCCGGGCGTTCGTTGTCCAGCGCCCACGCCTCGGTCGAGGTGCCCATGGTGAACGGTCCGCCGGGGACGAACACCTCCGGGGGCAGCGACAGCGCGTCCGCCGGGGGCGCGGGCGGGGCCGGGCGGCGCAGCGCGGGCTCGCCGGTCCGGAGCTGGTGGGTGATCAGCATGGTCTCGTCGTGCTGCTGCTCGTGCTGCGCGATCATGCCGAAGGCGAAACCGCCGCGGCTGAGCTCGGCGTCGCCCCAGCGCGGCTGCTCCAGCAGGTCCAGCACCCGGCCGCGCACCTCGTGCAGGTAGCGGCGGGCCTCGTCGGGCGGCAGCAGCGGCAGCGTCGGCCGCTCGGCGCGGGGATGCTCGAAGGCGTCGTACAGCGGGTCGATCTCCGGGTGCATCGGCTCCCGGCCGCCCAGGTTGCGCAGGATCCACAGCTCCTCCTGGTTGCCGATGTGCGCCAGGTCCCAGACCAGGGGCGACATCAGCGGGGAGTGCTGGCGGACCAGGTCGGCGTCGTCGACCGCGCCGGTCAGGCCCCGGGTGCGGGCGCGGGCCCGCTCCAGGGCGCCGGCTATGTGCGCGGCGAGGTCTCCGGCGGTCGGGTCGTCCACGGGCACGGTCATGGCAGGTCCTCCTCGGCGTAGCGCGCCACTTCCGCCGTCAGCGACTCCGGTGCGTCCATCCGCCGCAGGGCGGAGAGGGCGGCGTCGAAGCAGGCGGTGGCGGCCTTGCGGATCGGGGTCAGTTCGAGGGCGGCCCGGGTGTCGTCGAAGGCCCGGGCGTCGTGGAACAGGGCGGTGACGAGGGCCGTCGGCACGCGCCACAGGTCGCCGGGCAGGGCGTCGAGCACCCGGAGCTCCAGGTGTCCGCGTGGCCGCACCGGCGGGAACAGGGTGGTCAGGTGGTAGGCGAGGTCGTCCAGCGTCGGGGCCCGGGGCTCGCCCGGGTCCAGGGCGCCGCCGGTGATCCAGTCGCGGAAGGTCAGGCCCGGCGGCGCGGTCCAGTCGGCGCCGTCCGGGCGCCGGACGCACAGCAGCTTGGCGTCCAGCGCGTAGTGCGCGTACGCCGCGCGCGGGTCGGGGGTGTCCAGGGGCGGGGCCGCGGTGCGGCCCGGATCCAGGGCGGCCCAGACGGCGGGCCGGCCGGAGCGGCAGAACAGCCAGGTCAGGACCGGGGACAGCTGGTGGGCCAGGCGCCAGCGGGGGCGGTAGCCGACCGGGCCGTCGTGCTCGGTGCCGGCGTCCACGTTCACCTGGATCGAGGCGGTGGAGCACATCATCACCCGGCCGGAGCCGTTGTCGCGGTCGAAGAACCGCTCCATCGCCACGTAGCGGGGGTCGTCCAGGACCCGTCGGGGCGGGTGGCCGGGCTCGCGGCCGATGCCGACGAGCTCCAGGCCCGCCTCCGCGGCCGATCGCCGGAGAAGGGCGAGATCCCGGTCCGTGGCGGCGATCAGATCACGGACCGAGACGGCGGGCGAGGAGCTCAGCTCCCACTGGCCGCCGGGTTCCATCGTCAGGGCCCCGGACAGCGGCAGGGCCGCCGCCTCCGTGAAGGCCCGCAGCAGCCGGTCCCGCTCCGGGAGGCGCCCCGGCCGGCGGGCGTCCCGGGGGAACCACTCCAGCTCCACGCCGACCCGGCTGGGCGGGCCGGTCTTGAAACAGATGCCCGAGATGTACTCGACGGCATCGTCCACGGTGATGTGGGTCATGCACTCCATCGTGACACGCGGTACTGACACGGTCGCGGTCCCGGGGCTTACGGTTCCCTGAACACGACGAACCGCAGGTCGGCCGTTTACCGGCTGACCTGCGGTTCGAGGATGTCACAGGTTGTCGGGCGCGATGACACCCGGCAGGGGGCGTCTAGCGCGCGACCTTGCCCGCCTTGATGCAGGAGGTGCAGGCGTTGACACGCTTCGGGGTCCCGTTCACCGTCGCGCGCACGGTCTGGATGTTCGGGTTCCAGCGCCGCTTGGTACGGCGGTGCGAGTGCGAGATGTTGTGGCCGAAGCCCGGCCCCTTGCCGCACACGTCGCAGTTGGCAGCCACTTCGATTCACCTCTACCGAGTCGTTGACGCTGCCGGTGGGTGCTTCCTGCGGCTGCGTGCTCATTGATCTCCCGCCGTCGTCGGCGGGCAGGTTCCACGGCCAGGGGGCACAACCCGTCCTGGCAACCTGGTCAGAGTAACCGACGCGCGGCCTGTGACGCCAATCCGCGGGCCGGGGGCTTTCGGCGCCGGTCGCGCGCGGGTGCACGGTTCCCCGCGCGCGGCAGCGGTACCCTGGCCGCCATGCCCCCCTCCGCCCCCGAGCCGCCGCCGAGTCCGGCCGCGGCCCCCGTCGACGCCGGCGCCCTGCGCCGCTGGGCCGGGGCGGCGCTGGCGGTGCTGGGCCGGCACCGCGAGGAGATCGACGCCCTCAACGTCTTCCCGATCGCGGACAGCGACACCGGCACCAACATGTATCTCACGTTCGAGGCGGCCTGCCGGGCCCTGGACGACCGCCTGGCCGCGCCCGGCCGGGCGCCCTCGGTGCCGGAGGCGCTCCAGGCGCTGGCCCACGGGGCGCTGCTGGGGGCCCGCGGCAATTCCGGCGTGATCCTCAGCCAGCTGCTGCGCGGCGCCGCCAACGCCCGCTACACCGGCTCCGCGGTCGACGGGGCGGCGCTGGCCGCCGGACTGGCGGCGGCGGCCGAGTCGGCGTACGACGCGGTGGCGCGGCCGGCGGCCGGGACCATCCTGTCGGTGGCGGCCGCCGCGGCCGAGGCCGCTTCAGCGGCGACGGTGGCGATCGGGGAGCTGGCCGAGGGGCGGGCCGCGGTCTCGGCGGCGGCGGTGGCCTCGGTGGCCCCGGTGGCCGGCGGCACGGGCCTCGCCGGCGCACCGGCCGCACCGGCCGCACTGACACCACCCGCCGCACCGGCTTCATCCGCATCATCGGCACCATCGACAACACCGCCGCCCTCCGCCGACACCGCCGCCCGCCGCGAACCGGCCCCCCTCACCGCCAACGACTCCCTCGCCTACGTGGCCCAGGCCGCGGCGGCCGGCGCCCGCGAGGCCCTGGGCCGCACCCCCGAGCAGCTCGACGTGCTGCGGCGGGCCGGCGTGGTCGACGCCGGCGGCCTGGGCCTGGTGGTGATCCTGGAGACGCTGGCCGCCTACACCGGCGGCGTCGACCCGCGCGGGGCGTTCCGGGCCCGGCGGCTGGCGGTCGGCGGGATCCGCCCGCCGGCGCCCGCGCCGGAGTCCCGGGCCGAGCCCGAGTACGAGGTCATCTTCCTGCTGGAGGCCACCGACGCGGCGGTGGTCGGGCTGCGGCGGGACCTGGACGAGTTCTGCGAGCGCGGCGGCGGCGACAGCCTGGTGGTGGTCGGCGGCGAGGGCCTGTGGCGGGTCCATGTGCACGTCGACGACGCCGGCTACGCCATTGAGGCCGGGCTGGCCGCCGGCCGCCCGCGCGACATCAAGGTCACCCACCTGCCCTCGCAGACCGCGCCGCACGCCGAGGTGCCGGTGGCGGTGATCGGCACCGGGGCGCCGGTGCGGCGGACCCGGGCCGTGGTCGCCGTCGCCTACGGCGAGGGCATCGCGGCGCTGTTCGAGGAGTCCGGCGCCCACGTGCTGCACGCCACCGTCGAGCGGCCGCCCAGCGCCGCCGACTTCGAACGCGCGGTGATCGCCACCCGGGCCGCCGAGGTGGTGCTGCTGCCCAACGGCGCCGAGAGCGCGGTGCTGGCCGCCGCGGTCGCCGAACGCCTCTCGGCCGGCGGGCAGCCGCCGATCCGGGTGGCCGCGGTCCCGGCCAAGGTCACCGTGCAGGCGATAGCGGCGCTGGCCGTGCACGAACCGGCCCGGCGCTTCGACGCCGACGTGGTGGCCATGACCGCGGCCGCCACCGCGACCCGCTACGGCGCCATCGAGACGGCCGCCACCGAGGCCTGGACGATGGCCGGGGTGTGCCGGCCCGGCCAGGTGCTGGGGCATGTCGAGAACGACGTGGCGCTGATCGAGGACGACCAGGTCGCGGCGGCGACCGCGGTGCTGGAGCGGATGCTGTCGGCCGGTGGTGAGATGGTGACGCTGGTGGTCGGCGAGGGCGCGGAGCCGGGGATGTCCGAGGCGGTCCACGACCGGCTCCGGGAGCGGCACCCGGTGCTGGACGTGGTGGTGTACGAAGGCGGGCGGACCGGCTACCCGCTGCTGATCGGCGTCGAGTAGACCGGAGGTGTCCGCCCCATGGGAATCCGCCTGGACGGGCCCCTGACCAAGGCGGTCGGCGACCGCACCGCCAAGGTGCTGCGCACCGCGCTGGGCCTGGAGACGGTCAACGACCTGCTGCGGCACTACCCGCGCAAGTACGTCAAACGCGGCCAGCTCACCGAGCTGTCGGAGCTGGAGCCCGGCACCGAGGCCACGATCGTGGCCCAGGTGACCAAGGTCAGCCGGCGCGCGATGGCGGCCCGGCGCGGCCAGATGCTGACCATCGAGGTGCGCGACTCCGCCGACACCGCCGTGGAGATCACCTTCTTCAACCCGCGCGGGGCCAACGTGCTCAAGCCCGGGATGCTCGGCATGTTCGCCGGCAAGGTCGGCGAGTACCACGGCCGGATCCAGATGACGAACCCGGAGTTCGCCAAGCTGGACGCCGACTCCGACGAGGCCGGCGACACCGACATCGACAACTGGGCCGGCGAGCTGATCCCGCTCTACCCGGCCTCCGGCGGCCTGCCGTCGTGGAAGATCGCCCGCTGCGTCCGGATGGTGATGGACCAGCTCGACGCCGACCCCGAGGACGACCCGCTGCCCCGGCCGGTCCGGGCCCGCCAGGGGCTGCTGCCGCTGACCGAGGCGCTGCGCCGGATCCACCGCCCCGACGACTGGCCGGAGATCGCGGTCGCCCGCAAGCGCCTGAAGTGGGACGAGGCGCTGCCCCTGCAGGTGGTGCTGGCCCAGCGCCGGGAGGCGCTCAAGGCGCTGCCGGCCCGGCCCCGCGCGCGGGTGCCCGGCGGCCTGCTCGACGCCTTCGACGCCGCGCTGCCGTTCCAGCTCACCGGCGGCCAGCGCGCGGTCGGCGCGGAGATCGAGGCCGACCTGGCCTCCGTGCACCCCATGCACCGCCTGCTCCAGGGCGACGTGGGCTCCGGCAAGACGATGGTCGCGCTGCGGGCCATGCTCGCGGTCGCCGACGCCGGCGGGCAGGCCGTGCTGCTGGCCCCGACCGAGGTGCTGGCCCAGCAGCACCACCGCTCGATCGTGCAGATGCTCGGCCCGGCCGCCGACGTGCCTCCGGACCTGTTCTCCGAGCTCGCCGGCGGCCCGGCCGACCCGGACCGCAAGCAGGTCAAGGTCGCGCTGCTCACCGGGTCGCAGAACGCGAAGGAACGCCGCGTGAACCTGCTGGACGCCGCCTCCGGCGCGGCCGGCATCGTGGTCGGCACGCACGCCGTGATCCAGGACCACGTGCAGTTCGCCGACCTGGGCCTGGTGGTCATCGACGAGCAGCACCGGTTCGGCGTCGAACAGCGCGACGCGCTGCGGGCCAAGGGCGAGGACCCGCCGCACGTGCTGGTGATGACCGCGACCCCGATCCCGCGCACCGTCGCCATGACCGTCTTCGGCGACCTGGAGACCTCGATCCTGTCCGAGCTCCCGGCCGGGCGCTCGCCGATCGCCACGCACGTCGTGGCCGCGCACGAGCACCCCGGGCACTTCACCCGGGTCTGGGAGCGGATCCGCGAGGAAGTGGCCGCCGGGCACCAGGCCTACGTGGTCTGCCCGCGCATCGGCGAGGCCGGCGAGATCTCCGAGGACGGCTCCGAGCTGCTGTCCGAGCCCGGCCAGCACCGCCCGCCGCTGGCCGTGGTCGACGTCGCGGCCCGCCTGGCCGAGGGCCCGCTCAACGGCCTGCGGGTCGGCGTGCTGCACGGCCGCCTGGCCCCGGACGACAAGGACGCGGTGATGCGCGCCTACGCCGCGCACGAGCTCGACGTCCTGGTCGCCACCACGGTCATCGAGGTCGGCGTCAACGTCCCGAACTCCACGGTGATCGTGGTGATGGACGCCGACCGGTTCGGCGTCTCGCAGCTGCACCAGCTGCGCGGCCGCGTCGGCCGGGGCCAGTGGGCCGGCCTGTGCCTGCTGGTCACCGAGTCCCCGGAGGGCAGCCCGGCCCGCGACCGCCTGGCCGCCGTCGCCTCCACCCTCGACGGCTTCGAGCTGTCGAAGATAGACCTCAGCATCCGCAAGGAGGGCGACGTCCTCGGCGCCTCCCAGTCCGGCTACCGCTCCTCGTTGCGCCTGCTCAGCGTGATCGACGACGAGGAGGTGATCCGCGCCGCCCGCGAGGAGGCCACTCCGCTGGTCGCGGCCGACCCGGAGCTCACCGCGAATCCGGGGCTGGCCGCCGCCGTCGCGGGACTGCTGGACACCGAGCGCGCGGAATACTTGGGGAAGACGTAGCCCCCGCCCCGAAAGCCACCGGTACCCCATGACCCGCATCATCGCCGGCCAGGCCCGCGGCCGCCGCCTGGCCGTTCCGCCCGGTGACGGCACCCGTCCCACCGGCGACCGGGCCCGGGAGGGCCTGTTCTCGGCGCTCGCGGCCGAGTTCGGCGGGCCGTCCGGGCTGTCCGGGGTCGCCGTGCTGGACCTGTTCGCCGGCTCCGGGGCGCTCGGGCTGGAGGCGCTGTCGCGCGGGGCCGGGGCGGTGCTGCTGGTCGAGTCCGACCGGCGGGTGGCCCAGCTGATCGCCAGGAACATCGCCACCGTCGGGCTGCCCGGCGCGCGCGTGGCCGCCGACCGGGCCGAGCGGGCCGCGGCCGGGCCGGTGCCCGCGGAGGCGCCGTTCGACCTGGTGCTGCTGGACCCTCCGTACGCGGTGCCCGACGCGACGGTGGTGACCATCCTCACAGCCCTGGCCGAGGGCGGCTGGCTGGCGCCGGACGCCGTCGTGGTGCTCGAACGCTCCTCCCGGGACCGGGATTTCCCCTGGCCGCGGGGGTATGAGCCGACGCGGAGCAAGGATTACGGCGAGGCCCGCATGAACTTCGCGGTCTGGTACGTTCCTGGCGCGCCCCCCACCGGACCCCTCGAACAGCCGGAGTGAACATGGCCGAGCCCGTCATCCGCCGCGTCGTCTGTCCCGGGTCCTTCGACCCCGTCACCAACGGCCATCTGGACATCATCGGGCGCGCCTCGCACCTGTTCGACGAGGTGATCGTGGCGGTGGGCGTCAACGCCGGCAAGGCCGGGGGCCTGTTCACCATCGACGAGCGGATCGATCTGGTGCGCCGGGCCAGCGCGGACTACGGCAACGTGCGCGCCGAGCCGTTCGAGGGCCTGCTGGTCGACTTCTGCGCCCGGCACGGGATCCGCGCCATCATGAAGGGCCTGCGCGCGGTCAGCGACTACGAGTACGAACTCCAGATGTCGCACATGAACCACCGGCTCTCCGGCATCGAGACCTTGTTCGTCGCTTCCAACCCGCTGTACAGCTACCTGTCCTCCTCGTTGCTCAAAGAGGTCGCGGCGCTCGGCGGGGACGTTTCCGGACTGGTCCCCGACCTGGTGCTTTCGGCCCTCACCGACCGACTGGCTGAACGCAAGGCCAAGTCCGCGTAGCCTTTGCGCTGAAGCCCGCGCACGGGCCGCGAGCAAAGTCCGATCGGATGCCGACAGACGGGGCGGTTCCGCGCCGCCGAAGGAGCGTGTGAGAAGTGGCCACAAGCGACCGCCTGGAGCAGATGGTCGGGGACCTGGTGCAGATCGTCGAGAACGCCAAGGCCGTCCCCATGTCCGCCTCGTGCGTGATCAACCGCGCCGAGGTGATGGAGATACTGCACGAGCTGGCCGAGGGGCTGGCCGAGGAGCTCGCCGAGTCCCGGCGCCTGGTCGCCGAGCGCGAAGAGGTGATAGCCCAGGCCCGCCGGGACGCCGCCGAGCACATCGAGGCGGCCCGGCGCGAGCGGGGCAGCATGCTGTCCGGGACCGAGATGGGCCGCGAGGCCGAGCGGATTCGCGGCGCCGCCCTGGAGGAGGCCCAGCGCATCCGCGAGGAGGCCGACAACTACGTCGACGACAAGCTCGCCAACTTCGAGGTGGTGCTCACCAAGACGCTGCAGGCGGTGGGCCGGGGCCGGGCCAAGATGATCGGCCGGGACCCGATGTCCGAGCTGGGCGAGCACGTGGCCGAGCAGGACGCGGCCGAGGCCGCGACCCGGCCCGAGTACGAGTACGACGAGCGCGACGACCACGTCCCCAGCGGCTCCTACCAGCGCGAGCCGGCCGCCCGCGTCGAGTACCACACCGGCGAGTACGCCGCGTACGCCGACGAGGGCTACGAGCAGCAGCCGAACGGCTACCAGGCCCAGCCCTCCTTCCAGGAGGCGCCCTCCTACCAGGACGCCGTGGTCTACCAGGAGGTCTCCGGCTACCAGGAGGTCCCGGCCTACCAGCAGGCCGCCTACGCGCAGCCGGAGGACGCCTACAACCCCGGCCAGTACGGGCTGCCGGAGCCGGAGCTGTCCCACGAGTTCGCGCAGGCCGACATGAGCGGCGTCTTCCAGCGGCCGGACTTCTCCCAGGACTACCCCCCGCAGGAGTACCAGCAGCCGGCGCCGGTCGCGGTCGGCTACGGCTACGAGGACCCGAACGGCTACAACTACGCCGACCCGGCCGCGGTCCCCTACCCGGTGCAGCCCTACGGCCAGCAGCAGTACGGTCAGCCCGAGTACCACACCGGCGAGTACCCCTCCTACCAGCAGGAGGACCCGTACGCGCAGCAGGCGCAGCATCCCTCGCACCAGGCCCACCCGGGCCAGCAGCCGGCCCAGCCGGAGGCCACCGGGTTCTTCGACACCGGGATGATCGACGTCCGCCAGTTCCGGGACGACCCGTACCAGCGGTGACGCCGAACGCTCCCGGCCCGGCGCCGGCGGCGGCCGCCGGGCCCCGCGGACCGGGGCCGGGGGCGAGGCGGAGGTCACGTACTGACGATCGGGTTTGGACCGCGCCCGGACGCTCGGCTATCGTGGATGTCTGCCTGACCGCCGAACGGCTGACGCACGCCCTTCGACTTGGGTTTCCATCACACGACGATAGAGGGAACATGCCTGGCACGACGCCGAGAACCGCGGCGCAGCCCGATCCCCGCTCGCCGTATGTGGTCGACACCCACGACTTCGCGCGGCGCCCGGGATCGATGCGGACGATCGAGGAGACCGTCCCGGCCCCGGAGCACACCGGGGAGAAGGACGGCGTCGCCTACGTTCCGGCGGGCTCGGACGTGGACCTGCAGGCCCGGCTCGAAGCCGTGGTCGAGGGGGTCCTGGCGACCGGCACCGCGCGTGCCGCCGTGGCCGGGGAGTGCGTCCGCTGCCTGGAGCCGCTCGACCTGGAGGTCGAGGCGGAGTTCCAGGACCTGTACTTCTTCCCGGGTGAAGACCCGGGAGGGGACGAGGACGCGGTGTTCCTCGTCAACGACCTGCTCGATCTGGAGCCGGTCGTCCACGACGCGGTGGTGCTCGCACTGCCGGCCGCACCGCTGTGCCGGGACGATTGTCTGGGACTGTGCTCCGAGTGCGGGGCGCCCCTGAACGAGGACCCGGAACACTCGCACGAGGCCGTCGACCCCCGGTGGGCGGCCCTGGCAGACCTGAAAGACGCAGAAGCAAGCAACAGCGGTACGGCGCCGGTCGCCCCGCCCGCCCGAAACCAGGAGTAGACCGTGGCCGTTCCGAAGCGTAAGAAGTCCCGCAGCCGCACCCGTTCCCGCCGCGCCCAGTGGAAGGCCGCGCCGCTGACCCTGGTGGCGTGCGACAACTGCGGCCAGACCAAGGTCCCGCACCACCTGTGCGAGAACTGCGGCACCTATGACCGCCGCCAGGTCGTCGAGGTCTGAGCCGGGACGCGAGTAGACCAGCTGTGGCGTCCAACAAGTCCGGGAAGGGCGGAACGGGAGCGACCGCGCCGCCGGAGGAGCTCATCGTCCGTCTCGGGCTGCCCGTGGACGCCCGGCTGATCGATCGTGCCCTGACCCACCGTTCGTACGCGTACGAGAACGGCGGGCTGCCCACCAACGAGCGCCTGGAGTTCCTCGGGGACTCGGTGCTCGGCCTGGTGGTGACCGACACCCTCTACAACACGCACAGCGAGCTGCCCGAGGGCCAGCTCGCCAAGCTGCGTTCGGCGGTGGTGAACTCTAAGGCCCTGGCCGAGGTGGCCCGCGGCCTGAACCTGGGCGACTTCGTGAAGCTCGGCCGCGGCGAGGAGACCACCGGCGGCCGGGACAAGGCCTCCATCCTCGCCGACACGCTGGAGGCGCTGATCGGCTCGGTCTACCTCGACCACGGCATCGAGGTGGCCTTCGATCTGGTCAAGCGGCTGTTCGGGCCGCTCATCGCGACCAGCGCGACGCTCGGCGCCGGCCTGGACTGGAAGACCTCGCTCCAGGAGCTGACGGCCGTGGCGGGCATCGGCGTCCCGGACTACCGGGTCACCGAGACCGGTCCGGACCACGACAAGTTCTTCGAGGCCGACGCCTGCGTCTCGGGCGTGACCTACGGCCACGGCTCCGGCCGCTCGAAGAAGGAAGCCGAGCAGCAGGCCGCCGAGGAGGCGTGGCGCACCATCCGCGAGACCCACGCCGAGGCGCTGGCCGCCAAGGGCGTGCTGCCGGGCGCGGCGGGCGACCGGAAGCTGACCCACGGGCCTTACGACATCGAACCGGACGCGCAGGCTTCGTAGCGTTCGCGATTCCGTCTCGCAGCGGCGGCGCCACTCGTGGCGCCGCCGCTGACGTATGTACGGAGCCGTGACCGGAGTTCCCGAGCCGTCGTCACGATCCCGGCTCCTTGTGTCGGACCCGTTTGATACGTTCGCCCCGTGCCGGAACTCCCCGAAGTCGAAGTCGTCCGCCGCGGTCTGGAGCGCTGGGCGGTCGGCCGCACCATCGCCACCGCCGAGGTCCTGCACCCGCGGGCGATCCGCCGCCACACCGACGGCCCCGAGGATTTCGGCGCCCGCGTCGTCGGCCTCACCCTGCTCAGCGCCGAGCGCCGGGGCAAGTTCCTCTGGATGCCGCTGGGCGAGCAGGCCGGCGCGGACGAGCCGGAGTCCGAGGCCGTCACCGGCCACCTCGGCATGAGCGGCCAGCTCCTCGTCCAGCCCGCCGGCACCCCCGACGAGAAGCACCTGCGCATCCGCTTCACCTTCACCGACGGCGGCCCCGAGCTCCGCTTCGTCGACCAGCGCACCTTCGGCGGCATGGCCGTCGAGCCGCTGGAGAAGGACCGGCACGGCATCGTCGTCCCCTCCTCCGTGGCCCACATCGCGCGCGACGCGCTCGACCCCGAGTTCGACGTCGAATATTTCCACGCCGAACTCCGGCGCCGCGACACCGGTCTCAAGCGCGCGCTGCTGGACCAGACCCGGGTCAGCGGCATCGGCAACATCTACGCCGACGAGGCGCTCTGGGCCGCGCGCCTGCACTACGACCGGCCGACCTCGAAGATGCGCCGTCCCGACACCGATCGGGTCCTCGGCGCGGCGCGCGACGTGATGACGGCCGCGCTCGCTGTCGGCGGCACTTCCTTCGACAGCCTCTATGTGGACGTCAACGGCGACAGCGGCTACTTCTCCCGCTCCCTGCACGCCTACGGCCGCGAAGGCGAGTCCTGCGACCGCTGCGGCACCCCGATCAAGCGCGAGTCGTTCATGAACCGGTCGAGCTTCTTCTGCCCGAAGTGCCAGCGGCCGGCACGGTGAGCGAGGACCGCTGACTCCGGTACCACAGCAGAACCGTCACCAGGGCACCCAGGAATCCCAGCAGGGCCAAGCCTTCCCCGACCCGGTACCCGGGCGGCCGGAAGTCCAGTCGCAGCACGCTGCCGCCCGCCTTCGCCGGCGGCAGCAGAACCTTGATGATCCCGACGTCCGTCCCCTGCAACGCCACCGGCCGTCCGTCGACGGTGGCCCGCCATCCCGGCCATAACAGCGCCGCGATCCGCAGCTCACCGCCTTCGCCGGTGTAGCGCACGGTCTCCCCGACGCCGTCGGCGCCGACCTGGTCGGCCTTCACCCGGACCCCGGGTGCGGAGTACGACACCCGTCCGTCCGGCCACGGCAGTGGCTGCTCCCGGCTCAGCACCAGGGTGTGGTCGTCGACCAGCCGCGTGGTCCAGCCGGCGGGCAGGGCCAACGGCGCGGCGCGCGGCTGGTCCGGCAGCAGCGGCGGGTCCAGCAGATCTTGCACGTGCTGCGTGGACTGGAGCACCACGGTCCGGAGCCGCAGCAGGTCGGCCAACTGCGTCGAGGAGTCCGAATCCGGCCGCCACAGCCGGGAGTAGAGCCCTTGGCACGTGCCGCCGTAGTACGACATGCACAGGTGCCGCATGTAGGTCCGGTACGAGATGCCGGTGTAGTTGTTCAGGCTCACCACACCCGCGACCTGCAACAGGCTTCCGCCGGGCAGCGAGTGCCATACGGGCCGCTGTCCCAGCCGCTGGGCTTCGCTCATCGGGTCGCCGATCATCAAGGTGTTGCCCTGATAGACGCCGTCGAAGTGCTCGCGCATGGAGGTCACGTTGTGCTGCGGATGCCAGTCGGTCACGTTGCGGTTGGCCGGGAACGCCAACGCCTGGAAGCCCAACACCAGCACCGTTCCCATGATCAGCAGGCCCGACAACGGCTGTCCGGCACGAAGCCGCCGCACCATCACCCACGACAGCACACCCACCAGCGCGGTCGCCGCGACGACCGTCAACGCCCGCGCGGGCTGCGCAGACCACGACAGGTAGCCGCCCACAGCGATGATCACGCCGGTGGCCGCCGCCCGCCGTCGTGCCTGGTCGAGTCGCGGAGCCGCGCTGAGCGCCACCGCGATCGCGATACTGAGGCCTAGATACACATACTCGATCAATCGCAACGGCCATCGGAAAAGCCAGATCTGCGACGGCCCCACCGTGGCGGCGGTGTAGACGATCACGACCAGGGCGACCCCGATCCTGGCCCGGGAGTCGTGCACCAGCCGCCGCCAGTCGAGCCAGGGCACCAGCGGCGCGACGAACCAGGCCAGATAGGTCGCCGGCACGGTCCAGAACGACAGGTGCCACGACACCGCGTGCGGCAGATACGCCGGAGCGCTCAGATTCAGCAGGTCTCCGACCCCCGGCACCAGGAATCCGGTGTTCTTGATCCCCGACCCCGGCGATCGGGTCGTCACCGAGGCGCTGAGCACCAAGGGCAGGAACACCAGCGCGCAGACCGACGCCGCCACCGCGGTCACCGAGCCCAGCCGCAGCAGCCCCCGGCGGTCGCGTGCCAGCACGGCCTCGGCACCCAGCGCGGCCGCGACCACCACCATGCCCAGCAGCCCGTACGGGTTGCCGGTCGTCACGATCATCAGCCCGAACCCGATCGGCACCACCGGATTCAGCCGGCCCCGCAGGTGCCGCCGCGCGGACCACCAGAAGTGCGTGGTCCACGCGAAGCCCATCAGCCCGGCGATCCACGAGGCGGCGTCGAAGTACAGCGTGAACCCGGAGAACGGCAGCGCGATCGCGACGACCGCCGCCGCAGCCCGGTTCGCCCGGTACTCCCGGCAGACCGCGTAAACGCCCACCGCCAGCAGCACCAGGAACTGGGTCTTGATCACGATCGCGGCCAGCAGCAGGTTCCCGGACCCGGCCGTGAACACCGCGTCCAGCAGTACCACCGGGTTCCAGATCCCGAACAGCGCCTCGGCCGCGAAGTTCCCACCGTTCCACATGTCCGGGACCAGCGGATTCCAGTGCCCGGCCAGCAGATTCGCGCCGATCCGGTGCCAGACCGGCAGGAACTCCGCCGCGCTGTCGTCCCACAGATAGAAGGAGCGGTTGGTCAGCAACGGCATCTGGGCCAGCACCGCCACTATCGCCGCGACCAGCGCGGCGGTCCCGAAGTCGGTCCGGGGGCGGAGGCGGGGGCCGCCCCTGGTGCCGACGCCGGGGACGCCCCCGCCGGGCGGGCCGGCAACCGTCGGACGGCGGGGGGCCGGGGGCCGCAGGACCGGTGGCGGGACGCTCAACGCGGGACTCCTCAGGAGTGGTGCGGGGACGGCTGACGCGCTGCGCCCGGGCTTGCCAGGGCACGGACACCGCCCCTGTGCAACGAGCGGCCGGACCCCGCGGCACCGTCTGCTGCGCCGAACGGCCCGCAGGTTCACTGCTTACGGTGATGCGCGGGTGTTCGCACCCGCCGGCGCCGCGGCTGTGGTCTACGGTCCGCATGACCCCGCTTCGCCCCGCCCCGCCGCGTTCCGTGGCCGTCAGGAGGCTGACCCGTGTCCCGGACCCCGCGCGTGCGGATCTCGGAGCGTCTTGCCTGGTCGCGGCGCGTCTGGCTGCTGGCCTTCGCCGCCTTCGGCCTGCTGGCGGCGGCCTGGTCGCTGGCCATGCCGGTCGACGGCACCACCGACGAGCGGCAGCACCTGGAGCGCGCCTACGGCGCGGTGAGCGGGCACCTGCTCGGTCCCCAGGGTGTGGATCCGCTCGTGCACCGGCCCGGCGCCGCCTTCCAGGTGCCGAAAAGCCTGCTGCCGCCGAACGCGTTGTGCGTCTACTTCCCCAACTACCGGCAGGACCGGAGCTGGGTGGCGAACCCGGCCAGCTGCCAGCGTCCGGCACCGGCGACGCACGCCAAGGTGCGCGTGGTGTCCTGGGTCGGCCGCTACAACCCGCTGTACTACCTGGCGGTCGGCGCGCCGCTGCGCTTCTCGCCCGACCTGACCGGCATCATCCTGAGCCGCCTGCTCGCCGCGACCCTGTCCGCGGCCTTCGCCGCCACCGCCGCGGCCATCGCGGTCCGCACCCGCCGTCCGCTGCTGCTGGCGGCGATCCTGACCGTGATGACGCCGACCACCGTCGCGCTGAGCTCGACCGTGAACCCCAACGGTGTGGAGATCACGGCGGCGACGCTGCTGTGGGTGTGCCTGGTGGACCTGGCACGGCCACGGCTTTCCGGCGCGACGAACCAGCGTCTGCTGCTGGGTCTGGCGGCCGTGGCCGGCGCGGTGGTCCTCACCGTCCGGGCGATGGGGCCGTTCTGGTTCGCCCTGGCCGTTGCCGGCGCGGCCGCGATCGCCGAACCCGGACGGCTCCGGGAACTGCTACGCCGACCTGCGGCCCGCCTCACCGCCGGCGCGTGGGTGGTCGTCGGGGCCCTGGCCGTGGCGTGGAACGTCGTCTCGGGCAACAACAAGGTCACCCACACGCTGATCGCCGTGCATCCGGCCGACCGCAGCGTCGTCACCCTGCTGCGGGTGATCGCGGTGGAGCGCGTCGGCGGCTGGTTCACCGAGGCGTTCGCCCTGGACATCCAGGCCTCGTGGGTGCCTCTGCTCTGGGCGGCGTTGTCGGCGGCGGTGCTGATCCCGCTGGCCCTGCTGCGGGCCCGCCGCGTCGTTCTCACAGCCCTGGCCGTCGCCGCCGTCTCGCTCGGGATCACCGTCGTCCTGGAGATCAGGTTCCTGGGAACCCTCGGCTGGTCCCAGTACGGCCGCTACTTCCTCCCCGGCCTGGCCGGGGTCGCCGTCCTGCTCGCCGCCCCGTTCGACGACCTTCCTGCGGCCCTCGCGCGCCGCCTCCCGCGCCTGTTCGCCCTCGGCGCGGCCGCCGCCCAGCTCTGGGTCCTGATGGTCGAGATGACCCGCGTCCAGTCCGGCCCCGTGGCGCCGCTCAATCCGCTGGCCGGAAGCTGGCACCCGGCCGTCGGCTCCCCGGCCGTCCTGCTCGTCGCCGCTCTCGGCGCCGCCGCCCTGATCGCCCTGGTGTGGACCGCCACTCCCGCGCAGGCCTCGCTCCCGTCCCCGGCCGGCCCCTACCACGGTGCGAAGCCCCAACCGGGGGTGGAGGCCGGGAACACCCCATTACGTCACCTGATGGCGTAATACGCGTTACTACGGCCCTATCGGCTCGTTCGGTACGTCGTGTCAACAATCTCGCAGCAAGCGTCAGAATCCGGACCGGAGTCGAAGAAGGGCCCGGAGAAGGGCTCGGGGGACGGCTCGGAGAGCGGTCCCGCCGTCGTCATTGTCGGAGCCGGCCCGGCCGGTCTGACCGCCGCCTACCAACTGGTCAAGTCGGGCATCCACCCCGCGGTCTTCGAGTCCGACGAGGTGGTGGGCGGTATCAGCCGCACGGTGGAGCGCGGCGGCTGGCGCTTCGACATCGGCGGCCACCGCTTCTTCACCAAGGCGGCCCCGGTCGAGGCGCTGTGGCACGAGATCCTGCCCGACGAGGAGTTCCTGATGCGGCCCCGGATGAGCCGCATCCACTACCGGGGCAAACTCTTCGACTACCCCCTGAAGGCCGGCAACGCCCTGTCCGGCCTCGGCGTGCTGGAAGCCGCCCGCTGTGTCGGCTCCTACCTCTGGGCCCAGATCAAGCCCCCGAAGGACCAGACCAAGTTCGAGGGCTGGGTCGCGGCCCGCTTCGGCTTCCGCCTCTACTCGATCTTCTTCAAGACCTACACCGAGAAGGTGTGGGGCATGCCGGCCAACGAGATCGAGGCCGACTGGGCCGCCCAGCGCATCAAGAACCTGTCCCTGTTCAACGCCGTGCTCAACGCCCTGGCCCCCAAGCGGAACCAGAAGCAGATCACGAGCCTGATCGAGCAGTTCCAGTACCCGAAGTACGGTCCCGGCATGATGTGGGAGCGCTGCCGGGACCTGGTCACCGCCGCCGGCGGCACGGTGACGATGAACACCTGGGTCAAGAGCATCCACCTCGCCGAGGGCGGTGCCGTGGCGGTGACCGTCCAGGACGCGGCCGGCGAGCGCACCGTCCCCGCCGACCACGTGGTCTCCTCCATGCCGATCTCGGCCCTGGTCCGCGCCATGGACCCGCCGCCCCCGGCCGAGGTCCTGGCCGCCGCCGACGACCTGCGCTATCGCGACTTCCTCACCGTCGCGCTGGTCGTGCCCGAGTCCGCCGGCTTCCCCGACAACTGGATCTACATCCACACCCCGGGCGTCCGCGTCGGCCGCATCCAGAACTTCGGCTCCTGGTCCCCCTACCTGGTCAAGGAAGGCCGGACCTGCCTGGGCCTGGAGTACTTCGTCTCCGAGGGCGACGACCTCTGGGAAGCCGCCGACGACGTCCTGATCAAGCAGGGCGCCCAGGAGCTGGAGACCCTCGGCCTGGTCGACGCCGACGCGATCGCCGAGGGCTACGTGGTCCGCATGCCGAAGGCCTACCCGGTCTACGACCAGTACTACCGGGCCAACGTCGAGGTCATCCGCGCCTGGCTCGCCGCCGCGGCCCCCAACGTCCATCCCGTGGGCCGCAACGGCATGCACCGTTACAACAACCAGGACCACTCGATGATGACGGCCATGCTCACCGCCGAGAACATCGCGACCGGCACCACCCACGACGTCTGGTCGGTCAACGTCGAGGAGGAGTACCACGAGGAGGGCTCGGAGCAGAAGCCGGGCGGTACCTCGGGGACCGGGCGCGACGCGCCGATCCTGCCGCGGCGCCGGACCGAGGACGCTCGGAGCGACCAGCGCGTCTGAGCGACCGGCGCGGCCAAGTGACCGGCGCGTCTGAGCGCTGATGGTGTAGCGAAGGCGATGCCGCGGATCCGCAAGGGTCCGCGGCATCGCCGTTCTCGCTGTGAGAACCCTGTTACACGAGCAGGGCCGGCGGACCCTGAGCTTCCCCGACCCTCAGGCGGCAGGTCCTTCAGTGGCCGCCGTCCCCAACTCCACGGGCTCGCTCTCCGCCTTCGCTCCGCGCCTCGTGTCCGAACGACCGGCCCCCGCTCCCGACTGCTGTTTCCGCCTGCCGAACGCCACCACGACGAGTTCCACCGCCGCGAAGACCCACCCCAACGCAGTCGCGAACACCGCCAGATTCAGGTGCTTCGCCGTGTCGATCCCGTCAGCGAAGGCCGAGGCCACGAACTGCGCCACCGCCACCGTCACCACCACCCCCACCACGGCTCCCACTCCGCGCATTCCCCTTCGCCGCCTGGTCCCCACCACGGCTCCCACCGGCACCGCCCACAACACCACCAGCGTCCCCAGCCCGCTCCCGCGCAGCGACTCGACCGCGTCGGTGACCGGCGTCCACCGCCGATCGAGCAGCCCCCGCGGCGTGTGCCCGATCTTCGTGTAGTTCGCCAACAGCGGCGTCACCATCATCCGCTTGCCGGCCGGGGTCTGCTGGCACAGCGTGGCGGTGGCCCTCGGCACGTAGAAATACCCCGCGACCCGGTCCAGCACCGGCAACAGCCGGCCCGGGTGGTTGAGGAAGAATCGCATGATCTGCTTGTGCGACAACTTCTTCGTGAACTGCTTGTAGGCAGCTCCGTTCTGTAGAGCAGTCGGCGCGCACCACGGCGGCGCGCCCGCGTAGTCCGCCAGCCAGGCCGGCGCTCCCAGTTCCGCCAAGTCCCGCTCCGGGTGCGCCGACGTGGGCAGCAGCGTCACGGTCACGAAGTTCGCCCCCGTCATCCGTGCCGTGCGCCGATCCTCGTTGCCCGACACCGCGACGGCCCCCACCCCCAACACCAGAACGGTCAGCAGTCCCGCCAGCCGATACCGCAGTCTCCGGTCGACACCCCCCAGCCGGCGGCCCAGCCTTCTCGTCGGCATCGCCAACGGCGTTGCCAGCACGACCACCGCCAACGGCGCCACTCCCGGGAAGTTCTGCGTCTTCGCCGTGGCGAAGAACAGCCCGCTCACTCCCACGACGGCCAATCCGGCCAATCGCACTCTCCGCCCCGGCGCGGTCAGCATCACCACCCCGACCACGACCCACAACAGCCCGACGATCGACGCGATCTCGCTGAACGGCGACACGGCATAGTCGATGAACACGGTGTCCGCGACCACCACCAACACGGCCCCGCACAGCACCACCCGATACCGGTACCGCAGCTGCACGAACCGGAAAAGCAGCCCCACGGCCGCCCCGATCAACACGCAGCAGACCAGCCCCACCGCCCGCAGATCCAGATACCCGGGCAGTCCCAACACCCGCGTGACGGCCCGTCCGGCGTACAGCAGCACCAGCTGACTGCTGCGATACGGCACGTCCGGCAGTCTGATCGACCCCAGATACTCCTGCCGGCAGCTGAAATGCTGGATGTGGTCGTAGCGGACGATGACGTAGTCCCGCAGCCTCGGCATCCCGCGCGGCAGCCGTACGTCGACCCCGAGATGGCACATGAGCCGAGGCCCGTCGTAGTTGTCCGCGACGCCCACCGGGCGCGGGACGAACAGGCGGACCATCAGCAGCACCGCCGAACCGACGCCGGCCATCACCGCCAGCACGTTCGCCGACAGGCGCGACGGACGGAGGTCTTGGATCCTTGGGCTTCGCACGCCCTGTTTCAACGAGCCAGAGCGTGTCGCATCACGGGGTCTCCGCTCGGCGGGTGAACCGATCCCCGGCCCCGCCTACAACCAGGCGAGCTCGATCGTCCAGTACACGTCCCCGGTGGCCGGGTCCTGCTGCGCCGAGATCCCGATCGAGGCGTTCATGAACGACAGCAACGCCGGCCTCGATTGCGAGTCCTTCAACAGCGCCCCGACCACGTCGTCTCCTGGGCGACCCCGCGCGATGAGCTCTTTGCTCAGCGTCCAGCAGCCCACCGACTGGGCCCGGCTGAACGGCGTCGACCCGTCCGATCCGGTGTGGCTGAACCGCTTGGAATGGACCATGTCCTTCGTATGCTGCGACGCGGCCTGCACCAACAGCGGATCGACTTCCAGCGACTCCGCGCCGTAGGTGGTCCGCGCGTTGGAGATCTCCGTCAACGCCGTACTCACCGCCGAGGTCGAGTTGAACGTCGGCGGCGCGGGCTGCGACGCCGGCGGCGTCTGCGTGGGCGGCTGGGCCGGCGGCGAAGGCTTCGAGACCGGCCCCCACGTCGGCGGCTGCGCCGGGGGCGACGGCTGCCGTCCCGGCGGCGAGGTCGGCGGCCGACCGGGGTTCCCACCGGTCGGCGCGCTCGTCGGATGCCCCGGCCCGGTGGGGCCGCCTGTCGGCGCATGCGTCCCGCCGGGTCCGCCCGGCCCGCTCGGCGACGTCGAGGCGGTGTGCCCGGTCGAGCTCGAACCCGTCGACACCGACGTGGGCTTGGCCGCGGATCCCGTGGCCGTCGTGGTGGGCAGCCCGGAGGCCGACACCGACGGCGACGGAGTACCGGCCGAGGACGGTTCCACGCCGACCACCGCGGCCGACGGGTCACCGCCCGGCGTCAGCGGCGCGAACCGGTGCGGGGCCCCGTCCAGGATCGGCGAGGTCGACGCGGCGTCCCCGGTGTGCAGGATCCCGGGCCCGACAAAGGCGAACGCGGCTATCGCGGCGGTCGACAGGCTGCCTATCGCTATCGGCGCCGGGCGCAGCGGGCTGAAAGGGCTGCGCCCCTGCCGGTGCCGTGCGCTGTAGAGGGAGCGGCTGCCCCGTCCGCCCCGGTCCGTCGGACCCAGGGCTATGACGTCGGTCGCGGCGAAGGAAGTCCCCGGCTCCGAGGCCTCGGGCGACGCGGTGGCCGACCCCGGTCCCGCCGGAAGAAAGGCGCTGTGACACACCGGATCCTCGTCGAATCCGGGCTCGGGCAGTTCCGGCCGGTCGGCCTCCTGCCACGTGCGGATGTCCATGAGCGCTGCTTCCCCTTGAGTCCCGTCCCGGGCCGAGCTACCCGATGGTACCGCTGGTGCGCAGGGTGCGTAAGGTGAGGCCGGCCCCTGTCAGAGGTCTGATTGAGGGTCGAATTGAGGATCCGCCTGAGGTTCGGTCCGGGGCCGGGCGCCCGGGACCCGATTCCGGGCCGCCGGGGCTCAGGAATACCCGAAGTCCTGCGTCCACCACGGTCCGCCGGGCCCGAACTGGACTCCCACCCCGACCGCCTTGGACGAACAGTTCAGGATGTTGGCCCGGTGTCCGGGCGAGTTCATCCAGGCCTCGACAACCGCCTGCGGCGTGGCCTGTCCCATGGCGATGTTCTCCGCCGACGGGTCCGTATATCCCTGTGCCGCTATCCGGGTCCACGGGGTGGCGCCGTCCGGAGAGCTGTGCGCGAAGTAGTCGCGCGTCCGCATGTCGACACTGTGTGCGATGGCGGCCAGTCGCAGCCGGGCGTCGGAACGCAGTGCCGGGCAGCCGTGCGCGGTGCGCTGCGCGTTGGTGAGCGTCACCACTTGGGCCTCGAACGCGGTGGCCTGATCGGGCGAGACCTGCACCGTGGGCGCCATCGCGGGCGACCGCGTCGCGTCCCGCGACACCGGTGTGGCCGACCGGTCGGGCTCGACCGCCGCTCCGGCCGCCGAGCCGGCCGCCGAACCATCCACTGAACCAGGACCCGAACCGGTGCTCGGATCCCCGGCGGCGTCGGGCACGTCGGGGAACGCGCGATCCGGCCCGAGGGCGATCTCGTGTTTGTGCACCCGCAGCATCAGGGGAGTGGTGATCGCCAGTCCGGTCACCAGGGCCAGGACGGCCGACGTCCGCAGTGACACCTGGCGCTGCGGCCCCGCGCCGTGCCCCGGAGCCGTCCGGCGGTGGCTGGTCGGACGCCGCGACCCCGACATCGGGCTGGCGTGGTGATCTCCGCCGTCCTGCGCTGGGGCCATGACTGTCACGCTATAAAAATCGGCTTAGCCCGATCGAGTGACTTGGTCAAACCTTTGCGCACCCGGGTGTCGCCACCCCTCCCGAACCCGCCCAAAACCCGACTCCACGGGGTGAATCCCCGCAGTCCGCAAGGCGGATTGGGCCCTGGGAAAGCTTGACGAACGGCTCCTCAAAGTGATCGAGTGACTCCACGGCCCGCGCGGTCTGCTTTGCGGTGCCCTGCTTCGTGTTGACCCAAGACCCCTATCGGTGCGACCCTGGTAGTCGCGCACTCCTTTTTGTCGGCGCGGTATGCCCTGTGGTGAAACCGGCTAAACAGTCGGCGTCATCACCGATTCATAACGCGATCGACGCTGCCCCCGCAGCCGGTGCGCGCACAGCATCACCCAGTCTGGCAGGTTGACACCTACAGAGGTTCTGGCGAAGACGTCAGGCACTCATCGTGAAGGACCCTCACTATGGCTAAGGCGCTTCTCGGGCATGTCGCTGCGGTGGACCACCGCATGGTCGCCGAGATGAGGCGGCTCAAGCAGCGCGTCGTCGACCTCGAGGCGTATGTGTCCCGCCTCGAGGACGAGAACGCGGTGCTGGCCGCCTCCAAGTACAGCTCCAACGGGCTGGACTCGGAGCTGAGCGAGCTGGAGCGCGAACCGGCTCTGACCCGCTAGCGGCTCAAGCGGCATCTCTTCGCAAGGGACGTTGGAGCTACCTCCGGCGTCCCTTGTCCTGGAAGCGGTACAGTCCTGCTGAGTTCGCCTGCCGTTTGCGCAGGCGAAGCGCCAGCCACCGCCACCCGCAACCAGGTTCGGCCACGGGCCGCCCGCCGCAGGAGAGTGTCGCCGCACGTGTACCTGAAGACTCTGACCCTGCGCGGCTTCAAGTCCTTCGCCTCGGCCACCACCCTGCGCCTGGAACCGGGCATCACCTGCGTGGTCGGCCCCAACGGCTCCGGCAAGTCCAACGTCGTGGACGCCCTGGCCTGGGTGATGGGCGAGCAGGGTGCCAAATCGCTGCGCGGCGGCAAGATGGAGGACGTCATCTTCGCCGGCACCACCGGGCGCGCCCCGCTGGGCCGGGCCGAGGTGGCGCTGACCATCGACAACTCCGACGGCGCGCTGCCGATCGACTACTCCGAGGTCACGATCTCGCGGATCATGTTCCGCAACGGCGGCTCGGAGTACGCCATCAACGGCGACCCCTGCCGGCTGCTGGACATCCAGGAGCTGCTCTCCGACTCCGGCATCGGCCGCGAGATGCACGTCATCCTGGGCCAGGGCCGCCTCGACGCGGTGCTGCAGGCCGGTCCGGAGGACCGGCGCTCGTTCATCGAGGAGGCGGCCGGCGTCCTGAAGCACCGCAAGCGCAAGGAGAAGGCGCTGCGCAAGCTGGACGCGATGCAGGCCAACCTGACCCGGCTCACCGACCTCACCGGCGAGCTGCGCCGCCAGCTCAAGCCGCTGGGCCGGCAGGCCGAGGTGGCGCGGCGGGCCGTGGTGATCCAGGCCGATCTGCGCGACGCCCGGCTCCGGCTGCTGGCCGACGACCTGGTCACGATGCGCAAGGCCTTCGAGCAGGAGGCGGCCGACGAGGAGCAGCTGAAGGTCCGCCGCAAGCAGCTGGAGCGCGAGTACTCCGAGGCCCAGGCCACCGAGTCCGAGCTGGAGCAGCGCGGGGCGGCGCTGGTGCCCTACCTGGCCGAGACCCAGGAGACCTGGTACCGGCTCAGCTCCCTGAAGGAGCGCTACCGCGGGTCGGCGCAGCTGGCCGCCGAGCGGGTCCGCAATGCCTCCCGCACCCAGCCCGAGGAGCGGCGCGGCCGCGACCCCGAGGAGATGCAGGCCGAGGCCGAGCGGATCCGCGAGGAGGAGGCCGAGCTCGTCGAGGAGATCGCCGAGGCCCAGGAGTCGCTGGCCGGGGCGGTGATGCAGCGCACCGACGCCGAGACCGCGCTCCAGCAGGAGGAGCGCCGGCTGGCGGCCTCCGTGCGGGCCGCCGCCGACCAGCGGGAGAGCCTGGCCAAGCTGGACGGCCGGGTCGGCGCGATGCGCAGCAAGACCTCCGCCGCCGACGCCGAGATCGGCCGCCTGGGCGCGGCCGCCGAGGACGCCCGGGGCCGGGCCGCGGCCGTGCAGCGCGAGTACGAGGAGCTCAAGTCCGAGGTCGAGGGCCTGGACGCGGACGGCGGCGGGCTCGACGACGAGGTCGAGGAGGCCTCGCAGGCGCTGTCGGAGTCCGAGGAGAAGCTCACCGAGCTGCGCGCCGCCGAGCGGGAGGCGCAGAAGGAGCACGCCGGCTTCGCGGCCCGCAAGGAGGCCCTCGAACTGGGGCTGAACCGCAAGGACGGCGCCGGCGCGCTGCTGGCCGCCACCGACCGGCTCTCCGGCCTGCTGGGCAGCGTCGCGGCGATACTGACCGTGGAGTCCGGGGCCGAGGCCGCCGTGGCCGCCGCCCTGGGCACCGCCGCCGACGCGGTCGCGGTGAGCAGCGTGGACAGCGCCGTGAACGCCATCCGGCTGCTGAAGGCCGAGGACGCCGGCCAGGCCACCGTCATCGTCGGCGGCGACGTCTCCTACGAGGCCGACGGCGACTGGCCCGAGCTGCCCGGCGGCGCCCGCTACGTCATCGACCTGATCCAGGTCCAGGAGGAGCTGCGCCCGGCCTTCACCCGGCTGCTGAACCGGATGGCGGTGGTGGAGGACCTCTCCGAGGCCACCGAGCTGATCGGCCGGATCCCGAGCGTGCGGGCCGTCACCCGGGACGGCGACGTGCTGGGCTGCGACTCCGCGCGCGGCGGCTCCTCCTCGGCGCCGACCCTGCTGGAGGTCCAGGCCGCGGTCGACGAGGCCGCCGAGAAGCTCTACGAGGCCGGTGCGCGGGCCGAGCGGCTGCGCACCGAGCTGGAGTTCGCCACCGCCGCGCGGCAGACCGCCAAGGCCCGCGTGGACACGCTGATGGCGCAGCGCCGCGAGGCCGACAGCCAGAAGGCCGGCGTGGCCGCGCAGCTCGGCCGCCTCGGCGGCCAGGCCCGGGCCGCGCTCGGCGAGGTCGAGCGCTTCGTGGCGGCGATCGAGAAGGCCGAGGAGGCCCGCGAGCGCGATCTGGCGCAGCTGGAGGAGATCGAGGGCCGGCTGCTGGAGGCGCAGGAGGCCGCGGCGGCCGCCGAGGAGATGAACGACGCGCTGTCCACCGACCAGCGCGACCGGTTCGCGCAGGAGGCCACCGCGGCGCGCACGGCCGAGATGGAGGCCCGGCTCGCGGTGCGCACCGCCGAGGAGCGCGCGCGGGCCCTGGCCGGCCGCGCCGACCAGCTGGACCGGGCCGCGCAGCAGGAGCGCGAGGCGCGCGAGCGGGCCATAGAGCGGGCCGAGCGCCTGGCCGAGGAGGCCGAGGTGGCGCGGTCCGTGGCCCACGGCTTCGAACAGGTCGTGCGGCATCTGGAGCAGTCGCTGGCGCTGGCCCAGCAGCACCGCGAGGGCGCCGAGCGGGCCCGGGTCGAGCACGACGCCGCCGTCCAGGTGGTGCGCGGCCGGGTGCGCGAGCTCGGCGGGGCGCTGGAGAAGCTCACCGACTCGGTGCACCGCGACGAGGTGCAGCGGGCCGAGCGCCGGATGCGCATCGAGCAGATGGAGGAGAAGGCGCTGGCCGAGCACGGCGTCGAGGCCGACGTGCTGATCGGCGAGTACGGCCCCGAGGTGCCGATCGCGCCGACCGTGGCCGGGGACATCCCGGTCCCGTACGACCGCTCCGAGCAGGAGCGCCGGCTGAAGAAGGCCGAGAAGGACTACGCGGCCCTGGGCAAGGTGAACCCGCTGGCGCTGGAGGAGTTCGCGGCGCTGGAGGAGCGGCACCAGTTCCTGTCCGAGCAGCTGGAGGACCTGAAGAAGACCCGCAAGGACCTGCTGGACATCGTCAAGGAGGTCGACGACCGGGTCGAGCAGGTGTTCACCGAGGCGTTCGCGGACGTGGCGCGCGAGTTCGAGGGCGTGTTCTCCCGCCTGTTCCCGGGCGGCGACGGCCGGCTCATCCTCACCGACCCCTCGGACATGCTGACCACCGGTATCGAGGTCGAGGCCCGTCCGCCGGGCAAGAAGGTCAAGCGGCTCTCGCTGCTGTCCGGCGGCGAGCGGTCGCTGACCGCGGTGGCCTTCCTGGTCTCGATCTTCAAGGCCCGGCCCTCGCCGTTCTACATCATGGACGAGGTCGAGGCGGCGCTGGACGACACCAACCTGGGCCGCCTGATCAACATCATGGAGGAGCTGCGGGCGTCCTCGCAGCTGATCGTGATCACCCACCAGAAGCGCACCATGGAGGTCGCCGACGCGCTGTACGGCGTCACCATGCGCGGCGACGGTGTGACCACGGTCATCAGCCAGAAGCTGCGGAACAAGAAGACCGGGGCGATGGGCGACGCGCCGACGATCCCGGCGCAGCCGACGGCCCTGGAGAGCGAGAGCGTCTAGTCTGCCGGGGTGACTGACGATCGGATATCCCTGACCGACGACATCGCGCTGCGACCGGCCCGGGTGCGCGACGCCGCGGCCGTGGCCCGCGCCTACGACCGCAACCGCGCGCACCTCGGGCCCTGGGAGCCGATCCGTCCGGACGACTACTACACCGAGCAGGGCCAGCTGGTCCGGCTGCGGGACTTCGCCGATGGCCGCCGGGCCGGCCGCCAGGAGCGGTGGGTGTTCGACAACGGCGACGGCGAGGTCTACGGGAGCATCACGCTGTCGAACATCGAGCTCGGCGTCTTCCTGAACGCCCGCCTGGGGTACTGGGTCGAGGCGTCGCTGAACGGCCGCGGCCTGGCCACCGCGGCGGTCCGAGCGGTCTGCGACCACGCGCGGCAGCGCTGGAACATCCACCGGATCGAGGCCGGTACCAACGTCGAGAACCACGCCTCCCAGCGCGTGCTGCTCAAGTGCGGGTTCGAGGAGATCGGGCGCTCGCGGGCGCACCTGTTCATCAACGGCCGCTGGGCGGACAGCACACAGTTCCACCGGATCCTGCACACCGACCCGGTGGAAGTGGTCTGATCCGCCGGGGTCAGGAGATGTCGTCGAGCACCAGGTGCACCGGCGTGCCCTCGCGCAGCGAGCGGCTCACCGTGCAGTGCCGCTCCTCCACGCGCTCGGCGACGTCCCGGAAGACCTTCTCGGCCTCGGCGTCCCCCTCGGGCAGCTCGACGCTGTAGGCCAGGGTCACCGGTCCGAGCTTGTTGCGCTCGATCTTCTCCGAGGTCGCCCCGGCCACCAGCCGGGCCATCCGGTGTCCGCGCTGCGCGGTGAGCGGCTCGGTGGTGACGATGTTGCAGCCGGCCACCGCGACCAGCAGCAGCTCCACCGGGGAGAAGTGCGGTCCGGTGCCGTCCCCGCTGAGTTCGAGGACCGCGCCGCGCTCGTTCGTGGCGACGTACCGGCCGTCCTCGGTCCGCTCGACCTTGATCTCATACATGGGAACCAGTGTTCGCGGGGTGCTGCGCGGGCCGCAACTCGACAGTAGGCTCCAGGTCGGAGCGTCCGGGCAGGGCGGGACAGGGGGCGGTCATGGGCGGCGACGCGGCGGTCGAGGCTGCGACGACGGAGGCGGCGACAACCGGGGCGGTGGCGACCGAGGCGGCGACCGACGCGGCGACCGGTGCCGCGGCGACCGAGGCTTTCCTGGCGGCGCTGCGGGCGGCGCGGACCGCGCTGCGCGAGGTGCCCGGGAAGCTGGAGGGCGCGCGGGTCCACGACTTCGCGTTCGGCAGGCTGTTCGAGGCCGCCGAGGTCCGCGACGCCTACCACCAGCGCCTGCCGGAGACCGAGAAGGACATCGCCGAGGCCTGCGAAGTCCTCGACCACTTCATCGGCGGGCTGGCCGCCGGCCACGCGATCGACGCGCGGTCCGGCCACGTCCCGGCGCCCGGGCGGCCGGCGCCCCGGGCCTGGACCGCCGACTCCTTCCCCTGGTGCCGGCCGCTCCCCGACCAGGACGAGAGGGCCGAACCGTGACGGTCATGCTGCTCACCGGGTTCGGGTTCAGCGTCCTGATCCTCGCCATCTGGGGCTCCGGCGTCCTGGTGGTGCGCAGTCGGCGCCGCGAGCTCCAGGCGGCGCCGGGCGCGCAGCTCACCGCCGAGCTGGCCGGCACCGCCGCCGAGGTGCACAGCATCGAGGAGTTCATCGCGCGGGCCGAGGCGCTGCCCGAGGGACAGCAGCCCCGGCCGCGCCCCGAACAGGTCCGGGACCGCGACCAGGAGCGGCTGGAGCATCTGGCCGAGCACCACTTCCCGCACCTCGCCGTCCCGCACCCGCATGTGCACCTGGTCGGGATCACCGGCCTGGAGAAGCGGCTGCTGGCCTGGGTCGCGCACCACACCGGCCTGCCCAACCCGTTCGACGCCCTGGACAAGCTGACCGGCGACCCGGACGAGCTGGCCCGGGCCGCCAAGGCCTGGGACGCGGCCCACGACCACGTCCAGGAGACGGTCGAGGAGCTGTGCCGGGCCGCCGCGCGGCTGCACGCCACGTGGGACGGGCCGACCGCGGACCGCTTCTATCCGCTGCTCGCCGACTTCCTGAGCGAGCTGGACACCCTGGCGGCGAACCTGGCCATGAGCTCGGAGACGCTGCGCGGCCTCCAGGCCGAGGCGGCGCTGGCCGAGGGCACCATCGCCGGCCTGATCAACCTGCTGATCGGCTCCTTCGGCGGCTTCCTGGTCGAGGAGGTGCTGTCGGTCGGGACCATGACCCCGGCGGTGGCGGCGCAGGCCCAGGTGGAGCTGACCTGGGTGCTGAAGCAGATCGCCATGGCGGCGGGCCGCCTGCAGGGGATCTACGCCAACACCAAGCACGTCCTGGACAGCGTGAGCGGGTTCAAGGGGCTCACGCACATGAAGGACTGCTTCCAGGTCGAGGTGGTGGACCGGATCGAGCGTCTGGTGGACGCGGAGTAGCCGGGGCGGGCCCCGGCCACGTCACCGGACCTGGACGTGGTCGCCGACAGTGAGATTGCTGAACAGCCACTGGGCGTCGGGCGAGGTCAGGCCGATATCGCCGCGGGTCTGGTTCCGCACGCCGATCACGGTGTCGTCGTACCAAGTGGCCGCCATGATCGTCGGGCCGCCGCCGTCGAGGTGGACCACCCAGTTCACCTTGATGCTGTAGCCGTCGACGCCCGCGGTCTGGCTGCTGATGGTCTCCGTCTCCTTCTTGGCGGTGACGGTGTAGGTGCCGGCCGGCGTCGGATGGTCCGGGCTCCCGCCGGTCATCCGCAGCACCTTCATGACCAGCCCGTTCCGGTCGACGAGGGTCAACTCGTGCTGGTTCAGGTCGACCACCGCGGTGGTGCGGCCGCCGATGGCCGTGGGCCGCGTCGCGCTCGGCGTCCCCGGGGCCGACGACACGGTCTGCTCCGGCGCTCCGGCCGACGTGTGGCTCCCGGCGGTCGGTGTCGTGGTGACGGAGGAGGCCGGGCCCACCGGAGCCCCGTTGCCGTCGCCGGTGCGGAAGGCCGCCAGGCCCCCGATCCCGAGGACCGCGACCAGGGCCGTGGTCGCCGTCGCGGCCAGCGTCCGCCGCCGGTGCGCGACCCGCAGTTGGTCGCCGCGGGAGCGGGCCAGGGCCGGCGAACCCACCTCGGCCGCGTCCTCCAGGCTGGTCCCCAGACCCGCCAGGCGCTCGTCGATGTCATGCATAGCTGTGCTCTCCCGTCATCCGATCGTCCGCCGTCTCGCCCAGGAATCCCGCCAGGGCCGTCCGCCCCCGGGACAGCCGGGCCTTGACCGTGCCGACCGGCGCGCCGACCTCGGCGGCGACCTGCTCGACGGTCAGTCCGGCCAGGTGGTGCAGCACGATCGCCCGCCGCTGCGCCTCCGGTATCCGCCGGAGGGCGGCGACCAGCGCCACCGAGTCCGGGCTCACGTCCGGGACGTCCGCGGGCGGGCCGTGCCGCCGATGGGCCACCGTGCGGCGCACCGTGGCCCGCCACGACGACACCTTGATCCGGTAGGCGACCACCCGGACCCAGGCGATCGGGTCGTCCATCCGCGACACCGAGTCCCAGCGCTGCCAGGCCCGCGCGTACGCCTCCTGCACCGCGTCGTCGGCCTCCCCCGCGTCGCCCAGCAGTGCGACGAGCTGCGCCGTCACCTTCCGAACCGAGCCCAGATAGAACTCGTCGAAATCTCGTTCCCGCGACACCCGCGTCCCTCCCTTCTCGCGATCCGCTCTGACAACCCACGAAAACGCCCGGCACCGGGGCCTGGTTGCATCGATTTCGCGGCCGGCTGCCGAGAGCTCGCGCCCCGGCCCGCCGCCCTCCATGATCACCTACGCCGACATGCGAGGATGTCTGCCATGGAGTTCCTCGTCATCGGCATCATCATCGCGGCCATAGCCCTCGTCGGGGCGGCCGCCCTGCTCTACCGTGCCCGAGGTCGCCGCCGCCCGGTGGAGCAGCCGCCGAGGACGCCGGTCGCCCCGCCGAAGGCGCAGGACTCACCGGCGGCCGGGTCCGGCACGGCCACCGCCGAGCGGGCCCCGCCGGCCGGGGCGCCGGCCGAGGTCCCGACCGCCGCTCCGGCCCGGGGCGGCACCGAGCCGCAGGTCGCCGAGATCGAGGTCCCCGAGCCCACCGCCGGCCGCCTGGTCCGGCTGCGCTCCCGCCTGTCCCGCTCGCAGAACGCGCTCGGCCAGGGCCTGCTCATGCTGCTGTCCCGGGACAAGCTGGACGAGGCGACGTGGGAGGAGATCGAGGACACCCTGATCGCCGCCGACCTCGGCGTCGGCCCGGCCGGCGACCTGGTGGAGAAGCTGCGCACCCGGACCCGGGTGCAGGGCACCCGGACCGTGGACGAGGCCCGCACGCTGCTGCGCGAGGAGCTGATCGCGCTCATCGACCCGGCCCTGGACCGCACGCTGAAGGTCGGAAAGCACCCGGCCGCCGACGGGCAGCCGGCCCGGCCGGCGGTGGCGATGGTGGTCGGCGTCAACGGCACCGGCAAGACCACCACCACCGGCAAGCTGGCCCGGGTCCTGATCGCCGACGGCTACACCGTGGTGCTCGGCGCCGCCGACACCTTCCGCGCCGCGGCCGCCGACCAGCTCCAGACCTGGGGCGCCCGGGTCGGCGCCTACACGGTGCGCGGGGCCGAGGGCGCGGACCCGGCCTCGGTGGCGTTCGAGGCGGTCAAGGAGGGCACCGCGATGGGCGTGGACACCGTGCTCATCGACACCGCCGGCCGGCTGCACACCAAGACCGGCCTGATGGACGAGCTGGGCAAGGTCAAGCGGGTCGCCGAGAAGCAGGCCACGGTCGACGAGGTGCTGCTGGTGCTGGACGCCACCACCGGCCAGAACGGCCTGGTGCAGGCCCGGGTGTTCGCCGAGGTGGTGAACATCACCGGCATCGTGCTGACCAAGCTGGACGGCACCGCCAAGGGCGGCATCGTGGTCGCGGTGCAGCAGGAGCTCGGCGTCCCGGTGAAGCTGGTGGGCCTCGGCGAGGGCGCCGACGACCTGGCGCCGTTCGACCCCGAGGCGTTCGTCGACGCGCTGCTCCAGTAGCGGGCGGTTCCGGGGCGGCGCTTAGGGACAGCGCTTACGGACAGTGCTTCCGGGACAGCGTTTCCGAGACCACGGTTCCGAGACCACGGTTCCGAGACAGCGCATTCGGGACCGCGGTCCCTCAGACCGTCCACAGGGGCGGCCGGGCAACCGGCCGCCCTTCTTCGCGCCGGCACGCGTAGGCCAGCGCGCCCAGCAGCAGCCGGGCCGGCGGCAGCGTCGGCGGCCGCTCCGTCTCCGGCGGCCGCGCCCAGCGCGGACTGCCCGCGGCGGGCAGCGGCGTCTCGGAGTCCAGCACCACCCCGATGGTCCGGATGTCGGTGTCGGCGGGCTCCCAGCCCAGCTCCTTCAGATCGGCCAGGAACGAGGCCGTGGTCCCGGCCTCCACGAAGAACCGCAGGCGGCTGCCGCCGGCCTCGTGCCCGGGGCCGCCGGGCAGCACGGTCAGCACCGGCCCCAGCGGCGTCCCGAGCCGCTCCAGTTGCAGCAGCACCCGGTGCCCGGCGGCCGCCGGGACGTCCAGGACGTCGTAGGCCGCGGGCAGACGGAGGGCCGGCACGGGCCGGGTGTGGGTGCGGCGGGTGCCCCCCAGGCGTACACGCATGCTTCCTCCAACGGCGACGGACGCCTCGGGGTCACGCTGCCCGCGTCGGATGGTCGTTAGACCTCGGATCGTCCACTATCTCGCGCCGCCGCGAGGGCGGTTCGCCGAGATCACAGGGGGATTCCCGGGTGCGCACAGGGCGCCGCGCCCGAGCCGGCCCCCAGGGGGCGTTTGTCGTCAGACGTCCAACATCTTCTACCCCGACAAGGTGGCGAACTCTGGCGAATGCCGGTGTTCGAGGACGTTCGGCTGCGGGCATCGTCGCGGGGCGGTTACGTTCAGCAACACAGGGTTTCGCATTCCGGCCGGACCGGCGTGAATCTCCAGGGGGCAACAAAGAATGACCGGCAAGCCGCCCAACGAACTCCTTAATTCTTGGTTCCAGCGTTCCGGGTGGTCGAAGGGGGAGTTGGCGAGACTGGTCAACAAACGCGCGCGCCAGCTGGGGGCGGCGCACGTGTCCACCGACACCTCTCGGGTACGGCGCTGGCTCGACGGGGAGCACCCGCGAGATCCGGCGCCCCGGATCCTGGTCGAACTGTTCTCCGAGCGGTTCGGCACCGTCATCACCCACGCCGAGCTGGGCCTGCGCGAACCCGCCGCGCCGCCCGCGACCTCGGGCGTGGACCTGCCGTGGGCCGGCCGCCGCTCGATCGAGCTGCTCGGCGACTTCGCCCGCAGCGACCTGATGCTCAACCGCCGCGGGTTCCTGGGCACCTCGCTGTCGCTGTCCGCTGGCCCGTCGCTGATCGAGCCGATGAAGCGCTGGCTGAGCCCGGTGCCCGAGCAGCACCCGGTCAACGGGCGCACGCCGGGCCGGGTCAGCGCCGAGGAGATGGACCTGCTGGAGCAGACCACGAAGCTGTTCCGGAGCTGGGACGCGCAGTGCGGCGGCGGACTGCGCCGGATGGCGGTGGTCGGCCAGCTGCACGAGGTGACCGAGCTGTTACGGGACAGTCACCCGCAAAGCTTGGCGGAGCGCTTGTTCCGGACCGCGTCGGAACTGGCGCTTCTTGCTGGATGGATGGCTTACGACATCGGCATGCAACCGTCGGCCCAGCGCTACTTCGTGCTGGCCCTGCACGCCGCCCGGGAGGCCGGCGACACCCCGCTGGGCGCCCACGTGCTGGCCACCATGGCCCGCCAGATGATCCACATCAACCGGGCCCAGGACGCGCTGGAACTGGTGCACCTGGCCCAGTACGGCAGCCACGGCACCACCACGCCGCGGGTGCAGTCGATGCTCGCGGCGCTGGAGGGCCGGGCCTACGCCAACCTCGGCGACGCCGACAACTGCCGGCGCGCGGTGGCCGCCGCCGAGGACCTGTTCCCCGGCGAGGCCAGGGCCGGCGACGGCGCGGACCCGGACTGGGCGGCGTTCTTCACCGAGGCCGAGCTGAACGGCGAGAACGGCCACTCCTTCCGGGACCTGGCCTACCGCTATCCGCAGCTCACCGAACAGGCGGCCAAGAGCATCGACCGGGCCGTGGACCTGTTCTCCGCCGACGACGAGCACCTGCGCAGCCGCGCGCTGAACGTCGTGGGCATGGCCACCGTCCGGCTCCAGCAGCGCGAGCCGGAGGCGGCGGTGGGGTACGTGCACACCGCCGTGGAGCTGGTGCGCCGGCTGCGCTCCAAACGGGTCGAGGACCGGCTGCGGACCACCGTGGGCAACCTGTACGCGCGCTATCCGGACGTGCGTTCGGTGCGCGAGGCCCACGACCGGGCCGGGAGCGTGCTGCCCGCCGCTGCGTGATTCCCCTGCATGCCCGGTCGCGCGCAGGCAGCGCGTGCGGCCGGGCATGCGGCGCGGCATGATACGGAATCGGGTTGTGAGTCCGTTTTGTAACGGAGCTTCTCACTTGTCGGAACAAGTTCATCCGGTTGTAACACTCCGCGTCCATCCGTCACCGTTGCGAAACACTCGGCGGCGCCGCCGGAAACGGTGCGCGGACAGGCTTCCTCCCATCGTCCGAAAATTCAGGTGAGGAGAAGCGATGCCATCCGCGTTCAGCAGTGGTGACACCGCTTGGGTGCTTGCGAGCTCGGCGCTCGTGCTGCTCATGACACCCGGGCTGGCGTTCTTCTACGGCGGCATGGTCCGCGCGAAGAGCGTTCTGAACATGCTCATGATGAACTTCATCGCCATCGCCGTGGTGACCATCCTGTGGGTGCTCTACGGCTGGTCGGTGTCGTTCGGCAACGTCGGTTCGGGGGACGGCACGGGGAACAAGTGGTGGGGCGGCCTGCACCAGTGGGCGCTGCACGACATCAACATGGGCTTCGGGGGCCCGGACAGCCCGCACACCGGCGGCACGCTGTTCGGCGCGACCGGGGTGCCGATCATCGCGGTCGTGTGCTTCCAGCTGATGTTCGCGATCATCACCCCGGCCCTGATCTCCGGATCGCTGGCCGACCGCACCAAGTTCGTCGGCTGGACGGTCTACGTGGCCGGCTGGGTGACGCTGATCTACTTCCCGGTCGCGCACTGGGTCTTCTCGCCCAACGGTTTCATCAACCACAACCTGCACGTGATGGACTTTGCCGGCGGTACCGCGGTGCACATCAACGCCGGTGCCGCGGGTCTGGCCATGGCGCTGGTGCTGGGCAAGCGGGTGGGCTTCGGCCGGGACCCGATGCGGCCGCACAACGTGCCGTTCGTGATGCTGGGCGTCGGCCTGCTGTGGTTCGGCTGGTTCGGGTTCAACGCCGGCTCCGCGCTCGGCGCCAACGGCATCGCCTCGATGGTCTTCGTCAACACCCAGATCGCCACCTGCACCGCGATGGTGGGCTGGCTGCTGGCCGAGAAGATCCAGCACGGCACGTTCACCTCGCTGGGCGCCGCCTCCGGCGCGGTGGCCGGCCTGGTGGCGATCACTCCGGCCTGTGCCTCGGTCTCGCCGCTCGGCGCGATCTTCGTCGGTCTGATCCCGGGCTTCGTGTGCTGCTACGCGATCAACCTGAAGAACAAGCTGGGCTACGACGACTCGCTCGACGTGGTCGGCGTGCACCTGGTCGGCGGTGTCCTGGGCACGGTGCTGATCGGCCTGTTCGCCACCAAGGAGATGGTCTCCGGGGTGTACACCAACGGCGCCAAGGCCGGCCTGTTCTACGGTGGCGGCGCGAGCCAGCTGCTGTCGCAGGCGGAGGGGGCCGGGATTGTGCTGGCCTACTCCTTCGTGGTCTCCTTCGCCCTGGGCTGGGTGCTGAACAAGACGATCGGTCTGCGGATCAGTGCCGACGCCGAGGTCGAGGGCATCGACAGCTCCGAGCACTCCGAGACCGCCTACGACTGGGGCCGGCTGGGAGCCTCGCTGCGCGGGTCGCTGGCCGGGGCCAGTGACGGGGTGCCGGCCACGGTGGCCGCCAAGTCCGTCGCCGCCGGCAGCCAGTCGTCCGACACCGACGTCCAGGAAGAGGTCAAGGCATGAAGCTGATCACGGCGATCATCAAGCCGTTCAAGCTGGAGGAGGTCAAGGAGTCGCTGCAGGCCTTCGGAGTGCACGGGATCACGGTCTCCGAGGCCAGCGGCTACGGCCGGCAGCGCGGCCACACCGAGGTCTACCGGGGCGCGGAGTACACCGTCGACCTGGTGCCCAAGCTGCGGGTCGAGGTGCTGTGCGAGGACGACGACGTCGAGGACCTGGTGGACAAGATCGTGAAGGCCGCCACCACCGGCAAGATCGGCGACGGCAAGGTCTGGGTGACCCCGGTGGAGGATGTGGTGCGCGTGCGCACCGGTGAGCACGGAGGCGCGGCGCTGTAGTGGGCGCCGTCCGTGAGGGGAAGGAAGGCCGGCCCGGTCTGCGGATCGGGCCGGCCTTCCGGCGTGCGCGCTCCGACGCCGCCGACGCGTTCCTGGCCGCCCTGCTGCCGCCCGGCATCCCCGGCGTCGCGCTGGCCGCGGTCGGCGGCTACGGCCGCCGCGAGCTGTCCCCGGGCTCCGACCTGGACGTGGTGCTGCTGCACGACGCCGCGCTGGGCCCGGAGGAGGTGGCCGGGATCGCCGAGAAGATCTGGTACCCGGTCTGGGACTCCGGCGCGAAGCTCGACCACTCGGTGCGCACCGTCGAGCAGGCGCGGGAGCTGGCCTCGACCGACCTCGCCGTCGCCGCCGGGCTGCTGGACGCGCGCCTGGTGGCCGGGGACGCCGAGCTGGTAGCGGGAATCAGGGCCCTGGTGTTCGCCGACTGGCGCCGCGAGCCGGCCCGGCGCCTGGGCGATCTGCGGGCGGAGTACGCCGGACGGCTGGAGCGCAACGGGGAGCTGGCCTACCGGCTGGAGGGGGACCTCAAGGAGGCGCGCGGCGGGCTGCGCGACTCGACGATGCTGCGGTTCATCTCGGCGTCGTGGCTCGTGGACGTGCCGCACGGCGCGCCGGAGCAGGCGCGGGAGTTCCTGTTGGACGTGCGGGACGCGTTGCACGGGGTGTCGGGGCGGGCGTTGGATCGGTTGTTGTTGCAGGAGCAGGATGCGGTGGCCGCGGCGTTGCGGGAGGCCGGGGTGTTGGGCGGGGGCGCGGGGGTGGAGGGGGCGGTGGTTGGAGAGTCGGCTGTGGCGTCGGCTGTGGACGCGGCTGGGGCGTCGGCTGTCGGGTCGGCTGTCGCGTCGGTCGCGGGCGTTGGTGGTGAGGTGGGTGCGGTTGATCTGAGCGGTGCGGTGGGTAAGGGTACGGCCCGATCGACCGGTGAGGCGACAGCCGTTCTCGGCAGCGCGTCCGCCGGCTTCGAGGCGGGCCTGGTCAGCGTCGGCGACGCCGATGCCACGATGGCGCCCGGCTTCGGCGTTGACGGCGCGGGCGCGGGCGCGCGCGCTGGAGCCGGAGCCGGAGCCGGAGCCGGAGCCGACGAGTTCTACGTCACCGATGCCGATCTGCTGCTGCGCCGGGTCGCCGAAGCCGCCGGCCTGATCGCCTACGCCGCCGAATCGGCGTGGCGCCACGTCGATGCCGTGCTGGCGGCCCGCAACCCGGCCCGGCGCCCGGTGCGCCGGCCGCTGGCGGACGGGGTCGTGGAGCAGGACGGCGAGGTCTACCTGGCCCGCGCCGCGGCGCCCTCCCGCGATCCGGTGCTGGTGCTGCGTGCCGCCGCCGCGGCGGCCGACTCAGGACTCTCCTTCGCCCCGAACACGTTGCGGCGCCTGGCCGAGGAGTCGGCCCCGCTGCCGCGTCCGTGGCCGCGGGCCGCCCGGGAGGCGTTCGCGGCGCTGCTGGGCACCGGACCCGGCCTGATCCCGGTCTGGGAGGCGCTGGACCGGTCCGGGCTGCTGCACGCTCTGCTGCCGGAATGGCGGCGTATCAGGTCCCTGCCGCAGCGGAACAGCCTGCACATCCACACCGTGGACCGGCACTCGCTGGAGACCGTCGCGGCGGCGGCCGGGCTGACCCGGCGCGTGGACCGCCCCGACCTGCTCCTGGTCGCGGCGTTGTTGCACGACATCGGCAAAGGGCTGCGCGGCGACCACTCGATCGTCGGGGCGGAGCTGACCGCGGAGCTGGCGCCGGCCCTGGGCTTCGGCCCGACCGATGTCAGTGTCCTGACCGGCTTGGTGCGCCACCACCTGCTGCTGCCGGACCTCGCCACCCGGCGCGACCCCGACGACCCCGCGACGCTGGGCGCGCTGCTGGCGGCGCTCGCGGACCTGCCCGGCCCGCGGATCGAGGCGCTGCGCCTGCTGCGCGCCCTGTCCGAGGCCGACAGCAAGGCGACGGGTCCGGCGGCCTGGAACCCGTGGCGCGCGGGCCTCTACACCGATCTGGCGGTCCGCGCCGAGGCCGCGCTGCTCGGGTTCGACCCGCCGGCCGCCGAGCCCTCGGACCCGGCCCGCTCGGCGGATCTGGCCGCGCGCTGCCTGGCCGATCCGGACGGGCTGGTGGTGGAGCTTGAGGGCGAGCAGACCGTCTCGATCGCCACCGGCGACCGTATCGGTTTGCTGGCGGCGGTGGCCGGAGTGCTGGCACTGCGCCGGCTGACCATCCGCGCGGCCACCACCGAGACGCTCGACGGCATAGCGATCCAGCGTTGGCTCGTCACCGCCGACTGGAGCGCGGCGCTGGAGAACCGGCTCCGCGACGACCTGCGTGCTGCGCTGGCCGGCACGCTCGATGTTGCTGGGCGACTGGCCAGCCGCGACGCCGGCGAACGGCGCACGCGTCTTGTGGCGCCACCGCGGGTGACGGTGCTGCCGCACGCGTCGGCGTCGGCGACGGTGCTGGAGGTCCGGTCCCATGACGCGCCGGGGCTGTTGTATAGGGCTGCTGCGGCGTTGGCGGAGACGGGGGTTTCGGTGCGCTCGGCCCGGATCTCGACGTTGGGGGCTGAGGCGGTGGATGTGTTTTATGTCGTCGACGCGGATGGGGCGGTGCTGCCGGAGGGGGAGGCGGCGCGGGTCGCGGGGGCGGTGGCGCGGGTGTTGTGAGGGGGTGTCGGGAGGCTGTGTTGCGAGGGGGGATCTCAGACGGCCCGTGAGGCGGGCCCGTCAGGCGGTCCGGTGCACGGTGGTGACGTGCACTGGACCGCCTTACGTTGGGGTGGTTAGTAATCTGCGGCCTCGGCCAATTCGGCGGCCCAGCCGGGACTCCCGCCGGGGTTTCCGGGGAACACCCGGTTCCAGACGAGGATCCGCGCCACCGCTTCGACGCGGCAGGCCAGAGTGAGCATCTCGGCAAGCGCTGCGCGGTCGTACTCGGCGGTCCAAGGCTCCAGGTAGGCGTCGTGGAGACGCGCCACGTCCTTGGTGTTCGCGCCGATGCGGCGTACGGCGCGTGTTGGTGCCAGCATGCTGGTGAAGGGGTGTGTGACTGCTGCGTCGCCCCAGTCGCAGAAGCGGTAGCGGGTGGTGGTGGTGGTGGTGGTGGTGGTGGGCGCGAAGACCTGGCCGGCGTGCAAGTCGGCGTGGTCCAGGGCGTCCGGTACGCCGGTGGCGGCGAGTTCGTGGCACCAGGTGGTGAAGTCTGGAAGGCGCGCGTCGAGAAGGGCGCGGTCGGTGGCGGACAGGGACTGTCCGGCGGCCTCGATCTGCTTGATCGTCTCAGGGAGCGTATTCACGCTGAGGTGCGGTACGCCTAACGCGAGGACGTGGTCGGTCGATACTGCGCGTTGGAATTGCGCGTATTGCTGGACTACGGGGATGCAGTCCTCGACTGAGGCTGAGAGCGAGGCCGAGGCAGATTCGCGGGCTGCTAGACCGTCCCGCAGGATCTGACCACCGTGAGGAAGCAGGGTCCAGCCGCGCTCGACGTCAACGGCTAGCGGGGTCAGCACGTGTTCGGGGTGGTGCTGTCCGAGGTACCAGCTGATTGCTGCTTCGAAGCGGGAGGGCTCGGGGTTGGCCTTGAACCAGACTGGTTCTGGCTCTGACTCTGGTTCTGGCTCTCGTTCTCCGGTGGTGGCGGTGCTGGTTCCCACCAGCGGCACCCGGCACAGCACCGACCAGCGTCGGATTCGGGCCCGCCAGCCGTCGCGGGCTGCCGTGAGGCCGAGGTCGGCAAGCGTCGTCCGGATCCAGGCCTCGACCTCCGCGCGCCACGCCGGGTCCTCCCAAGGGGTGATCGGAGCCAGCGTGCCGCGTTCCACCTCGCTGAAAAGCATTCAGCGAGTATCGACGACCTGGAACGCCTCGGCGATCCGGTTTTCGCCCAGGCCCTGCTTCTGCGCCACGGCGGTGCCCCAGCTGCGCAGCATGTTCTCCATGCCCTCGCGGCCGCCGGTCTGGGAGGCATGCGCCTGGAGCGCGGCGACCTTGCGGTCGAAGACGTCGGTGATGTCGACCGCCTGGTTGGCGTGCTTGGCGGACATCACCCAGGTCTCGGGCACGGTCCAGGCCTCCAGGCCCTCGGCCTCCAGCAGTTCGGGATGGGCCCACGGGTTGCGGGCGTCCGGGTAGACCGCCGCGATGGCCGCCTCGCCGACCGCGCGGTGGTCCGGATGGGACCCGTAGATGCGCTCCAGGTCGAGCTCGGCGGTGGGGATCAGGATCCGGTCCGGGCGGACCTGGCGGATCACCCGGGAGATGTCGCGGCGCAGCTCCAGCGACGGGGTCAGGCGGCCGTCGGGCCAGTGCAGGAAGCGCACGTCGGTGACGCCGACGCACTTCGCGGCGGCGATCTGCTCGGCCTCGCGCAGCTGGCCGACCTCCGAGCGGGGGGTGTCGGGGAACGCCTCCCCGGCGTCGCCGCTGGTCACGATCGCGTAGACCACCTCGATGCCGGCGTCGGTCCAGGTGGCCACGGTGCCGGCGGCGCCGAAGTCGACGTCGTCGGGGTGGGCGGTGACGACCAGGATGCGCTTGATCTCGCGTTCGTCCGGCATGGGTCAGCTCCTGGGGCAGGGTGAGGGGATGAGGGATTGAAGATGCTGTTGCTGTTGCTGTTGCTGTTGCTGTTGCTGTTGCTGTTGCTGTTGCTGTGGTGCTGGTGCTGGTGCTGGTGCTGGTGCTGGTGCTGGTGCTGGTGCTGGTGGGGTCGGGGTCCGTGGTCCGTGGTCCTGGTCCTGGTCCTGGGCCTAGGCCTAGGCCTGTGGTCATGCGGTCGGACACCTGGTGGTGGGCGCACCTTGTAGTTTGGGCGCTCCTGGTGGTTGGAGCACTCTGTAGCGCCAACACTGGGGTGGGGCGTGGTGTTCCGTGGCGGGTGTCGCGCCAGGTTTCCGCCACGTTCCGCCCGGTGAGGGACTCATCTGGCGGACCATGCCCGCGTTGTCAGTCCGGTCTGCGAAAATCCTGGAGTGAGTTCTTCCCTCTTCGCCCCCGGTGCCCTTCCGCTGTTTCCCATGCTCGATGAGATCAGGGAGCAGCGTGGTGCCGGTGCGGAGCGGCACACCGACCGGACGCTGCCCGAGCCGCCGGCCTGGCTCGACGAGGATGATGCCGAGCAGGCGGGTTGGGACGGGTGGGAGGAGCCGGAGGACGCGTGGGTGCCGCCGGAGGAGTCGGCGGGGGCGCGGGCGCTGTTGGAGGGGCTCAACGAGCCGCAGCACAGTGCCGTGCTGCATGCCGGTACGCCGCTGTTGATCATCGCGGGTGCCGGGTCGGGCAAGACTCGCGTGCTGGCCCACCGGATCGCCTACCTGGTGGGGGAGCGGCACGCGCATCCCGGTTCGATCCTGGCCATCACGTTCACCAACAAGGCGGCCGCCGAGATGCGGCACCGGGTGGAGGATCTGGTCGGTCCGCGGGCGCGGTTGATGTGGGTCTCGACGTTCCACTCGGCGTGCGTGCGGATTTTGCGGGCGCAGGCGAAGACGGCCGGGCTGCCGAGCAACTTCTCGATCTATGACACGGCCGACTCGCAGCGGTTGATGACGATGGTGCTGCGGGATCTGGAGATCGATCCGAAGAAGCACACGCCGCGGTCGCTGCTGGGGCAGATTTCCAAGCTGAAGAATGAATTGGTCGACCACGACACGTTTTCGAGTCGGGCCGAGACCGAGGCCGAGCGGATGCTGGCGCAGGTATATCGGTTGTATTCGGATCGGTTGACCAGTGCGAAGGCGCTGGATTTCGATGACATTATTATGACGACGGTGCATTTGTTGCAGGCGTTTCCGATGGTTGCGGAGCATTATCGGCGGCGGTTCCGGCATATTTTGGTGGATGAGTACCAGGACACCAATCATGCGCAGTACCAGCTGGTGAAGGAGCTGGTGGGGCGGCATGAGAGGCGGACTGTTGATGGGGATTTGGTGGGGAGTGGTGGGGTTGGAGTTGGGGCTGGTATTGGAGTTGGGGATGGGGATGGGGATGGGGCTGAGTTTGGGGTTGGGGTTGGGGCGGGAGATGTGGAAGAGGAGAAGCTGCCGCCGGCTGAATTGTGTGTGGTGGGTGATGCGGACCAGAGTATTTATGCGTTCCGCGGCGCCACGATCCGTAACATTATTGAGTTCGAACGTGACTATCCCAACGCCAAGGTTATCAAGCTGGAGCAGAACTACCGCTCCACGCAGACTATTCTGAGCGCGGCCAACGCTGTTATTGAGAACAACAAGGGGCGTCGCGACAAGAACCTGTGGACCGACTCCGGTGCGGGCAAGCTCATTACTGGTTATGTCGCCGATGATGAGCATTCCGAGGCGCAGTTCGTTGCCGAAGAGATTGATCGGTTGTCGGATGCGAAGGAGACGACTTACGGAGGAGTGGCGGTCTTCTATCGCACCAATGCGCAGTCCCGGGTGTTTGAAGAAATCTTTGTGCGGGTTGGGTTGCCGTATCGGGTTGTCGGGGGTGTGCGCTTCTACGAGCGTAAGGAAGTTCGTGACGCGCTGGCGTACCTGCGGGCGCTTGCGAATGAGGATGACGTGGTGTCTGTGCGTCGGATTCTTAACACGCCCAAGCGCGGGATTGGTGAGAAGGCGGAGGAGGCTATTGATCGGCTTGCTTCGCGTGATCGGTTGACTTTTGGTGAGGCGTTGCGGCGGGTTGATGAGGCGCCGGGGTTGGCTGCTCGGTCTGTTAAGGCTGTTCAGGGCTTTACCGGGATGATGGACGAGCTGCGGGCGATGGCCGATGAGTACGGGCCGGCGCATGTCCTGGAGGCCATACTGGAGCGGACGGGGTTGTTGCAGGAGCTTCAGGACTCTGATGATCCGCAGGATGAGACGCGGATTGAGAACCTTCGAGAGCTTCTCGCGGTCGCGTTGGAGTTTGAGCAGGGGCAGCCTGAGGGGCGGTTGCCGGAGTTCCTTGAGCGGGTGGCGTTGGTAGCGGACTCTGATCAGATTCCTGATGGTGATGACCATGAGGGGATGGTCACGCTGATGACGCTGCATAGTGCTAAGGGGTTGGAGTTCCCTGTCGTGTTCTTGACGGGGATGGAGGATGGGGTCTTCCCGCATATGCGATCGATGGGGGATAAGAAGGAGATGGAGGAGGAGCGACGCCTTGCGTATGTGGGTATTACGCGGGCTCGTGAGCGCCTCTATGTGTCACGGTCCGTGTATCGCTCGGCGTGGGGCGCGCCGCAGTACAACCCGCCGTCGAAGTTCTTGGGGGAGATTCCTGAGAATCTTGTGGAGTGGGAGCGGACGGCTCCGGAGCCGAAGACGGCTGAGAGGTCGCCGTTCGGTGATCGGCGGACTTCGCGGGGGTTCCAGCAGCGGAAGGCGCCGGTGAAGGTGATTTCGTTGGATCCGGGGGATCGGGTTATTCATGACTCGTTCGGGATGGGGACGGTTGTTGCGGTGAGTGGGCGGGAGCGGGATGAGGCGACTATTGATTTTGGGTCTTCGGGGGTGCGGACGTTGTTGTTGACTATGGCGCCGGTGCAGAAGTTGTAGGGGGTTAGGGGTGGTGGTGGGGTTGGGGGGTCGGTGGCGGGTTTCAGGCTTTTTTGACGACCTTCGGCCATGGTGCTGACTGGTCGGTGGCGGTCGTTGGGTGGGGGGTGCTGTCGATCTCCGAGAGCTGTTGGGGAGATGGATGAAACCCAAGGTCAAAGGCCAGATCAAGGGCCAGTCAAGGTCAAAGGCGCCTCCGGCGGCCCCTCCGGGGAGGGCCTCGCTCTGGAAAGAGTGGGCCAGGCGGGTTGGCGCGGCTTTGCGCTGTGGTTCCGGTTTCGGTTCCGGTCTTTCCGTCGCATCGTCGCCTGAAGGAATCACACCGCCCAGGCGGTATCAAGGCGACCCTTCAGGCTTGTGCCCCGGCTGATGCGAGCCTTGACACCGCCTGGGCGGCGCGATTGGCTACGCCCGCCGAAGCGACGGAAAGACCGGAACCGAAGACCTAACTTTGGGGCAAAGCAAAAAGCGAGGCGACCGGTCACGATGACCACCGGTCCTGCTGGCCGCCGCCGATGTGATGTTGGCTGGGCAGCCGGTTGCGATGCCGATCAGTTCTGCTAGCCGCCGCCGGTCGTGATGGTGGCTGGGCGGCTTTTTGCCATGCCCGCCTGTTCTGCTGGCCGCCGCCGGTCGTGATGCTGGTTGGGCAATTGGTCGCCAAGCCGGTCGTCTGCGCGAAAAAGCTGCCCGTCGCCTGGTGGCGGGGCAGCTGATCGCGTTGGCGTGCTTTAAGGCAGCAGGCCGTGGCTTCGCAGGAACGGTACCGGGTCCACGGCTGTGGAGGCTCCTGGGACGCCGTTCATGGGGTCGGCTTGGCCTGGGGGGTGGTACTCGAAGTGGAGGTGGGGGCCTGTGGAGTTGCCGGTGTCGCCGGAGAGGGCGATTATTTGGCCGGCTGCTACCTTGCCGCTGCGGACTTTGATCACGCTGAGGTGGCAGTACCAGGTTTCGGAGCCGTCGGGGTGTTGTATCACGATGCGGTTGCCGAAGGCGCCGGCGTAGTTGGCTTCGATCACTGTGCCGTCGGTGATGGCCACTACTTTGGTGCCGGTGGGGACTGCGAAGTCCTGGCCGGTGTGGAGGTTGGCCCAGCGGGCGCCGGAGTCGCCGAAGCCGGCGGTCATGATGGGGTCCTGGACCGGGAGGAAGTACTTCGGGGCCATTTCGGCCAGGCGTTGCTTTTCCAGGGCCTGCTGTTGCATCAGTTCGCTGCGCTGCTCGGAGCGGGTGGCGCGGTCGGCCAGGTTCGCGGAGGCGGCGCGCATTTGGAGCAGGTTCTGTTCCAGGGCGTTGGTGGTGGGGGTGGCGGGGCTGGCCGCGTCGGCGGTGTTCTCGGTGTGGTTCGAGGGGAGGCGGAGGCCGCCCACGGCTGCCACGGCCACGGCTGCGACGCCCACTACGGCGGCGGGGGTGGAGGTGATGGCGTGGAGGGTGCGGCGTCCGGGGAGGGGGACGCGGGGCTGCTTGGTGCCGAAGGGGCGGGGGGTGGAGCGGGGCGTGGGTTCGGGCTTGGGGCCGAAGCTGGAGCGGCTGCGGGACCTCATCGGGACGTCGTCGGGGTCGTCCTCGCCCAGGTCGTCGCCGTAGCCGCTGTAGCCGTCGCGGTAGTTGCCCTCGGTCTCGTCGTCGAGGTAGTCGTCGTAGCCCTCGCCGTCGTAGGCGTCGTACGTTCCCTCGCCGTCGGGGAGGAGGTCGTAGGAGGCTTCCGTGGAGCCGGGTTCTTCGTAGATGGCCTCGAACTGGCCGGTGTCGAAGTCCGGGTGGTGGAAGTTGTGTTCTTCGTACTGCGGCTGGCCGTAGAACTCGGGCTGCGGGTAGGCCTCGGGCTGCTGGTAGGTCGGCTCGGGCGCGGGCGTCGAATAGGCCGCGTAGACCGACTCGTAGTAGCTCTGGTCCATGATCGGCTGCGGGGCGGGCTCGCTGTAGGCGGCCTGCTCGGGGGACGACCCGTAGTCGTAGCCGGTCTGGTGCGGGATGTGGACCTCGGGGGTCGGCACCGCGTAGACCCCGGACCAGTCGTTCACCGCCTGGTAGCCGTCGGAAGAACCGTAGAGGCTGTCCTCGTCCGAGGGCGCCATGGCTTCCTGCCACGCACTATCCCACTGGGACGAGCCATGTTTTCCCATGACGGCCTATACCTCCTGGGAACGTGGGACAGCCGGGACTCGATCTGGAAACCGCGTGGGGACAACGCCGTTACCGAGTCGCGACTTTAGCGCCTTCAGCTATGGACGGACAACGGTTCGGCGGACTTTGCGCGCGCTTTGCAAGCGGTTTACCGGTGTTCTCGCAGGAAGTCCGATGATCCTCACGCAACACTGTGCGGACCGTCACAGTCCGGGACTACAGAGGCCCTCGACCCTGGTCGGATACTGTGTTCAGTGTTTGCGGCCGATCACCGGCGATCGCCCTTAACCAGCCAGTGGAGGCAGTGGTATGAGCCAGTCAGCACCGGTCCGCGTCGTTATCGCGAAGCCCGGTTTGGACGGGCACGACCGTGGCGCGAAGGTCGTCGCCCGCGCCCTGCGCGACGCCGGGGTGGAGGTCATCTACACCGGTCTGCACCAGATGCCGGACCAGATCGTCGCCACCGCCATTCAGGAGGACGCCGACGCGATCGGTCTGTCCATCCTCTCCGGCGCGCACATGACGCAGTGCGCGAAGGTGATCGAGATTCTGAAGGAGAAGGAAGCCGCCGACATCAAGGTCTTCGCCGGCGGCATCATTCCCGAGGCCGACTTCGCGGCGCTGAAGGAGATGGGTGTCGTGGAGATCTTCACCCCGGGGACGTCGACCCAGGACATCGTGGACTGGGTCAACGCCAACCTCGCGCACGCCTGACGTTTCGGGGCGCCCCGGATCCGGTGGCGCTGTGGGTGCCCTGAAATAGTGTTCGGTCCATGGCAGAACGTTGGACCGCCGCCCAGGTGAACTCCCTGGCCCCGGACGCGTCGTCCCAGAAAGCCGGTGCCAAGCTCGGTGTGCCCGGCCCCTGGTCGGACACCGGCCACCAAGAGTCCGAGCGCCTCCTGTGGGGCGACTGCAAGGGCAGCGGCAGCAAGCCCTACCAGGTCACGGTCTCGGTGGCCGACTCGGACACCGCCTACAGCTGCACCTGCCCCAGCCGGAAGTTTCCCTGCAAGCACGCGCTCGGCCTCCTTCTGCTCTGGGCCGCCGGCACCATCGCGGCCGCCGAGGAGCTGCCGGACCGGGTCGAGGCCTGGGCCGCGTCCCGCAAGGACCGCGCGGAGAAGTCGGCGGCCCGGAGCGCGGCCAAGGCCGAGAAGGCCGCCGCCGATCCGGAGGGCGCGGCCAAGCGGGCCGCGCAGCGGGCCGAGCGGGTCGGCAACGGGCTGGCCGATCTGGACCGCTGGCTCACCGACCAGATCGCGGCCGGTATCAGCGACTCCGGGACGCTCTCCTACAGCGCCGTGGACCCGGTCGCCAAGCGGCTGGTCGACGCCCAGGCGCCCGGCGTCGCCAACCGGGTGCGGACCCTGGCCTCGGCGCGCTCGTCCGCCGGCGACCGGTGGCCCGACGCGGTCCTCACCGAGTTCGCGCGGCTGCATCTGCTGTGCGAGGCGTGGTCGCGGCTGGCCGAGCTGCCGCCGCCGATGCGGGACACGGTCCGGCGCCGGGTCGGGATCTCGGTCGACGCCGACGCGGTGCGGCGGGACGGCGAGCGCGTCGCCGACCGCTGGCACGTCCTGGGCACCCGCGACCGCGCCGCCGACAAGCTCACCGAGCGCCGCATCTGGCTGCGCGGCGCCGAGAGCGGCCGCCTGGCGCTGCTCCTGGCCTTCGGGGCCATGCAGCAGGCGCCGACCCTGGCGCTGCCCGTGGGGGCCGTCTACGACGCCGAGATGGCCTTCCACTCCGAGGCGCTGCCGCTGCGCGCGCAGATGGAGTCCGGCGAGCTCGTGGACGTCGCCGCGGTGCCCACCGGCGGCACGCTCCAGGACGCCGCCGACGCGTTCGCCGCCGCCCTCGCCGTCGACCCGTGGCAGGAGGGGTGGCCGGTGGTGGTCGTGCGGGCGGTCCCGGACCGGGCCGGGGAGCTCTCCGACGCCGAGGGGCGTCGCGTGCCCCTGATATGCGAGGAGACCGCCCTGTGGCGGCTCCTGGCGGTCTCCGGGGGCCACCCCGTGACAGTGTTCGGCGATTACACCGACGCGGGCCTGGAGCCGCTGACGGTGTGGTCCGAGGGCGCCGCGGTGGCCCTCTGATGTGGGAATTTCAGGGTATTGGCACCGGGGCCCTAAGTTGTCAGTGGCGTGGTGCACAATCTGTGGACATCAGTGCGAAGGCTGTGGGGATCTCCTACTTGGCGGAAGCGCGGTGAGCACCATGAACGAAGCCCCCGATCAGACCGGATCCGAGGTCTGGCAGGACCTTGTCTCCACGGCCCTGGTCGGCACCGACCGGCGCACGCCGCCGGCCGGCGGCCGCTTCTCGGCGCCGGGCGAGAACCCGGCCTCGGCGCTGCTCAGCTCGGCCGCCCTCATGAGCGCCTGGCGCCGGGCCGGCAGCGCCGGCTCCGCCTACTCCGCCGAGCTGGTCGGCGAGCAGGGCGAGGCCGAGGGCCCGGGCGCGGCCGTGAAGACCGCCGCCCGCTCCGCCGCCGCGGACCCGCGCCCGCTGCTGCCCACCGCCACCTCGGCCCGGCTGACCGCGCTGGTCGCCTCCCGTTCCGAGGCGCTCCCGGAGTACCTGGAGGCCGCGGCCCGGACCGGCTGCCGCGCCCCGGCCGAGCTGCTCCCGCCGCTGTTCGACTACGCCCGCGGCAGCAAGGCGGTCCGCGCCGACCTGATGACGCTGGCCGGCCCGCGCGGGACCTGGCTGGCCAAGCAGAACCAGCAGTGGTCCACCTTCACCCGCTACGCCTCGGCGCCCGACGCCGACGCCTGGCAGTCCGACAAGCCGCACGAGCGCATCGGCTACCTCGCCTGGTTCCGCGCCAAGGACCCGGCGGCGGCCCGCGCGCTGGTCGAGGAGGCCTGGGGGCAGCCCGGCCACGCCGCCGAGACCCGCGCCGCCTACGTCGAGGCGCTCGCCGTCGGCCTCGGGCCGGAGGACGAGCCGTTCCTGGAATCGGCCCTGGACGACAAGTCCCGCCAGGTCCGGGCCGAGGCGGTGCGCCTGCTGGCCACCCTGCCCGGCTCCCGGTTCGCCGCGCGGATGACCGAGCGCCTGCACGCCTGGGTCGAGGTGGTCACCGAGGGCGACGCGGTCCTGGTGCGGATCCGCGACCAGAAGCTGGAGCTCGCCCCCGATCAGGTGCGCGACGGGCTCGGCGAGGGCTGGGTGCAGACCGAGGACGAGCGGCGGCTGGCCAAGATGCAGCCCTCGTACTGGTTCGAGGACCTGATAGCCGCCACCCCGCTGTCCGCCTGGGAGCGCTTCGGCCGCTCGCCGGCCCAGCTGCTGCGCACCACCGCCGCCAACCGCTGGGAGGCCGCCTCCTGCCACCGCGGCTGGCGCTCGGCGACGCTGCGCCAGCGGGACGCCGCCTGGGCCGAGGCGTTCTGCGCCGTCAACGCCGCCACCGACATGCTGGAGCTGCTGCCGGACGACGCCGCCGAGCGCTGGTGCCTGGGCGTGGTGGCCGACCACCGGTCGCAGTACTCGATCCACAGCGCGCCGATCATCCTGAGCCGGCTGGGCCGGCCCTGGCCGGACCCGGTCTGCGAGGCGCTGCTGGCCGCGCTCCCCACGTACCTGCCCAACGCCACCCGCAACGACGTCGCCCGCTTCTTCGGCATGGACAACCTGGCCGGGCGCTGGATGCCGCCGTCGTTCGCCGCCGCCGTCGCGGCCAAGGCCGAGGAGATCCGCGCCGAGCAGCCGCTGTGGGCCGAGGACCTGGACGACCTCGCCGCGATGCTGCGCGACCGGGCCCTGATGCTCGCCGAGCTGGACGCGGTCTGACCCGCCCGCTCGCGCCGCGGTTCCCCCGATCCGCCCCGTACCTCTTCTGAGCTGGACGCCCTCCGATCACTTCCCCCAAGGTGGACCCTTGAGTGGGTACCACCTTGCCGAAAATCGAAAGTTGCCTCCCATGACTGAAACCACGGTCCTCCGCCAGCATGCCGAGCACGCCTTCGCCGCCGAGCTGGAGGCGCTGCGCAAGGCCGACGCCGACTCCGGCCGTCCGAAGCCGCCGCGCTGGAAGCTGTCGCCGTGGGCGGTCTCCACCTATCTGCTCGGCGGCGCGCTCCCGGACGGCACGGCCATCAGCGCCAAGTACATCGGGCCGCGCCGGATCGTCGAGATCGCCATCGCCACCCTGGCCACCGACCGCGCGCTGCTGCTGGTCGGGGTCCCCGGCACCGCCAAGACCTGGGTCTCCGAGCACCTGGCGGCGGCCATCTCCGGCGACTCCACCCTGCTGGTGCAGGGCACCGCCGGCACCCCGGAGGAGGCGATGCGCTACGGCTGGAACTACGCGCAGCTGCTGGCCCACGGCCCCTCGCGGGACGCGCTGGTCCCCAGCCCCCTGATGCGCGCCATGGCCACCGGCGCGATCGCCCGCATCGAGGAGCTCACCCGGATACCGGCCGACGTCCAGGACACCCTGATCACGATCCTGTCGGAGAAGACCCTGCCGATCCCGGAGCTGGGCGAGGAGACCCAGGCCGAGAAGGGCTTCAGCGTCATCGCCACCGCCAACGACCGGGACAAGGGCGTCAACGAGCTGTCCTCGGCGCTGCGCCGCCGGTTCAACACCGTCGTGCTGCCGCTGCCCGGCACCGCCGAGGAGGAGATCGAGATCGTCTCCCAGCGGGTGGCGTCCCTGGGCAAGGCGCTGGAGCTGCCCGAGGTCCCGGCCGCGCACGAGGAGATCCGCCGGGTCGTCACCGTCTTCCGGGAGCTGCGCGGCGGCCTGACCGTCGACGGCAAGACCAAGCTGAAGACCCCCAGCGGCACGCTGTCCCCGGCCGAGGCGATCTCGGTGGTGGCCGGCGGCATCGCGCTGGCCGCGCACTTCGGCGACGGCGTGCTGCGCCCGGCCGACATCGCCGCCGGCATCCTCGGCGCGGTGGTCAAGGACGTCTCCACCGACCGGCTGGTCTGGCAGGAGTACCTGGAGACCGTGGCCCGCGGCCGCGAGGGCTGGACCGAGTTCTACCGCAGCTGCCGCGAGGTCAGCGCCTGATGACGGTGACCTTGCTGGGGATCCGCCATCACGGGCCCGGATCCGCCAGGGCGGTCGCGGCGGCGCTCGCCGAGCTGCGGCCGGACGCGATCCTCATCGAGGGCCCGCCGGAGGCCGACGCGCTGATCCCGCTGGCCGCGCACCCGTCGATGCGGCCGCCGGTGGCGCTGCTGGTCTACGCCGACGCCGATCCGTCACGAGCCGGGTTCTGGCCCTTCGCCGAGTTCTCGCCCGAGTGGATCGCCCTGCGGGCCGGCGTCGGGTCCGGCGTCCCGGTGCGCTTCATCGACCTGCCGGTGTCGTACCGCTTCGCCCAGGTTCCAGAGGGCGAGCAGGCCGAGGACGGCGGCGAAGACCAAGGCCGCGGCGCAGAACACGACGATGCCGAAGATCAGAGTCACGACGAGCAACGGCGAGGTGAAGAACCCCATATCCTTGAAGCTAAGCACCGGACGGACCCGATCGCCGCCCTCGCCGAGGCGGCCGGCTACGACGATCCGGAACGCTGGTGGGAGGACGTCGTCGAGCAGCGCGCCGACGGCACCTTCACCGCGCTGGACTCCTTCGCCGCGATCGCCGACGCGATGGCTGCGGTCCGCGACTTCGCGCCGCCGGAGGACGAGGAGCGCGAGGCCCACATGCGCCAGTGCATCCGGGAGGCGGTGAAGGCCGGCCACCAGCGCATAGCGGTGGTCTGCGGCGCCTTCCACGTCCCGGCCCTGGCCACGATCGGCCCGGCCGCCCCGGACGCCAAACTGCTCAAGGAGCTGCCGAAGAAGGTGCGGACCACGGCCACCTGGGTCCCCTGGACCCACGGCCGGCTGTCCTTCCGCTCCGGCTACGGCGCCGGCATCGAGTCGCCGGGCTGGTACCACCACCTGTTCACGGCGCCGGACCGGGTCGTCGAGCGCTGGCTGGCCAAGGTCGCCGAGCTGTTCCGGGCCGAGGACCTGCCGGTCTCCTCCGCCCACCTGATCGAGGCCACCCGCCTGGCCGACACCCTGGCCACCCTGCGCGGGCGCACCCTGCCCGGGCTCACCGAGGTCACCGACGCCGTGCAGTCCGTGCTCTGCGGCGGCTACGACACGCCGATGGCCCTGGTCCGGGACAAGCTGGTGATCGGCGAGGACCTCGGCGAGGTGCCGCCGGACGTGCCGGTCGTTCCGCTGGCCGCCGACCTGGCCAAGGAGCAGAAGCGGTTGCGCTTCCAGCCCCGGCCCGGCCAGGTCGAGGCCGAGCTGGACCTGCGCCGGCCGAACGACGGCGACAAGTCGCGGCTGCTGCACCGGCTGAACATCCTGGGCGTGAACTGGGGCACGCCGGCCCGCTCCCGCGGGACCGGCACCTTCAAGGAGGCCTGGGCCCTGGACTGGCAGCCGGAGTTCGCGGTGAAGCTGGTCGAGGCCGCGATCTGGGGCACCACCGTGGTGACCGCGGCCTCGGCGAAGGCCGCCGACCGCGCCGCCAACGCCGAGCAGCTGGCCGGGATCACCGACGTCGTCGAGACCTGTCTGCTCGCCGACCTCCCGGACGCCCTGGACCCGATCATGGGCCTGCTGGCCGACCGCGCGGCGGTGGACACCGACGTCGCGCACCTGGCCGACGCGCTGCCCGCGCTGGCCAGGACCCTGCGGTACGGCGACGTGCGCGGCACCGACACCTCGACGCTGCGCAAGGTCGCCGACACCCTGGTGGTCCGGATCGCGCTCGGCTTCCCGCAGGCCTGCACCGGCCTGGACGAGGACGGCGCGCAGCAGATGCGGGCCCGGTTGGACAACACCCACCAGGCGGTCGGCCTGCTCGACGACCCCGAGGCCAGTGCCCAGTGGTACAAGGCGATGCAGTCGGTCGCCGACCGCGAGGGCATGACCGGCCTGCTCGCCGGGCGCGCGGTGCGGCTGCTCTACGACGCCGACAAGATCGACGGCGACGAGCTGAACCGGCGCATGGGCCGGGCCCTGACCCCGGGCGTGGCGCCGGCCGAGGCCGCGGCCTGGCTGGACGGCGTGCTCTCCGGCGGCGCCATGCTGCTGATCCACGACCCGGTGCTGCTGGGCCTGCTGGACCGGTGGATCGCCGGCATCCCGGCGGACTCCTTCACCGACGTGCTGCCGCTGCTGCGCCGCACGTTCTCGAACTTCGAGGGCCCGGAGCGGCGCAAGATCGGCGAACTGGCACGGGCCCTGGGCGGGGCTCCGGTGGCCGGGGTGGCGGCGGGCGCCGAGGCGCCGGGCTTCGACGCCGCGCGGGCCGACCGCGCGCTGCCGGTGGTGCGGATGCTGCTCGGCCTGGGCGCGGAAAGAGAGGCTGCGGATGTCTGACACGCTGGAAACGGCGACCCCGGAGCGTTCGGCGGACGAGGCCGGCCCGGTCGACGACGAGCGCATGCGCCGCTGGCGCCTGGTGCTCGGCGGGGACGACGACGGCACCGGCACCAAGCTCTCCGGCCTGGACCTGGAGATGGACAAGGCGCTCGCAGCCCTCTACAACAAGGGCGGCTACGAGACCGGCACCGGCGGCGTCGCCGGCCGCGGCCGTTCCAAGGGCGGGCAGCAGGCGCAGCGCAGCGCGGGCCTGGGGGCGTCCTCGCCGCAGGTCGCCCGCTGGCTCGGCGACATCCGCGGCTACTTCCCGCAGACCGTCGTGCAGATCATGCAGCGCGACGCCATCGACCGCCTGAACCTGCGCCAGCTGCTGCTGGAGCCGGAGATGATGGAGTCGGTCGAGCCGGACGTGCACCTGGTCGGCACCCTGCTCTCGCTGAACCACCTGATGCCGGAGGAGACCAAGGAGACCGCGCGCCAGGTGGTCCGCAAGCTGGTCGAGGACCTGGAGAAGCGCCTCGGCGCCAAGCTGCGGGCCACGGTCAGCGGCGCCTTGGACAAGAGCACCCGCACCAGCCGGCCCCGGCACAGCGACATCGACTGGGGCCGCACCATCCAGGTGAACCTGAAGAACTACCTGCCGGAGTACCGGACCGTGGTGCCCGAGCGGCTGGTCGGGTACGCGCGCAAGGAACGCGCGGTGAAGCGGGACGTGGTGCTGGCCATCGACCAGTCCGGGTCGATGTACGCGTCGGTGGTCTACGCCTCGGTGTTCGGCGCGGTGCTGGCCTCGCTGAAGTCGCTGAAGACCTCGCTGGTGGTGTTCGACACCGCGGTGGTCGACCTGACGCCGCAGCTGTCCGACCCGGTCGACGTGCTGTTCGGCACCCAGCTCGGCGGCGGCACCGACATCAACCGGGCCATCGCCTACAGCCAGTCGCTGATCACCCGGCCCACCGAGTCCATCTTCATCCTGATCTCCGACCTCTACGAGGGCGGCGTGCGGCGGGAGATGCTGCGGCGGGTCGCGGAGATGACCGCGGCCGGCACCCAGGTGATCGTGCTGCTGGCGCTGTCCGACGAGGGCGCGCCGTCCTACGACCGGGAGAACGCCGCGGCCCTGGCCGCGCTGGGGGTCCCGGCCTTCGCCTGCACGCCGGACAAGTTCGGGGATCTGATGGCGGCCGCGATCCAGCGGCAGGATCTGAGCAAGTTCCTCGAACAATAATCCCGAACACTAGGAGAGCCACGGATACCGGCCGCCCCCTCCCGGGCGCACTCTGGGAGCCAGGAGGGGGTGGTCACGGTGGCATCCACATGGTCGGTTCCGGGATACGAGGAAATCAGGGACCTGGGAGCCGGGGCCACCGGCCGCGTGGTGCTCGCGCACCACGTCGGATCCGGTCGGCCGGTGGCGATCAAATACCTCGCGCGGAACCTGGTGCGCGAGACCCGATACTTGGAGCAGTTCCAGCGCGAGGCCGAGACCCTGGCCCGGCTGCGGGACCCGCACATCGTCCAGATCTTCGACTACGTGCAGACGCGCGACGGCGCCGCGATCGTGATGGAGGCGGTGTCCGGCTCCTCGCTGCGCAAGCTGCTGGTCACCCGCGGCCCGTGTTCGCCGGAGGCGGCGCTGACCGTGCTCCAGGGGTCGCTGCTGGGTCTGGCGGCCGCGCACGCGCAGGGCGTCGTGCACCGGGACTACAAGCCGGAGAACGTCCTGGTCGACACCGGCGGCGAGAGCAAGCTCGCGGACTTCGGGGTGGCGGCGCCGGCCGGGCGTGACGCGCCGGGCCGCGGCACCCCGGCCTATATGGCGCCGGAGCAGTGGAACGGGATGCGGGCCACGCCGGCCACCGACATGTACGCGGCCTCGATCGTGTTCTTCGAGATGCTGGTCGGGGAGCGGCCGTTCTCGTCGAACACGATGGACGGCCTGCGGCAGGCCCACGAGGCGGCGCCGGTGCCGGTGGAGCAGGCGCCGGAGCCGGTGCGGCCGCTGCTGGTGCTGGGGCTGTCGAAGGACCCCGGGCAGCGGTATCAGGACGTTCCGAGCTTCCTGGCGCACCTGGAGCGGGTGGCGGTCGCCGGGTACGGGACGGACTGGAAGGAACGGGGGACCCGGGACCTGGCCGCGGTGGTCGCGCTGATGATCGCGGCGTTCCCGCTGCTGGCGCTGGGCGAGGGCGGCGGGGCGGCGGGGGCCGCCGGTTCGGCCGGATCGGCCGGTTCGGCGGGCGGGGCCGGTGCCGGCGCGGGGGCCGGCGGGGCCGGGGCGCCGTCGTCGGCGATGAGCGCGGTTCCGATCCCGCGGCAGGGTTTCGAAGAGGTCGAAGACCTCGGCCGGGCCGGTACCCACGGCACCCACGGCGCACGCTCGGCCGAACAGCAGTCGACGCGCGGCTCGCGGCTCGGGCGCCGGCTCGGGAAGTCGGCGACCAAGGTGAAGGTCGGGGCAGCCGCCGCCGGACTGGCGGCGCTCGCGACGACGACCACCATGGTGGTGGCGAACATGGCGCCGAGCGGGCAGCCGGGGAAGATCGCGGCGTCGACGCCGTCGTTCCTGGGGACGGACACACCGTCGTCGAGCCCGGAGGGGGCACCGAGCGCGAGCGCCACCGATGACGTGTCGAGCACTGATTCTCCGTCGCCGACGCCGACCGGCGGGGCTTCGGACTCGTCCACCAGCGCGGCCAGTGCGACGAGCACGTCGTCGTCGGCGAGCGGGGCCGCGGGGTCGACGTCGAGCACTTCTTCGCCGTCCGCTTCGGGCTCCGGGACGACCAGCAAGAGCGTGAAGACGACCTCGTCGGCGTCGAAGCCGCCGACCTCGGCGCCGTCCCGGCCGCCGACGAGCTCCGCGAAGCCGCCGCCCCCGCCCACCACGCCGACGTCGACGCCGCCGCCGGCGCCGTCCGCGGTGTCCGCGGCGGTCAGCGATCCGGCGGTGGTCGGGTCGAGCGGCATGTGCTCCGCGAAGACCCTGCATGTCGCCGTGACGGGGAAGATCTCGTACAGCGGTGCCGCTCCGGCGAGCGTCACGTACGTCTGGACCCGGAGCGACGGGTCTCAGAGCTCTCCGCAGACCGTCGCGGTGAGCGGCGGCTCCGCGACGGTCTCCGATTCGTTCGCGGTCGGGGCCGGCGGCTGGGACCAGTTGTCGGTCGGGACCGTGACGTCCGCACATGCCTCTTATACGGTGAACTGTGTGACGGGCAAGCTCTCGGCACAGAACACAGTGGCCGGATGCGCGCTCGCACCAGGACAGGTCGACTTCTCGGGAACGATCTCCGGCACGCCGGGGACGACGGTGCGGTGGTACTGGAACGTGGCGTTCTCGACCGGGACGCCGACGTCGGCACAAGGGGGCTGGGCGAGCGTGACGCTGGACGCACGGGGCAACGGCGCGGTGCGGTTCGCCGGCAGCCGCAGCTACTCCACGACCATGACGGGCAGCATCCTGGTGGACCCGATGGACGGCGGGAAGCCGTTCGTGCTCGCCACGGCTTCCGGAACCCTCACATGCGAACCGGGATAGAGCCGCTGCGGTCCGGTGATCCGCGCGGCGTCGGGCAGTACCGCTTCCTGGGGCGGCTCGGCGCCGGCGGCATGGGCCTGGTGTGCCTGGGCCGCGGACCGGACGGCCGCCTGGTCGCGGTGAAGCTGATCCATGAGGACATCGCCGCCGACGCCGACTACCGCCGCCGCTTCGCCCGCGAGGTCCGCGCCGCCGCCGCGGTGCAGGCCCGCTTCACCGCGGCGGTGGTCGACGCCGACCCGCAGGCGCCGCAGCCCTGGTACGCCTCCGAGTTCATCGACGGCCCCACCCTCGGCCAGGTCGTGCGCCGGACCGGCCCGCTGGAGCAGCGGGCCCTGCGCGCCCTGGCCGGCGGCCTGGCCGAGGCGGTCGCCGCCTTCGAGACCGCGGGCCTGGTGCACCGCGACCTGAAGCCCGACAACATCCTGCTCGCCGCCGACGGGCCCAAGGTCATCGACTTCGGCATCGCCCGCGGTGAGAACGACAGCCTCCTGACCCGCGCCGGCTCCGTCCTCGGCTCCCCGGGCTACATGAGCCCGGAACAGATCGCGGGCGAACGCGTCACCACCGCCTCCGACGTCTTCAGCCTCGGCGCGGTCCTCGCCTTCGCCGGCCAGGCCACCGGCCCTTTCGGCGACGGCCCCGCCGAGGCCCGCATGTACGCGACCAAGTACAACGACCCCGACGTCAGCGGCCTGCCGATCCCGCTGCGGGACCCCGTCCTGCGCTGCCTGACCAAGCACCCCCGCGACCGCCCCACCCCCCGCGACCTGCTCGGCTGGTGGACGGTCCGCACCGACGAGCTCGACACCCTGATCGACCTGGGCCTGGGCCCGGGGGCGCGGAGCGCGGAGCGCGTGCGGCCGACGGGGGAGCGGCTGTACGGGAGCGAGAGCAAGGAGACGAGTCAGCCTTCTGGCTCGGCGGTCGGCGGCGCGACCGGGCCGTCGTTCGCGGCGGGGGCGTCGGCCGAGGTGGCCGCGCCGATCCCGGCGCCTTGGCAGCCGGGTGCGCCGGGCCCGAGTGTTCCGGCTTCGGGTGTTCCGGCTCTGCCTGTTCCGATCCAGGGCGTTCCGGGCCCAGGGATTCCAGTTCCAGGGCCTCCGGCTCCAGGCGTTCCGGGCCTGGGCGCTCCGGTCCAGGGCGTTCCGGCTCCAAGCCTCCCGCTCCCGGTCCCGCCCGCCCAGCCGGACCCGACCTCCCCGACCTCCCCGGCCTCCTCATCCTCCGCCGCCCGCCTCTACGGCGAGCCCACCGCCATCGCCAGCGCCGGCGACCTGGACCTCGCCGAGCCGCCCTCGGCCGAGCCGTGGGTCCCGCCGACGCCGTGGCTTCCGGGCAGCGACGATGTCAGCCTCGCGCTCTCCGCCGATCCCGGTGCCGACGGCCGTCTGGATTCGCGGCTGGCGACCATGGTCGGGGCGTCGAGTCCGTCGCCGCCCGGGCCGCCGCAGCTCGGGAATCCGTTCGCCGCGCGCGACTGGGCCTCGGCGCCGCAGGTGCAGCCGCCGCAGCCGCCCCGTCGGCCCGCGCCCTGGTGGCGGCAGCCGGTCGGCGTCGACCGGCTGCCCGGCGGCGTGGTCCGCGATCTGGTCGCCGGGCTGCTCGGTGCCGGGCTGCTCGCTGTGTTCAGCCTCCCCGACCCGAGCACCGCGCTCGCCGTCACCTTCGCCGCGGTCGGTCTGGCGCTGGGCTTCGTCCTCGGGGTGCGGCGCGGGGTCGTCGCGCTGGCCGCCTACTCCGGTGCCGCGCTAGGCGGGGTCAAGGTGCTGCCGGGCAAGCTGGCGGCCTCCATCCATGATCCGACCCTCGCCTTCGTCCTGGAGATCGCGGTATTGCTGCTGTTCGCCGGTGGGATCGCCCGGGTGGGCGGTCTGCGGCGGCGCCCTGTGCTCGGCTTCGCGGTCGGGTTCGCCGGGTACATCGCGGCGCAGGCCGCGGCCGTCGCGTGGCTGGCGGGCCGGAGCGGGACCGGCTTCCTCGCCGCCTGGCGGGCCGGCACCGACGGGCTGCTCATCTACCGCGACGCCGGGATCGCCGCGGTCTGCGCCGTCGCTGTGGGCTTCCTGGCGCTCATAGGATCGACGCAGGAGGCCGTCGGCGTGGACGGCCCTTACCGCGCGACAGGAGACCATCGATGACAGGCGGCAATCTGACCCGAGACGAAGCGGCGGAGCGGGCTCGGCTGCTGACGGCCCGGCACTACGCCGTCGAGCTCGACCTGACACGCGGGGACACCACCTTCGGCTCCACGAGCACCATCAGCTTCGCCTGCGCCGAGCCCGGCGCGGCGAGCTTCGTCGACCTGCTCGCGCCGGCGGTGCGCTCGGTGACGCTGAACGGCGTCGCGCTCGACCCCGCCGAGGTGTTCGACGGCGCGCGCGTGCACCTGGCCGGGCTCCAGGCCGAGAACGTCGTGGTGGTCGAGGCCGACGCCGCCTACAGCCGCACCGGCGAGGGCCTGCACCGCTTCGTCGACCCGGTGGACGGCGAGGTGTACCTCTACACCCAGTTCGAGCCCGCCGACGCCCGCCGCCTGTTCGCCAACTTCGAGCAGCCGGACCTCAAGGCCGTCTTCCAGTTCACCGTGACCGCCCCGGCGCGGTGGCGGGTGTGGTCCAACGAGAGCCTGGCGGAGCTGACCCAGGACGCGGCCGGCGCGAACGTCTGGCGCTTCCACCCCACCGAGCCGATCTCCACCTACATCACCGCGGTCGTGGCCGGCGACTACCACGTCGTCGAGGACTCCCACACCGTCCGCCGGCCCGACGGCTCGGAGCTGCTGATCCCGGTCAGCGCCATGGTCCGCAAGTCCCTGGCCCCGTACTTCGACGCCGAGGCGATCCTCGACGTCACCAAGGCCGGCCTGGACTTCTACCACCGGATCTTCGACTACCCGTACCCGTTCGGGAAGTACGACTCGGCCTTCGTCCCCGAGTACAACCTCGGCGCGATGGAGAACCCGGGCCTGGTCACCTTCAACGAGAAGATGGTCTTCCGCTCCAAGACCACCGACGCCTCCTACCAGGGCCGCGCCAACACGATCATGCACGAGATGGCGCACATGTGGTTCGGCGACCTGGTCACCATGAAGTGGTGGGACGACCTGTGGCTCAAGGAGTCCTTCGCCGACTTCATGGGCGCCTACGCGCTGGTCCACGCCTCCCGCTGGACCGACGCCTGGGTCTCCTTCGCCAACGGCCGCAAGGCCTGGGCCTACCGCCAGGACCAGCTGCCCACCACGCACCCCATCGTCGCCGACATCCGCGACCTGGAGGACGCCCGCCTCAACTTCGACGGCATCACCTACGCCAAGGGCGCCTCGGTGCTCAAGCAGCTGGCCGCCTACGTCGGCGAGGACGCCTTCCTGGAGGGCGCCCGCCGCTACTTCCAGCGGCACGCCTTCGGCAACACCTCGCTGGCCGACCTGCTCGAAGTGCTGGAGGAGACCTCCGGCCGGGACATGAAGGCCTGGTCCCAGGCCTGGCTGGAGACCGCCGGCGTCAACACCCTGACCGCGGAGATCGACACCGACGCGGACGGCGTCGTCACCGCCGCCCGGATCCGCCAGAGCGCGGTCGAGGAGTACCCGACCCTGCGCCCGCACCGGATCGCGGTCGGCGGCTACGCCCCGAACCCGGCCACCGGCGCGGTCGAGCTGGTCGAGCGGATCGAGCTGGACGTCGACGGCCCGCTGACCGAGCTGCCGCGGCTGGTCGGCAAGCCGCGCCCGGCGCTGCTGCTGCTCAACGACCAGGACCTGACCTACGCCAAGATCCGCTTCACCGCCGAGGAGTTCGACGCCTTCGAGCGCGGCGGGATCGCGGCCCTGCCGGACAGCATGGCCCGGGCCCTGGCCTGGTCCGGCGTCTGGCACATGACCCGGGACGCGGTGGTCCCCGGCCGCCGGTTCCTCGCGGTCGTGCTGAACAACATCGAGGCCGAGACCGACATCAGCGTCGTGCAGAACCTGCTGCGCCAGGTGAGCGCGGTGCGCGAGGCGTACCTGGCCCCGGCCAACCGGGCCGCCGCCGGCGCCGAGCTGTCCGCGCGGCTGTGGGAGCTGCTGGCCGGCGCCGCACCGGGCAGCGACCACCAGGTGGCCTTCGCCTACGGCGCGGTCCGCGCCGCGAGTCAGGACCCGGACTTCGACCGGCTCAAGGCCCTGCTCTCCGGCGACCTCGGGTACGACGGCCTCACCGTGGACCAGGAGCTGCGCTGGGCGCTCATCAAGGCGCTGGCCGCCGCCGGCCACCCCAACGCCGGCGCGCTGGCCGAGGGCGAGGCCGGCGCCGACGACGCCGCCGACCGCCGCCGCCACCGGGCCGCCGCCCGAAGTCGGATCGTAGCCATGTCGT
>NZ_BAAAQN010000065.1:0-68204 GCF_039531695.1 Catenulispora yoronensis
ACCACCAAAGCTGCTCAAATTCCGATACGCCGACTCCACATCATGAGCGAAATCCCCGAACTCCTTGGCCAACGCCTGCACCGACTCCACCACACCCGGAGTCGGATCCCCATCCAACCCCAGAATGCCCCAACCAGACGGACGCGCCATCGTTCCCCCAGGGATAGCCTCATCACGACTGACGGCCGTACCGCCGCCCCCAACCGGTTTGCGAGTCTATCCACTGATTCAGCACTCTGATAACCCTGCCGCCCATCACCACCCCCATCGTCAAGAGGTGATGCCACGTCGCCGCGCTAACCCCTCATCCCCGTTGACACCCACCCCCCGCGCACCAGACTGGCGCCTGTGCGGCACTCCCCGCCGCCGCCGAACACACCCCCCTGCCTGCGGCAGGGCGGATTCCGGTCAGCGAAAGGAATCCATCATGTGGCCCACCTCCTGGATGCGGGAAGTCGACGGCAAGCTTCATCTCTCGCAGCTCTCGATTCCCGGGACGCACGACTCGCTCACCTACAATGCCACCCCTGTCGCTCAGGATCAGGACTCGGGGTGGGATGTCGCGGCACAGTTGAACGCTGGTATTCGGTGGTTCGATCTGCGGCTCAAGGCCACTTCGAGTTCTGAGTTAGTCGGGGTGCATGGGCCGGAGATTCCGAACACGGAGTTCCGGTCCGCCGTGTTGGCGCCCGTCATCAGTTTCCTGACGGTGCATCCCAGTGAGTGCGTCGTGCTGGAGGTCACCAACAATGGTGACGCGCCCGATGGCACCAAGTGGGACGTCGTCCTGTACAACTACCTCGTCGCGAACGGTGGTTTGTACACCGACGCCGGCACGGCCGCGAATCGCTTCTTCGCCGCGCGGAGTACGGTGCCCACGCTCGGCATGGTGCGGGGCAAGGCCGTCATCGCCAACAACTCGTTCAGCAGCACGGCCAAGGTCACCGGTATCGATCTCACCGGGTTCCTCACCGATCAGTGCGGCAGCACCCAGAACACGTCGTTCCTCGCCGATCCCGCGCTGGCCGACTTCGGGCTGTCCAGCCACGGTCCCGGCTCCCTGGTCACCTTCCACTACCAGGGCACCTACGACGACAAGTACGGCGGCTCGGATCGCGCGGTCGAGGCCAACAACATCGTGAACACCATCCGCGGTGCGGCCTTCAACTCCGACGCGCACCAGTGGTACAAGACCGGTACCGGGCGTGCGGACGGGGTTCCCTCCTCGCGGGCCTTCGCGCTCGGCGATCTGCTCGAACCGTGGCCGGTGAGCATCGGCTACAACCAGATCGCGCTCGGCGCCGTCCAGGAGGTGGCGGTCACCGCGAACGAGAACCAGCGGACCGTCGGCACCATCTGCGGCGACTTCCCCAACGACACCGGCGGCTACATCGAGGCGATCTACCAGCGCAACAAGCTGGTGGAGTCGCCCGGCCCCGTCGGCTACGACCTCGCCTCCGGCGACGACAAGATCCTGCCCATCGACTACCTCGGCACCGGCCACGCCGACCATCTGATCTGCTATCGGCCCGGCGGCCGCGTGTTCTGGGTCATGCGCAGCGTCGGCGGCCGGTTCGAGAGCGTCTACCAGTCCTTCAACGGGGTCGGCGGCTACGACCTCGCCGACGCGCGCGACCTGATCGTCCCGTTGCAGACCGGCGGCGCGATGTTCTTCATCCTCCTCTACCGCCCCGGCACCGGCACCGTGTGGATCCTGGGCTCCCAGGCCAGCGACGGCCTCTTCTGGCTGAACCAGAACAGCACCACCGGACTCGGCGGCTACGACCTGGCCAGCAACGCCGACCGCATCGAGAGCCTGTACTCGCCCGGCGACGGGTCCTCGACCGCCGCGACGCTGTTCTGCTACCGCCCCGGCACCGGCAAGGTGGCGGTGCTGCGCCATCCCGCCACCGGCTGGAACGACCGGACGTGGAACTCCGCCTTCCACGTCGAGACCGGCGGCGTCTCGCCCGACTTCGACTTCTCCGATTCCCGCGACATGGCCTTCACGCTGGACTACCAGGGCACCGGCCATCGGGACCACCTCGTCTGCTACCGGCCCGGCACCGGCCGCTTCGCCGTCTTCAAGTGGACCGGCACGGCCTTCGTCACCGTGGTCAAGTCCACCGCCGGCGTCCCCGGCGCGTTCCCGCTCACCGACGTCTCCGACCGCGTCGTCCCCTTCGACGCCACCGGCAGCGGCCACCTCGACAGCCTGCTGTGCTACCGCTGGACCGGCCAGCCCTACCTCCAGGCGGTCAAGGCGAACCCGGCGGCCTCCTCCTTCACCCCGCAGTCCGGCGGCCGGGCCTGGCTGGACTGCCTGGACACCTACGCCACCTCCCTGCCGGACCAGGTCGTCTCCTTCGACTTCCAGAGCACCGGCAGCCGGGACCACTTCGCCGTCTACCGCCCCGGGTCCAGGATGTTCGCGGCCATCGGCAACCGCGCCGCCCGCCCCACCGCCGACTACGGCGTCAAGTTCTGGTCGGCGCCCGGCGGCGTCGGCGACGGCGTCCGCCACTACGACGACGCCTCGTCGCTGGACGTGCTGTTCCCCTACGACTACCGCGCCACCGGCAACGCCGACCACATCGTCTGCCGCCGCAGCAGCACCGACAGCGGCAACGGCCAGTTCTGGGTCCTGGAGAACGCCGGCGGCGGACTGTTCCACCCCCGGATGTCCGGCCCGACCGGCATCCCGGTCCGCGGCGGCGGCAGCTACGACCTGCGGGGCGGCGGCGACGACCGGGTCGTGCCGTTCGACGCCGCGAGCAGCGGCAAGACCACGGACCTGGTCGCCTGGCGCGTCGGCGGCATCTGCTGGGTGATGCAGAACAACCACGACGGCACCTACACGCCGGTGTTCCAGTCCAGCACCGGCATCGCCGACTTCGACCTGAAGTCGGGCAGCGACTACCTGACCGCCTACGACTACGACCTCACCGGCGCCGAGAACCACCTCATCGCCTACCGCAGCGGCACAGCCGAGATCGGGTTCCTGAAGCGCCAGGGTGCCGGCGGCTTCACCGACGCCAACCGCAGCCACAGCGGCCTGCCGAACGTCCCGCAGCTCGGCCGCGTCATCCCCTACGACTACACCGGCACCGGACACGCCCAGCACCTGCTGTGCTGGGGCCAGAACACGTTCACCATCCTGGCCAACAAGGGACCGTCCGCAGGAGCGAGCCGCTTCACCGTGGTGGCCAGCCTGAGCAGCGTCGCCGGCTACGGTGTGACCAGCTCGGACAGCATCGCGCCGTTCGACTACAGCGACAGCGGCCACGCCACCGACCTGGTCGTGTACCGTCCAGGCCAGGGCGCGGTCGCGATCCTCCAGAACGAGCACGACGGCAAGGGCGGCTTCAAGGCCGTCTACTTCGAGGGCGCCCCCGGCAACGGCATCGCCGGCTGGGACCTGCACTCCGGCGCCGACGTCATCTTCGGCTACGACTTCAAGCGCACCGGCTCCCCGGACCACCTGGGGATCTACCGGCCCGGGAGCGGCCAGGTGTGGTTCCTGGAACAACTCGGATCCGGCTACTTCCATCCCGTCTACTGCACCGGAGGCGGCGTGGGCTGGTGACGCTCACAGACTGCTGAGACGCATGTAGAGCGAGTCAGACTACTGGGACAAGCCCCGAAGGCCGCAAGAGCGACTTCGGGGCTTGTCAGCCTTCACAATTACTGTCCCGCCAGCACCATCACTCCCAGCGCCGCCACCACGAGTCCTCCGGCAGCCCCGATACTGGCGACGTTCAGCCCGTGCACAGTCGCCATCGCAGCCGTCGCAGCATGATGCGAACGGTGATAGCTCGCAGCCGCGGTTCCAGCGACAGTGCTGAGAAGCGCCGTGCCGAGCGAAGCGCCAATCTGCTGAGATGTCATCACCAGCGCACCAGCCGTGGCGCTGTCGGCACCGGCATTGAGCGTCGCGGTGCTGTTGGCCGTGATCAGCACCCAACCGGTGCCGAGGCCGACGAGCAGGAACACCGGGAAGACCCGCGTCCAGTACCCGCTGTCGACGTGCAGCAGGCCCAGCAGCCCCACGCCGACGGCCAGCGTCAGCAGCCCGGGCCCCAGCAGCACGCGGACCGGTGTCCGCGCCAGGAGCTTGCTGACGGTGCGCACGCCGGCCATCAGCCCGGCGGTCAGCGGGAGGAAGGCCATGCCCGCCTTGACCGGGGAGTACCGCAGCACGTCCTGAAGGTAGAACGTCAGGAAGAACAACGTCGCGAACATCCCGACGGCCAGACTCAGTACCGAGACATACGAGGCCGCGCGGCGCCGATCCCGCAGAATCCGCAACGGAAGCAGCGGCGCCGCGACTCGGCGTTGCACCAGCAGGAACACCGCGAGCAGAACCGCTCCGCCGACCAAGGACCCGACGGTGACGGCGGCGCCCCAGCCGTCGACCTCCGCCCGCGAGAAGCCGAGCACGACAGCCGCCATGCCCGCGGTGGCCAGCACCGCCCCGACCACGTCGACCCGCGTCCCCGGCACGCGCGGCGCGGTCCGGACGGCGTAGAGCACCCCGGCTCCCGCCAGCGCCGCGATCGGCAGGTTCACGAACATGCACCAGCGCCAGTTCAGATACTCGGTCAGGACGCCTCCGAGCATCACGCCCAGCCCGGAGGAGCTCCCCATCACCGTGCCATAGACGCCGAACGCCTTGCCCCGCTCGGCTGGCGTCGGAAACGCGGCGGCCAGGGAAGCAAGAACCGACGGCGTCATCAGCGCCCCGAAGACGCCCTGCAACGCCCGGGCCCCGAGCAGGGTCCCGGAATTGGGCGCCGCTCCGCCGACCGCCGAGGCCACAGCGAAACCGATGGTGCCGATCAACAGGGCATTGCGACGCCCGAGCAGGTTGGACAACCGCCCGCCGAGAAGCAGCAGACTGCCATAGCAGAGGGCGAACGCAGTGATCACCCACTGGCGGGTGGGATCGGACATGTGCAAAGAACGCTGCGCCGAAGGCAGCGCGATATTCATGATCGTCAGGTCCAGACCCACCATGAGCTGGGCCGTGGCCACGGCGGCGAGCGTCCACCAGCGGCGGGGATCAGGGGTCGGAGCAGGTGCCGAAGCAAGGGTCGAAGCAGAGGTCGAACCAGGTATCGGAACTGCCGGAACCGGAACCGGGGCCCAAGCCGCGCCATCAATCACGGACCCTGATTCCCGCGGCAGCGCGGACCTTATCGAATCGGACGTCATCAAGAGACTCCTGACCAGGAAAAGGCAAACGAGGAGCAGAGCGACACGGACCCCCAAGCCCGGCCGCCATAACTGAACACCTGTAGCGCTATGACTGTAGCGCTACGCGCGCGGGTCTACAATGACCGCATGTCCGCGACGCCCGCCCCCCAGGCCGAGCCCCGCGGCCGCAATCGCCGCGGCCAGGGCGAACGCCTCCGCGAGGAGATCGTCGACTCCGCCTGCCGCCTCCTGGACGAGCTCGCCGACGACCAGGCCCTGTCCCTGCGCGCCGTCGCCCGCGACATCGGGATCGCCGCCACGTCGGTCTACCTGCACTTCGCCGACCGCGACGCCCTGGTCCTGGCCGCTCTTGAGCACTGCCACCACGGTCTGGTCGCCGCCATCGACGTCGTCGAGCAGGCCGCCGCCGGGAATCCCGTCGCCCAGCTCCGCGAACGCACCCTGGTGCTGGGCCGGTGGGCCCACGACCACCCCGGCCTGTACAAGGTCATGCACGAGAGCACGCTGAACCGCCGCGCCGCGATGGCCTTCAAGGAGGAGTTCGGCAGGCTCTCGCGAGCCGCCGTCCAGCGCTGCATGGACGCCGGCCTCGCCCCGGCGGACGACGCCGCCGTCGTGGCGCTGGACCTGCGCGCGGCGGTGCACGGCGCGGTCTCGATCCGCGTCAACCAGCCGGATCTGCCGTGGCCGCCGCTGGAGGACCAGGTGGACCGGTTCCTGGTGAAGCTGGTGGGCGTCAAGGCGCCCTGACAACCGACAACGAACCCTGACCCCCTCGCCAAGGGCCGTCTCAACCTGCAATCACTATGAATCTTATGGGGATTGTGCGGTTAACCTGGAGCGGTTACCTTATGACACGCGGACGGGGTGCCCCACCGCGCATCAGAGCGAGGACGAGGACACCTTGAACGACGTCGTGGCGGTCAGCGGCGGGGCAGCACACAGCCCCGTCGACGCCGCGCGCGTTCTGGTCCGCCGCCTGCACATCGACCTGCTGCTGGTGTCCAGCGCGCGATGTCAGTAACCGTGTTCTCGCCGTACCGCCGGTAGAGCGCGTCCGTCGCTGTACGCGTAATCGCTGTACGCACGATCGCCGTACCCATCACCACTCCTCCAGGCGCCCCGTGCCCTTATACGGCGCGCCCCACCGCCCATGACCAATGACCGAAAGCAGACCCAGCCGTGTCACGCCTCAAACCGCCCCGCACCGCCGTTGCCGCCGCCTCCCTCGCCGCACTGTCCCTTGCCGCCGTGACCGCGTGCACCAGCACCCGCTCCCCCGCCGGCTCGGCCGCCGCCGGCAGCAGCAGCGGCGGCGCCGGAGCCCGTCCGCTGATCATCGGCACGACCGACCAGGTCACCAGCCTCGATCCGGCGGGGTCCTGGGACGCCGGCTCCGGCACGATCGAGATCGAGGTGTACTCGCCGCTGCTGAACACCCCGCGCGGGACCTCGGACGTGGCGCCGGATCTCGCCGCCGGGATCAAGCTGACCGGCCCGAAGGAGTACACCGTCACCCTCAAGCCCGGTCTGAAGTTCGCGAACGGGCACGACCTCACCTCCTCCGACGTCAAGTTCAGCTTCGACCGCCAGCTGAAGATCGCCGACAAGAACGGTCCTTCGTCCCTGCTCTACGACCTGGCCTCGGTCGCCGCGCCGGACCCGCTGACCGTCGTGTTCACCCTGAAGTCGGCCAACGACGCGCTGTTCCCGCGCGTGCTGTCCACCGGCGCCGGCTTCGTCGTCGACGAGCAGGTGTTCCCGGCCGACAAGGTCCTCGACGACGCCGCGATCATCGCCGGCAAGCCGTGGGACGGACCGTACGCGGTCGGCACCTACGACAAGAACTCGCTCGTCTCCTTCACCGCGAACCCCGCCTACCAGGGCCTGCTCGGCACGCCGAAGGTGAAGGACGTCGACCTGAAGTACTACACCGACGCCAGCAACCTCAAGCTCGACGTCCAGCAGGGCACGATCGACGCGGTCTACCGCACGCTGACCGTCGCCGACCTGGAGGACCTGCGCACGAAGAAGGGCGTGGCCGTCCACACCGGGTCGGGCAACGGCATCCGCTACATAGTCTTCGACCTCAAGACCCAGCCCTTCGGCAGCGCCACCAAGCAGCCCGACGCGGCCAAGGCGCTGGCCGTGCGGCAGGCGGTGGCCGACTCGGTGGACCGCGCGCAGCTCGCGACGCAGGTGTACAAGGGGACGCTCACGCCGCTGTACTCCTCCGTCCCCGACGGCATCACCGGCGCCACCCCGTCGCTCAAGGCCCTGTACGGCGACAAGAAGGGCGGTCCGGACAAGGCGGCGGCCGCCGCGCTGCTGACGCAGGCCGGCGTGCCCACCCCGGTGGTCCTGAACCTCCAGTACAACACCGACCACTACGGCTCGTCGTCAGCGGACGAATACGCGCTGATCAAGACCCAGCTGGAGGCCACCGGCCTGTTCACGGTGAACCTCCAGTCCACGGCGTGGACCCAGTACGGCAAGGACCGCGTCGCCGACCAGTACCCGGTCTACCAGCTCGGCTGGTACGCCGACTACCTGGACGCGGACGACTACCTGGCCTCCTTCTACTCGCCCAGCAGCTGGGTCGCCAACAACTACACCGACCCGACGGTCCAGGCGCTGATCACCCAGGAGGAGACCGAGCCCGACGCCGCCAAGCGCACCGCGCTCATCCAGCAGGTGCAGGACAAGGTGGCCGCGGACGTGCCCCTGATCCCGCTGCTCCAGGGCTCCACGGCGATCGTCACCCGCGACAGCGTCACCGGCGTCCCGGCCACGCTCGACGGCGCCTACCAGTTCCGCTGGGCGGAGCTGTCCAAGCAATGAGTGTCCTGATCCAGGACCTCCCGGGTGCCGTCGGTCCGGCCGGCGGCACCCGGGACCTCGGGTTCGCCCGCTACCTGGCGATCCGCTTCCTGCTCATCATCCCCACGGTCCTGGCACTGGTCAGCGTCGTCTTCTTCCTGATGCGCGCGACCGGCGACCCGATCACCATCGCCTTCGGTGACCGGCTGACCCCCGCGCAGCTCCAGGTCAAACTGCACCAGGCCGGATACGACCGGCCGCTGCTCACTCAGTACCTGGAGTACCTGCGCGGGCTGGCGACCGGCGACTTCGGCCGGACCGCCACGGACGACCAGGCCGTCTCCACGGTGCTGCGGACCTACGGCGCGGCGACGGCCGAGCTGGCCGGGTACGCGCTGCTGGTCGCCGTGGCCGTCGGCGTGCCGCTCGGCATGGTGGCGGCGGTCTATCGGGACCGGGCGCCCGACGTCGCGCTGCGGCTGTTGGCGATCTTCAACTACGCCACGCCGGTCTTCTTCCTGGGGCTGCTGTTCAAGCTGGTCTTCTCGGTCTGGCTGGGTTGGCTGCCGGCTTCGGGCCGGGCCAGCATCGACGTGCAACTCGAACTCCGGAACCAGAGCAGCACCACCGGCCTGTACCTGGTCGACGCGCTGCGCAGCGGCGACGGCGCGGCGATCGTCGACGTGCTCGAACACGCCGTGCTGCCCGGCCTCACGCTCGGGCTGCTGGTCGCCGGCGTCCTGATGCGGCTGGTGCGGACCAACCTGATCGGGACGCTGTCCGCGGACTACGTGGAGTCGGCGCGTTCCCGGGGGGTCAGCCGGTTCCGGCTGGTCACGCGGCACGCCACCCGGCCCGCCCTGATCCCGGTGGTGACGGTCCTGGGCCTGCAGGTCGCCGGGCTGCTCGGCGGAGCGGTGCTGACCGAGACCACCTTCGAGTGGAAGGGGCTGGGCTACGAGCTCGCGCACTATCTGTCGGCGCGGGACTTCCCGGCGGTGCAGGGGATCGTGGCCTTGTTCGCGATCGTCGTCGCCGTGACCAACTTCCTGGTCGACGCCGTCGCGGCCGTGATCGACCCGCGAGTGAGGTACTGAGCATGGACGAGGTCCTGATCCGCCCCACGCCGCCGGTCCGTCCGGAGCCACGGCGCCGGTGGACGCTGGCGGGTCGGTCGGCCCGGCCGGGTCTGCCAGGCCGACCAGCCCGACCGACCCGACCGACCCGACCGGCCCGGCTGGCCCGCGGCACCGGCCTGCAACGCGCGATGCTCCTCACCGGCGCGGTCCTCACCGGGTTGTTCCTGCTCACCGCGGTGTTCGCCCCGCTCCTGGCCCCCTACGGACACGCCCAGATGCACAGCGGAGACGTGCTGTTCGGCTCCCAGCAGCATCCCAGCCGGGCCCACCTGCTCGGCACCACGATCGCCGGGTACGACGTGCTGTCCCGCGTCATCTGGGGCACGCGCACGGCGATCGCGATCATCGTCGCGGCGCTCGCGCTGTCCGCGGTCGCGGGTGTCCTGCTCGGGCTGGTCTCCGGGTATCTCGGCGGCGCGCTGGACCGGGTCCTGGTCGGCGTGGCGGACGCGATGTACGCGTTCCCCTCGCTGCTGCTGGCCATCATCATGTCGATCGTCATCAGCGGCGGGCAGTCCAGCCTGGTCGGCGGGCTCGGCGCGGCGGCCTGCGCGGTGGCCGTGGCGTTCGTGCCGCAGTACTTCCGGGTGGTGCGCGCCGAGGCCGTCCGGGTGAAGGCAGAGCCCTTCGTCGAGGCGGCGCGGGTGATCGGCACCGGTCCGTGGCGGATCATGACCCGGCACGTGCTGCGCAACTCGGTGCGGACGCTGCCGCTGATCCTCACGCTCAACGCCTCCGAGGCCATCCTCACCCTCGCCGGGCTCGGGTTCCTGGGCTTCGGCGTCGAGCCCAACGCGGCCGCCGAGTGGGGCTACGACCTCAACCGCTCGGTGGCCGACGTCACTTCGGGCATCTGGTGGACCGCCGTGCCGCCGGGCTTGGCGATCGTGCTCACCGTGCTGGGGACCACGCTGCTGGGCGAGAGCCTGACCGATCTGGCCGATCCGCGGTTGCGGCGGCGTCCGGCGGCGGCGGGCGCGGGTTCCGGTGCTGGTTCCGGTACTGATCCTGGTGCTGATCCTGGTGCTGATTCCGGCTCGGGTCCGGACCTCGTGGAGGAGGGTGGGCAAGATGCCTGATCTGCTGCGGATCGAAGACCTGCATGTCTCCTTCAGCACCGACGCGGGCGCGGCGCCGGCTGTGCGGGGTGTCAGCCTGTCGGTGGCGCCCGGCGAGGTGCTGGCCCTGGTCGGGGAGAGCGGCAGCGGGAAGACCGTGACCGCCAAGTCGGTCCTGGGGCTGCTGCCCGGCACCGCGACGGCGCGCGGCCGGGTGCTGCTCGGCGACGGCGACGCGCCGCCGGACGAGGACGTGCTCACCGCCTCGCCCTCCCGCCTGCGGGCCCTGCGCGGCACCCGGGCCGCGATGGTCTTCCAGGAGCCGTCCACGGCGCTGAACCCGGTGTTCACCATCGGCTGGCAGCTCGCCGAAGGGCTGCGGGCGCACGGCCGGGGCACCCGCGCCGAGCGCCGGGCCCTGGCCGTCGACCTGCTGGACCGCGTCGGCATCCAGGAGCCGGCCGTCCGGGTGAACCACTACCCGCACCAGCTCTCCGGCGGGCAGAAGCAGCGTGCTGTCATCGCGATGGCGCTGGCCCTGGGGACGCGGCTGCTCGTGGCCGACGAGCCCACGACCGCCCTGGACGTCACGGTGCAGGCGGAGATCCTGGAGCTGCTGCACCGCTGCCGGACCGACCTCGGCACGGCCGTCCTGCTGATCACGCACAACATGGGAGTGGTCGCCGATCTGGCGGACCGGGTGGCGGTGATGCGCGACGGTCGCGTCGTGGAGCAGGCGCCGGTCACAACGCTGTTCGCGGCGCCCACGCACCCTTATACGCGGGAGCTGCTGGCCGCCGTGCCGGTGTTCGGGCGCACGGAGGAGACGCGGGAGGCGACTTCGGCGCCGAAGGCGAGGCGCGAACCCCAGCCGGACTCACCGAACGAATCCGTAATCCGGGTCGCGAACCTGGTTCCCCGTCCCGAACCCCAGCCGGACTCACCCACCGAACCGGTAGTCCGCGCGGCGGGCCTCGTCGTCGAATACCCCGGTCGCCTGGGCAGCCGGTCCTTCCGCGCCGTCGACGGCGTCGACTTCGAGATCGCGCCCGGCGAGGTCCTGGGCCTGGTCGGCGAGAGCGGCTCGGGCAAGACCACGGTCGGTCGCGCGGTCGCGGGCCTGACCGGGGTGACCGCCGGAACGCTCGACGTGCTGGGCGAGCCGCTGTCCGCGCGCGGCCGACGGAACCGCACCGGCCGCCGCGCGACGGCCGGCAGCCGGGCCGGGAATCTCGGCTTCGTCTTCCAGGACCCGGCGACCAGCTTCAACCCCCAGCTCACCATTGCCGACAGCGTCGGGGAGCCGCTGGCGGTGCACCGTCCCGAGCTCGGGCGGCGCGCGATCCGGGCCGAGGTCGAGGCGCTGCTGGACGCGGTCCGGCTGCCGCGCGGCCACGGCGACCGCTATCCGCACGAGCTCAGCGGCGGCGAGCGCCAGCGGGCCAGCCTGGCCCGGGCGCTGGCGCTGCGGCCGCGGCTGCTGATCGCGGACGAGCCGACGTCGGCGCTGGACGTCTCGGTCCAGGCCGGGGTGCTGGAGCTGTTCGCCGCGCTGCGCCGGGAGCTGGGGTTCGCAGCCCTGTTCATCAGCCACGACCTGGCGGTGGTCGAGCAGGTCGCCGACCGGGTCGCGGTGCTGCACCGGGGGCGGATCGTCGAGTCCGGCGACACCGCCGCGGTCCTGGGCGCGCCGCGCGAGGAGTACACGCGGCGGCTGGTGGCCGCGCTGCCGGTCGCCGATCCGGTGCGGCAGTCGCGGCGGCTGCGCGAGGACGGGCCGGCGGACCGGGTTCGCATAGAGGCCCCGACCGCAGCACACTGATCAAGGAACGGAGGAATGGACATGAACACTTACGACGTGGTGGACCTGGTGCTGAAGACCAGTCCCGTGTTCGACGGCCACAACGATCTCCCGGTGGCGCTGCGGGCCGGCTCCGGTTCCAGCGTGGAGGGCCTGGACCTGGGCCGGGCCGATCTGCACACCGACCTGCCGCGGCTGCGCGCGGGCCGGGTGGGCGCGCAGTTCTGGTCGGTGTACGTGGCGTCGAGCCTGCCGGAGCCGGAGGCGGCGGTGGCGACGCTGGAGCAGATCGACATCGTGTACCGGCTGGTCGCGCGCTATCCGGACGAGTTGCAGATCGCCTACACCGCCGACGACGTGGAGAACGCGTTCGCGCAGGGCCGGATCGCCTCCCTGATCGGTATCGAGGGCGGCCACAGCCTGGCCGGTTCGGCGGGCGTGCTGCGGGCGTTCGCCCGGCTGGGCGTCCGGTACGTCACGCTCACCCACAACGACAACACCGCCTGGGCCGACTCGGCGACCGACGCCCCCCGCGTCGGCGGCCTGGACGACACCGGACTGGCGATCGTCGCCGAGCTCAACCGGATCGGGGTCCTGGTGGACCTCTCGCACACCGCCGAGAGCACCCAGCTCGCGGCGCTGGCGGCGAGCACCGCGCCGGTGATCTTCAGCCATTCCAGCGCCCGGGCGCTCAACGACCATCCGCGCAACGTCGGGGACCGGGTGCTGGAGCGGCTGCGCGACAACGGCGGCGTCATCCAGCTCACGTTCGTTCCGGCGTTCATCTCGGCGGCGGTCGCCGAGTGGTCGGCGGAGCTCGCGGCCGAGCGCGAGCGGCTCGGGCTGGGGCGGGAGACGTGGTCGTGGCCGCGGACGCCGCGGCCGGGCGAGGACCCGGCGTCGGTCGCCAAGGAGCGGGCGGCGGAGTCCGGCGCGCCGCCGGACCCGCGGGTGGCGGAGTGGCTGGAGCGGAATCCGCGGCCCGAGGTCAGCGTGGCGGAGGTGGCGGACCACGTCGAGCACGCCCGCGACGTGGCCGGGGTGGAGCACGTCGGGATCGGCGGGGACTACGACGGCGTCGACCGTCTGCCGGCCGAGCTCGCGGACGTGGCCGGGTATCCGGTGCTGCTGCGGGAGCTGGCGGCGCGCGGCTGGTCCCGGACCGACCTGGAGGCGTTGACCAGCCGCAACGTCCTGCGGGTGCTGCGGGCCGCCGAGGAGGCGGCGGCTGAGCCGTTGTGGCCGGGTACGGCCCTGCGCTGAACGGGTACGGCCCGGCGCCGAATGGGGAACGCGCCCGGGCTCAGGCCCGGGCGACGGCAACAAGGAAGGTTGTTCATGGGTAATCTGCCGTCGAATATGCGCGCTTATGCGTTTCGGAACAACGGCGGTCCTGAGGTCTTTGAAGAGATCAAGCTCCCGGTTCCGGCGCCGGACGCCGGGCAGGTGCTGATCAAGGTCGCCTTCGCGGGCGTCAACTTCGCCGAGGTGCAGCATCGGCGGGGGGAGTTCGGGGCGCCGGAGGGGGCCGGCGGGTACGACGTGCCAGGGCTGGAGGTCTCGGGCCGGATCGTCGCGGTGGGCGACGGGGGCGACCGGGACAGCGGGGGCGACGGAGGTAACCGATACAGCGGGGCCAGCGGGGCCAGCGGGGAAAACGGGGGCAACGCGGGCGGTCTGAGCGTGGGCCAGGAGGTCGCGGCCTACCTGCCGGGCTTCGGCGGGTACGCCGAATTCGCCGTCGCCTCCCCCGACTTCGTCCGGCCGGTCGGCACCCTGCCGCTGGAGGTCGCCGCCGGCGTGCCGTGTGTCTACCCGACTGCCTACGGGCTACTGTCCGACGTCGGTCGGCTGCGCGCCGGCGACACGGTGCTGATCCACTCGGCCTCCGGCGGCGTCGGGACCGCCACGGCGCGCATCGCGCGCCTGCTGGGGGCGGGGAAGGTGCTCGGCACCGTCGGTTCGGCCACCAAGCAGCCGGACGGCTACGACGCGCTGTTCTCGCGCCACGACTTCGCCGACGAGATCCGCTCCGCGACCGCCGGACGCGGGGTCGACCTGGTGCTCGACCCGATCGGCGGACCGGTCCGCAAGGCCAGCCTGGAGCTGCTGGCTCCGTTCGGCCGGGTCGTGATGTTCGGTGACCAGGGTCTGCACGGCGACTGGAGCGAGGACCTCTTCACGCTGTGGAAGAACACGCGGACGATCGCCGGGTTCAACATCGGCGACGTCGCGCGCCGGTCGCCGGCCACGATCGGGGCCCATCTGGCCACCGCGCTGGCCGCGCTGGCCTCCGGTGAACTCCCGTACACGCCGCCGACCGTCGTGCCGGTGACCGACGTCGCCGACGTCGCCGAGGTGCACCGGGATTTCGAGGCCGGGACGCGGTCGGGCAAGACGGTGCTGGGGTTCGGCGTCGGCGCCTGAGTTCCTGTCGCGCAGAGAGAAGGCCGAAGGCGCCGTCCCCCAAAACAGAGGGGCGGCGCCGCCAGCTTTTCCGCTTCAAGCTTGTGCTGTTCGTTGTGTGCTGTTCAGCCTGTTCAGGCCGATCCGGCTCAGGCCGGAACCGGCACCGCGACCCGCGGCAGTTCCAGCCCGAGGTTCTCCCGCAACGTGCCGCCCTCGTACGCCGCCGGGGCCACGATCCCGCGCCGCCGCAGCTCCGCCAGCAGACCGTTGACGATGAAGTCGTGCTCCTGGGGATCGTCGAGCCCGTGCACCGAGATCACGTCCAGTACCCCGGCCCGGAAGCGCTCCTCGACAGCGTCGGCCAGCTGCTCGGGCGTACCCGCGGCACTCCAGTGGCCCGTGTCCTGCGCCTCGACGATCAGCTGCCGCAGCGTCAGCCCGTCCCGGGCGCGCCGGGAGAAGACGTCGACGCGCCCCCGCCGCCGGTGGACGGACTCCACGCGCGGCAGCAGGCTCTCCGGCAGCGGCTTGTCCAGCGGCTGCCCCGACAGGTCCACCCCTCCGCCGAGCATGTCCTCGACCGCCGCGCGGCCGCGCTCGTAGTCGATCGCGTCGATGCGCTCTTGCACCCGGCGGCGGGCTTCCTCCTCGGTCGCGCCGAACGTCGCGTGGAAGGAGCTGAAGATCAGCGGCAGTCCCTCGGCCCGGCCGAGCTCCGCCGCGCGCGCCCGGATGCGTGCGGTGTGCTCGCGGGCTATGTCCAAGGTGGGCAGCGAGGTGAACACGATCTCGGCATAGGCCGCGCCGAGTTCGATCCCCGCGTCGGACTGGCCGGCCTGGATCAGCACCGGCCGGCGCTGCGGCAGCGGCGGGATGTTGAGCGGTCCCGCGACGGTGAAGTAGCGGCCGGCGTGGTCGATCGGCCGGACGCGGGAGCCGTCGACCACCGCGCGGCCGTCGGGGTCCAGGGTCAGCGCGCCGGGCTGCCAGCTGTCCCAGAGCGCGTGCACGACGTCGAGCGTCTCCGCCGCGCGGGCGTAGCGCTCCTCGGGGTCGGGCAGCGGGTCGGCGGAGAAGTTCTCCTCACCGATCGCGGAGGTCACCAGGTTCCACGCGGCCCGGCCGTTGCTGATGTGGTCCAGCGTCCCGAACATCCGGGCCAGGTTGAACGGATGGTGGAAGGTGGTGGAGACCGTGGCGATCAGGCCGATGTCCCGCGTGACCTGGCTGAGGGCGGCGACGGTGAGCAGCGGCTCCTGCGCGCCGATCGTGCCCTGGGCGCCGAAGCGCAGCAGATCGGGCACGAACAGCGCGTCGAAACCGGCCGCCTCGGCCAGCCCGGCGACCCGGACCGCCGAGTCCAGGGTGGACCGGCCGGGGTCCAGGGCCAGTTCGTACACGCCCGGCTTGCCGGCCGCCGCGGTCACGGTTCGCAGGGTTCTGGGTCGCTGAGGGTTCATGCTCGACTCCGGGTTCGCAGCCCCCGCCCCGTCGCCGGACGGCGAGAATCGGATCAGAAGGCTGATGTGCAGGTCCGCGGACGGCGGATCATGGAATCAGTCTGTGCAGCGGGCCCGCGGGCCGTCAATGACCATTCGGCGGTATGCAGGTGAAAGGCACGGGCGTCCATTTCCGGGCGATCGCCTTGTCTGCGATGCGAGATGAGATGCGTGGCTATTTCTCAGTCCCGCAGAATCGACGGATCGCCCTCGGCCCATGTGCTGATCAGCACCCGGCCCGCGATCAGCCACCGGCCGTCGGCGCGGCGCAGTTCGTCGACGTACCGGCCGGCGGCCAGGAACCGCCCGGTGCCGCGCAGGTGCTGCGCCAGGTAGTAGCAGGTGTGCGTCGCCGTGTCGCCGTCGACGGCCACCACGTGGTTCGTCAGGAGGTGCTGCGTGGCGTCGAGCCGCTCGATGCTCGGCCGGACCCGGGCCGTGATCCGCTCCGGTCCGGTGTGGTGCTCGCCCCCGGCCCGGTACTCCCACTCCGCGTCCGGGGTGAACAAGGCTTCGAACTTGCCCCAGTCCCGGGTATCGACCGCTGTGGCGTAGGCGATTACGGTGTCGACGATCGCGAGACGGTCGGCCAAAGTATCGGCGTGCGCGTTCATGTGTCAGCTCCTCGGCAAGAAAATGCGACCGCGATATATGCGGCGGACCTCATACTGGGCCGCTGTCGGAACAGAACGGAAGAAGGCACATTCTTGTCCCGCAGTCACATCGATGTACCAGAGCTGGTCACGGTCGCGTGCCCGGTCTCCGAAGTCATAGACAGCATCTCGGGCCGCTGGACGGTGGGGATCCTGACCGCTGCCGCGCAGGGCCCGGTGCGCTTCTCCGAGCTCGAACGCGTCATCCGCGGCATCAGCCGCCGGGTGCTCACGTTGAAGCTGCGGCAGTTGGAACGCGACGGCCTGCTGCACCGCACCGTCTATCCGACCGTGCCGCCGCGCGTGGAGTACACGCTCACCGATCCGGCGACCGAGCTGCTGGACACGCTGCGCGGCCTGACCGATTGGGCGGTCCGGCACCGCGACACGGTCGCGACGGCGCGCGCCGAGTTCGATCGTGGGCAGGCGCAGGCGCAGGAGCCGGAGCCGGAGCAGGAATCGGACTAGCGCGAAGGCGCTGGAACCGGATCGGCGTGCCGACGCCGGAACCGGCTCAGCGCGGAGCCCAAGCCTCCGGCCCGCCGGCCATCCGCCGCACGTGGGCCGGCAGCTTCCCGGACAGCACCTGCGCGAGGCTGGTCTCGTCGAGGATCTTGCGCAGCGCGGCCCGGGCCGCCACCCACACCTCGGTCAGGTGTTCCGCCGCGTTGACGTACTCGGCCTCGTGCGGACGCATGCCGCGCACCTCGGCCAGCGGGCCGTCTATGGCCCGCACGATCTCCCCGATGGAGATGGTCGACGCCGGGCGTGCGAGGACGTGGCCGCCGCCGGCGCCGCGGTGGCTGCGGATCAGGTCCGCGCGCCGCAGGTCGACCAGGATGGTCTCGACGAACTTGCGCGGCAGGTCCTGGTGCTCGATGGGGACGGCCGACTTGACGAGCCCCGGGCCGTGGGCCGCCAGTTCGAGCATCACGCGCACCGCATAGTCCGCCTTGGCTGAGATCTGCACAGCCGCATGCTAACAGTGCGTTTACACCACCGAACCGGTCGAGTTTGCTCCAATCCCGACCGACCGGGCCGCGGACGGTCAGTGCCGGCCCGCCAAGTAGTCCGCCAGGTGGTCCACGACTTCGCGGGCGTCGTCCTCGGCGCCGTGGATGAAGGTGGACTTGCGCCTGCGGAGAACGGGTAGTCCCAGCGCATACAGACCGGGGCTGTCGACCACTCCCCCGACGTGCCGCAGGCGGCCCTTGGCGTCGACCACCGGCACGTCCAGCCACCGGTAGTCGGGCCGGAATCCGGTGGCCCACAGCACGGTCCGGATCTCGCCGCCGCGCAGGTCGAGCTGGAGGCGGGGAGAGGCCGGCACCCGGGTCGGTTCCAGGGCCTCGGCCGGCTGGTCGAGACCCGGCAGCCCGGCCGTGGCCCATTCGTCGAACCCGGACAGCAGCCGCGCCATTTTCAGGTCGGCCAGCGAACACACGTTGCGCAGGCCGCCGGAGAACAGCGCGCGGCCGTCACGGATCGCCGCCCACCGGCCCACCGGCTCCACTCCCGAGGCCATCAGGGCATTGAGGTCGACGGCGGAGCGTCCGGGCGTCCCGGCCAGCTGCGGCGAGGGCAGTCCGCGAGCCCGCTCCAGGTCGTCGAGCTGGTCGTGCCGCTGGTCCCAGACTCCGGCCGCGTGCATCCACCACAGGACATCCCGGCCGCGATACGTCCGCGGCAGCCGTACGTGCTCGCCCACCGAGAGCGTCACCGGCCGGCCGCTCCGCGCGATCTCCGCCGCGAGCTGCACGCCGGTCGCCGACGCGCCCACGACCAGGACGCCGCCGTCCGGCAGTGCGTCCGGCCCGGCGTAGTCGAACGGGGTCAGCTGGCTTATGGACTCCGGAACGGCGGAGGCGAAGCCCGGCACGCTCGGCAGGTTGCACGCGCCGCTTGCGATGACCACGGTCCGGGTGTGGATCTCGCCTTGGTCGGTCTGCACTCGGTAACCGATTCTGGTGCCGGAGCCGGTCCCGGTTCTAGCGCCGGAGCCGGTGCCGGTGCCGGTGCCGGTGCCAGTCTCAGTTCCGGCTCCGGTCCCGGCGCCGGCCGGCCGCACCGCCAGGACCTCCACACCGGTCCGGACCGGCGCCTGCGAGGCCTTGGCGAAGCCGTCGATGAAGTCCGCCACCTCGCCGGCCGTCAGATAGCCGTCCGGATCCGGCCCCTGATAGCGGTGTCCGCCGGGCAGCCGGGTGAGCCAGTTGGGGGTGAGCAGCCGCAGCGAGTCCCAGCGTTCGCGGCGCCAGGAGTTGGCCACCTCGCCGCGCTCCAGGACGAGGTGGTCGATGCCGCGCGCGCTCAGGAAGTGGCTGGCCGCCAGACCCGCGTGCCCGGCGCCGACCACCACCGCGTCGGTGTGCTCGATGGCGCGGCCCTCAGCGGACTTCGACGGTGACGTCGGTCGGGTTGGTCAGGGCGTCGAACACCGCCGAGCGCTTCTGCGACTGGGCCACCAGCGCCTCGATCTCCTCCGGGGTGGCGTCGGCGTCGATGGTGAAGGTCACCTTGATGTCGTTGAAGCCGTTGCGGACGTCGCTGTCGGCGCCGAGGATGCCGCGGATGTCGTGCCGCCCCTCGACCGTCGAGGCGACCGAGCGCAGCTGGATCCCGCGGTTCTGGGCCACCGAGGCGACTCCGGCGGTCAGGCAGGAGGCCAGGCCGACGAGCAGGTACTCGATCGGGGTGATGCCGTTGTCCTCGGCGGCGAACACCTCGGGGTGGTCGGCCTCGAACACCGACTCGTTCTTGTGGCTGCGCTCCTCGCCCAGGCCGAAGAAGTCCCGCACGGTCGTGGTGCTGTGCACGCCGTCGCGCCACGTCGAGGTGGCCCGCCACGTGAACTGGGCCGCCTCGGGCGCGTCCTTGAGGACCTCCCGCGCGTCCAGCAGCGCCTGCACGTTGACTCCGTTGGTGACCGTGGTCATGGCCCGAGCCGCCCTTCCGCCCTCGCGAGCTGGGTGTTCATTCCTACTTGGTTACTCGACTTACTCGACAATAGCGGGAGGCGCGGGCGTAACATAGTCCTCATGCCCAACGCCGCCGGATCGGATGAATCCGCGGCGGCCGTCGGCGCCCTGGGCACCGGTTCGGTGCACACTGACCCGGTGGACACTGGCTCGGGCACCGGCTCCGTGGGCACCGTCGAGACCCGGTTCCTGGACCTGCCCGGCCCGGTGCCACTGGACTGCGGCCGCGAACTCTCCGAGGTCCGGGTCGCCTACGAGACCTACGGACGCCTGTCCCCCGCGCGCGACAACGTCATCCTGGTCTGCCACGCCCTCAGCGGCGACGCGCACGCCGCCGGCGTCTCGGCGACCGCCCCGGCCGCCGGCACCCGCGACGGCTTCGCGGCCGAGGACCGCGACGGCACCGCCGGGGCCGGCCTGGGCTGGTGGGACGGGATGATCGGCCCGGGCAAGGCCTTCGACACCGACCGCTACCACGTGGTGTCCACCAACCTGCTCGGCGGCTGCCGCGGCACCACCGGTCCGTCGTCGACGGACCCCGGGACCGGACGGCCCTACGGGCCGGACTTCCCGGTGGTCACCGTCGCGGACCTGGTGCGCGTCCAGCGCCGGTTCCTGGACGGGCTCGGCATCGAGCGCCTGGCCGCGGTGGCCGGCGGCTCGCTCGGCGGGATGCAGGCCCTGCAATGGGCGATCCTGTTCCCCGACCAGGTCGACGCGATCGTCGTCATCGCCTCCACCCACGCGCTGCACCCGCAGGGCCTGGCCTGGAACGCGATCGCCCGCGCCGCCATCATGGGCGATCCGGCCTGGCAGGACGGCCGGTACCACGGCACCGGCCGCTCCCCGGACGCCGGCATGGGCGTGGCCCGCATGATCGGCCACGTCACCTACCTGTCGGCCGCCGCACTGCGGGCGAAGTTCGACCGGCGGCTCCAGAACGGCGGCGACATCCGGCACACCCTCACCGAGCCGGAGTACGCGGTCGAGAGCTACCTGGACCATCAGGCCTCGTCGTTCGTCAAACGGTTCGACGCGAACACCTACCTGTACCTGTCGCGCGCGCTGACCTACTTCGACCTGGCCCGGCAACACGGCGACGGATCGCTGGAACGGGCCCTGAGCGGCGTGCGGGCCCGTACGCTGTTGATCGCGTTCAGCTCGGACTGGCTGTACCCGCCCTCCGCCTCGGAGGAGATCGCCGAGGCGCTCGACGGGCTCGGCAAGCCCGTGGAGTACCACCTGATCGAGGCGCCGTACGGCCATGACAGCTTCCTGCTGGAGGAGGGCCGCCAGATCCCGATCGTGCGGCGGTTCCTGGGCGGGAGCGCCACTGAGGCTCTGGCTGGGAGCGCCACCGAGGTCCTGACCGACGGCACCACCGAGGCCCATCCGGCCACCGAACAGACGACGAGGAGTCCATGACCGGCGAACGCCCGCGCACCGAGCAGCCCCGCGAGTTCGGGTTCGAGACGCGCCAACTGCACGCCGGGCAGCGGCCCGACCCGAACACCGGCGCGCGGGCGGTGCCGATCTTCCAGACCGCCAGCTACGTGTTCGAGGACCCGGAGTCCGCCGCGGCGTACTTCAACCTCCAGGAATACGGCAACACCTACTCGCGGATCATGAACCCGACCGTCGCGGCGTTCGAGGAGCGCGTGGCGAGCCTGGAGGGCGGCTGCGGCGCGGTCGCGTTCGCCAGCGGCATCGCGGCCCAGGCGGCCGCGCTGTTCACGCTGCTCGAACCCGGGGACCACGTCGTGTCCTCCTCGGCGCTGTACGGCGGCACCGTCAACCAGTTCAAGCACTTGTTCCGCAAGATGAACGTGGAGCTGACCTGGGCCGACCCCGACGACCCCGAGGCGTGGGAGGCCGCGGTCCGTCCGACCACGAAGGCGTTCTTCGGCGAGACCATCGGCAACCCGTCGGGCAACGTGCTGGACATCCAGGCGCTGGCCGACACGGCGCACCGGCACGGGATCCCGCTGATCGTGGACAACACCTTCGCCACGCCGTACCTGTGCCGGCCGATCGAGTGGGGCGCCGACATCGTCGTCCACTCCGCGACCAAGTTCCTCGGCGGCCACGGCACCAGCATCGGCGGGGTCGTGGTCGAGGCCGGCACCTTCGACTGGTCCAACGGCCGCTTCCCGGTCGTGGCCGACCCGTCCCCGGCGTACCACGGCCTGAAGTTCCACGAGACCTTCGGCGCCTACGGCTACCTGATGAAGCTCAGGGCCGAGACCCTCCGCGACCTCGGCGCGGCGATGTCGCCCTTCAACGCGTTCCTGTTCCTGCAAGGCGTCGAGACGCTGTCGCTGCGGATGGAACGCCACGTCACCAACGCGGCCCAGGTCGCGGCCTTCCTCACCGGCCACGGCCTCGCGTCGCACGTGACCCATCCCGGCCTGCCCGACAGCCGGTTCCGCCCGCTCGTGGAGAAGTACCTGCCCCGCGGCGCCGGCGCGGTGTTCTCCTTCGACTGCGCGGGCGGCCGCGACGGAGGCCAGGCCCTGATCGGCGCCGTGACCCTCTGGTCGCACCTGGCCAACGTCGGCGACGCCAAGAGCCTGATCATCCACCCGGCCAGCACCACACACCGCCAGCTCTCCGACGCCGAACTGCTCGCGGCCGGCGTCCGCCCCGGCACGGTGCGTTTGTCCGTCGGCCTGGAGTCGGTCGACGACCTGCTTTGGGACCTGGAACAGGCCTTCACGCGCGTCGCCGCGACGCTGCCGAGGGAAGAGGTGACGGCGTGACCGAGCAGGCTGACCAGACTGCTGAGATTGGCCAGACCACCCAGGCCAACGAGTCTGCCGAGACCGGCCAGATCGACCTCCGGCGCTATCAGGACCCGCTCACCATCCAGCGGGTGCTCAACACCGCGGACACCATCGCCGTGGTCGGCCTGTCGAACAACGAGCTGCGCGCCAGCTACTTCGTCGGCTATTACCTCAAACGCCACGGCTACCGCGTGATCCCGGTGAACCCCCGCGAAACCGAGATCCTCGGCGAGCGCTGCTACCCGAGCCTGCGCGACATCCCGGAACCGGTCCACACGGTCAACGTCTTCCGCGCCCCGGACGCGGTGCCGGACATCGCCCGCGAAGCAGTGGAGATCGGCGCCACTGCCTTGTGGTGCCAGTTCGGCGTGATCAGCCCGGAGGGCACGCAGATCGCGGAGGACGGCGGCCTGAGCGTGATCGTGGACCGCTGCATCAAGATCGAACACGCGCGATACGCCGGACGGATGCACTGGCTGGGGTTCAACACGCAGCGGATCACGTCGGTGCGGACGGGGTTGCAGTAGGGACTCGTAAACAGCCTCGGTGGGGTCGGCCAGACTCGGCGCTCACGCCCCGCCTCCCTCTATCTAGTGCGTCGTCCTATCCGGCGCATCGTCACGCCGTGTCGACCCTTCCCCTGGGCCGCCGCGACAGCCACCGCCTCCGGCAAACCCCTTCCAACTCTCGACAAAGGAGTCGAGCCATCACCGGCCTACTTCGCCGCATCGCCCGCGCCGTCGTAGCGCCCATCCTCATCGCCGCCGCAATCGCGATCCCGACCGCGCACCGCGCACCGACACCTACTCCTCGTGCACCTCCACCGACTCCACCCTCACCAGCGGCTCGTTCTACTACGCCTCTGGTGTCTTCTACGCCGACTGCACCGACTTCATCGGCACCTTCCAGGGCACCCCGTACACCTTCACCTGGAACAACGGCCAGACCACCACCCTGAGCCTGTCCTGGAGCGACGCCCTGGTCGCCGGCGTCGAACAGATCACCGGTACCGGCACCGTCAGCTCCGGAGAGTTCGTCGGAGACACCGTCGTCATCGTCTGGGCCTACACGCCCCTCAACCTGCTGGCCTGCCTGAGCAGTGGAGGCGTCACCACCCAGACCTCACCGATCGTCGCCGAGATCGTCGGCTGAGGCTGACCACGGCCAACGCCGTCTGAAGGAACGGCCGCCGCGGATGATCAGGGTGTGAAGCCGGATCAGACCGCGGCGGTCGTAGTCCCAAGCCGAGACATTGCCGACCTAGAACTAGAGCGTGACGGCGACCTCCGCGTGGCTCACTCGCTCGTCCCAGCGGCTCAGTGCTCGGCGGGCGGTGTCTTCGAGGACTGCGATTTCGTAGTCGTCTCCGGCAAAGGCGCGGATGGCTTCGAGGTCGTTGAAGAAGGTGATCGAGGTGAACTCGACCTCCTCGCCGTCTTCGCGGCGTAGGAGGCGCGCGCCGCGGAAGCCGGGGATGTGGCGGAGGTGTTCGGCGACGTCGGTGTTGTAGTGCTGCTGGTAGGCGTCGGCTGTCGTGGTGGGGGCCCAGCCGCGCCAGGTGCGTGCGATCATCGGTTCCTCCCGAGTGGACGGTGGTGCGTTCGGGGGATGTACGGGCCCTACTATGCCAGGGTCGGTCGGCCGGCGGTCTGGGCCAGATACGCGGCGCCGAGCAGTGGGGCGTCGGACGGGTGGCGAGCGGGTTGCAGAACGCGGGTGGCTGCTGTCGACGGGTTCGGTGCGTGGGCGGCGAGGCCCTCGCGCAGTGGGCCGGCCACCAGGTCCCAAGAAGCCGCGATGGACCCGCCGACGACCAGAACCGTGGGCTCGAAGGCTTCGACGCAGGGCGCCAGGACCGTGCCCAGGACGCGGAAGGCGTGTGCGAAGACCTCTGCCGCGAGCCGTTCGCCGCCCCGGGCCCGCTCGGCGATCTCCCGCACGTCGATCAACGCGCCCGGGTCCACGCCCGCGCCCACGCCCGGGTCCGCGCTCGCGCCCAGATCCAGGCCCGCATGACCCGCCCGTGCATACGCCCGCCGGATCGCCCGCCGCGACACGACTTCCTCGATCGGCCGGCCTCCATACAACAACGAGTCGACCCGCCCTTCGGGCGGCACTCCCGGCCCGTCGTGAACCGTCGTCCCGTCTCGAAGAAAGCTCGAACCCACACCGGTCCCCAACGTGATGCCCATCGCGCGCGCATGCCCGCTTGCCGCTCCGGCTCTCCACTCTCCGGCGAGAAACGCGTCCGCGTCGTTGTGGAAGCTCACCCCGGCAGCGCCGGGCAGCTCCGTCAACAACGCCGAGCCGAGATCGACACCGTTCAGCGCGTCGAACTTGCCGACCCCGGCATACCGGCCGATCCCGCGTTCGTAGTCGAACGGTCCCGGCACGGCGACCGCCCAATGCGTTCCCGCTTCAACCGTCAGCCGCGAGGCGCACCGGACCAGCGTCGCGATGATCTCCTCGGCGCTACCGTCACCGTCCAAGGGCTCTCGGAACGACCGACCGTCGCTTCCGCCGACAACCCAGTCCCGAACGTCCACCCGCGCAGCGGTGACATGCGTTCCCCCGACATCCATCACCGCGACCTCGCTCACCGCGTCATTCACCCCTGTCACCGAACCAGGGCCTTGACATAGCGCGCCCCGCCCGCACCCAGCGCACGCACCGCATAGCCGCCAGCAGCAGCCGGAATCGTCAGCGTCTCCGCATACGCCAACTCATGCCGATGCCCCGCGTCCGTCTCGACAACAACACCATCGCCCTCCACCACGTTCAGAATGTGAAAGCGCTCGGCCGCCGAGTCCTCAACCACGGCCTCCGCGCCCACCTCGATCCGCCGCACCTCGAAAAACATCTCCGGCAGCACACCGATAACGTCCTCGCGCCACCCCTCCCCCGCACGCACACACCGCGGCTGCTGAACGAGGTCCCTGGCCACGGCCTCGCCAGCACGCCCGACGTTGAGGTTCTCGAACGCATGCCCGACATGCACCGGCCGCTGCGTCCCCGCAGCGTCCTTCCGAAGCCAGTCGTAGAACCGCAGGCTGTACAGATACGGCGTCGCGCTGATCTCCAGCACCACGTTCCCCTCGCCGCTGCCGTGCGGCGTGCCGGCCGGGATGAGGAACAACTGATGCGGCTCGGCCGGAAAGGTCTGGACATAGCGCTCGACGTCGAACGGCGTAGCGTCATGAACGGCCTGATCAGCGTCCTTATGGAACGCGTCAATGTCAGCATCCTGTCGCAGGCCGAGAAACACCTTCCGATCAGTCCCACCAACCATCATGTAATACGTTTCGTGCTGCGTGTAGGGCCAGCCGAACACCCGATGCATGTAGTCCGGCTGCGGGTGGCAGTGGACTGACAAGTTCCCGCCGCCGACCGTGTCGAGGTAGTCGAACCGAATCGGGAACGACGTCCCGAACACCTCGTGCACACTCGCACCGAGCACCAGCTCAGGATGCCGCGCGACGAGTGCCTGGAGCGGAAGTTCAACCCGCGCCCCGTCCGCCTCGCCGACCAGAATCCCGCTCTCCGGCGCGATGAGCTCGTACCCGAGCGCGGTGTTGGGCGCCTCAGTATTGAAGCCGAGTTGCTCCTGCGCCCAATGCCCGCCCCACGACGTCGTATTGAACGTGGGCCTGGTCCGGAACGGCCGCGCCGCGAGGTCGGCCAACGCGGCGCCGAGCGTCCTCCTGTCGAGCCACGTCGGCGTCACCGAGTCCTGAGTATCCAGCCACAGATCCACGTCACCGAGGACGGCATCACGGTGCCGGTCCAACACCGGCCAGTCAATGTAGAACAGCCGGCGCGTGGTCCCCGGTCCGGCGTTGGCCGGCTGGCCGAGGTTCCGTCCGGTCCCGCCGGTGATCGCGGCTTCGGCGTAGCGCTTGGGCAGGTCCGCGTACCAGAGCACGTCATACCCGCCGACGAGCGCCGCCCCGGGTCCGACGACGACCGTGACGACGCGAGCAGCCGCCGCAGCCGCAGCCGCCGCCGAATCTGCTTCCGGCAGTTCGGGAAGGCCGCCGAGGAAGTCACCCAAGCTCGCATCCGACATCGGCGCGAAGTCCGGGTCGTCGTTCAGCACGGCCGACGCGGTGCGCGCCAGGATCTCGGGCCACGTCGCGAAGTGTTCGCGCATATCGATCTGCTGGGCGGACAGGCCGCGGGCGGCCAGCGCGTCGCCGGTCCCGGCCGCGACCGCCTCCCAGTCGACGGCAGCCGGACCGTCGACGGCAAGCACCGTTCCCGGTGCCAGGTCGGCGACGGCCGCTGGGAATCCGGCGCCGACGCATCCGCTGATGGCATGGCAGGGTTCGGCTTCGTAGCCCCGAACTGGCGACATGATGGTGCTGGCCTTTCTGAAGGGAACGTGGTGCGCGGAGCCGGCAGGCTCCGTCTATCGAGGGGTCTCTAAAACAGGAAGGACGAGCCGCGACGAGAACCCGGCACCGTGGTGCACGGTCTGCCGAGCCCGCGTGGCGACGGGATGGCGATCCCAGCGAGGAAAGCAGCTGGCGGCGATCTGAAGCCGGATCCGGTGTCCGGGCTGGAACACGTAGGCGGTGGACCACAGGTCGATCACGTATTCATCGGGCTCATCCGCGCCGCCGTCGGAACCAGCGGTCCGCACTGTCCGGAGCACGCCGTCGGTGATGTTGCGCGAAACCCCGTCGCGATCGACATCGCATAACCGGGCAACCCAATCAGCGCCCTGCGCCGTGGACTCGGCGACCAGGTGCACCCGGACCCGGCCAACAACCTCCAGCGGATGGTCCAGCGGTTCGCTGGTGTAGACGAGGACATCGTCGCGCTTCTCGACGAGGCGCTGATCGTACGGTCCGGCCGGAAAGCCAGCGCCGATGAGCAACGCTCCTCCGACCGTGGGGACCGGGTCGTCGGGGTCGTGGTCGAAGGTGTCCGAGCCCGAAACCGAGCCCGGGTCCGACGACGGCCACCGATCAAGGCGGGACTCGGGACACAGATACCAAGACTGCTCGGCGCTCACCGGCGGCCAGGCCGGGAACCGGCGCCATTCGTCGGCCCCCATGACGAACACCAGCGCCGAACCCTCTGGCGCCTGACCACCGCGTTCCGCAGCAAGGAAGTGGTCGAAGAAGTCGAGTTCGAGATCGGCCAAAGACCTTCCGCCATCGATCGCCGCAGCGTCGGCAAGCGCTCCGAAGTCGACCTCGCCGACGCGGCTGGTCTGATTGTCATGAGACCACGGCCCCACGATCAGCGCGGTCGCCGCACCGGCGGCGGAGGCTGCAACGTGGTTGTCGAGACTGCCTTGGAGAAAGCAGTCGAACCAGCCAGCGACGGTCAGAGTCGGTATATCAGTGGTCTGTGGCGATCCGGGAGTTGGCACAGGTATCGGCAAACCCAGTCGGCGCAGCGTGGATGCCTCATCAGTGGGCCGCTCCCACACAGTCCGCCCCGCGAATTCCTCCAGCGCGGCATCCACGTCGGCCAAGTACCGACGCGCCTCGGCGGGCCGGGAGCGGTAGCGGCGCTCCAGAACGTTGTAGCCGAGGCTCAACGTCCACTGCGTGACCAGCCCGAGTTCATACGCTCCACCACGCCTGATCAGCCCATCGTCCGGATCGGCCCAAGTGAACCCCGGCGCGGTCGCGGCCAGCAGCGGAGGCCGTAGGGCTTTCACAGCCTGCTGCGTATACCCGAGGTAGCTGGGCCCGTAGGTCCCGACCCGGCCATCGGCGCCCGGCAGCCGCGCCGCCCAAGCGATCGTGTCGTATCCGTCCGCGCCTTCGTGTAGCAACGGTTCCCACACGCCGTCCGAGGCGAAGCGGCCACGGCAGTCCTGGACGACCACCAGATAACCGCGTCTGGCCGCACCCCACGGATCGAGGCGAGCAAGCACGTCAGCGTTCTGCTTCCCATACGGCGTGCGGACCAGCAGCACCGGCCACGAGCCGTCCTCAGCAGGCCAATAAGCGTCAGCGCGCAGGACGGTGCCGTCGCGCATCGTCGCCTCCAGCCCGGTTTCGACCCGGACATCGAGCGGATCGCGTGTCACGACGGCACCTCCTGTCATCAATGGCGGTTCGGACGGATCAGCTGATACTCAGGTCGTCGACATATCCTCGGTAGCCCCCGGTGGAGCTGGGATGGTCGTAGCCGACCAGGATCCGGCTGACCTGTTTGTTCGCGTTGGTGGTGCCGAGGTTGACGGTGACGTGGTTCCAGGCGTCGAGCGTCAGATGGCCGCACTGGTACGCGGGGTGCGCACGGTTGCCGTTCTGGTCCACCGCGCCGGAGTCCCGCAGGGTGCTGCCATCCGCGAAGACCAGGTCGACGGCGACGCAGCTGCTGTTGGTCGAGCCGGCCGACACGTATGGCGTCGTGGCGTTGCTCTGCGGATAGATCCAATAGCTCAGGGTCTTGCCACTGCCGATCGCCAGCGGGCTGCCGCTGAGGTCGAAGACCTTCAGATAGGCATACACGGAGCTGGCCCCGCTACCCGCGCCCGAGTACATCAGCGATCCGCTACCCGCATGCGCGGTCTCACCGGTGCGAAGCCCGGCCTCGGGAGCGGAAAGTCCGCAGCAGATCCCGGTCACGTTCGACAGCCCGCCGCCGCTGGTGTCGACGGTGTCGCTCCACGTCGGCGCGACGTCCGTCGCCTCGAAACCCGAGCTGAAGCTGCCGCTGCTTCCCGTGCTCGATTGCAGCGGCTGCGCGAGTTGGCTCTGGATCGTCGCCAGCGGAGTCCCGGCCGGGGCCAGGTCGATGGTGTCCCCTGCGGACGTGGCGATCGTGAGCTTGGCGCCGGACACCGTCCCGGTGTCGGTGCCGTTCCGATAGACCTCGACGCTGCCGGACCAGGGATTGGTGACGACGAGGTTCCCGCCTTTCTGGCTCACGGCCCTGATGTACTGGACCGCGTTGCCGGACCTGCTGCTGGAGATCAGGAAGTTGCCATAGGCCAGCAGGTCCCCGAACTTCGCGTTCGTGGCCGCGGGCCAGGCCGGGAACACCTTGATGTCGTTCTGGAACGACTGGAGCAGCATCTCGTCCAGGCCCGAGGTGGTGACGTTCATGTTCTCGATGCCGCCGCCGTTGTGGTGGATCGCCATGTTGGCGTAGCTCTGGTTCGTCGCCTCGTCGTGCAGGTTCGCCAGGATGGTGGCCGGGTTGTAGCCGACGCGGGCGGCCGCGGCGTAGAACGTGGCCGGAGCGTTGCCGCCGCCCCAGGCGTTGGTGAGCGCGCCGATCGTGTTGCGGGCCGTCTGCTGGAGCGTCGCGTCGCTGTCCAGACCGATCAGGCTGCCCGGATAGATGGCCTGGGCGTCGATGTCGTTGCCGTCGTTGACGAAGTCGCTGCCGACCTCGGTCTCGCGCAGGACGGTCTGGCCGTTGAGCGTCATCGTCGGCAGAGCACTGAGATGCGAGGCGATGTTCTGCCAGGTGGCGCGGGTGCCGGCGTCCTGGTTCAGCGCCGTGCTCATGTCGATCAGGCCCTGGAACAGCAGGTGGACCAGGCCGAGCGACATGCCGCTGTTGGTCTGCGGGTAGCTCTGGTCCTCGTGCGGCGCGTCGTTGGTGATGACGTAGCGGTTGTTGGCCGCGTCCCACGTGAGGTAGTTCTGCCAGAACAGGCCGACCTGCTTGAGCCACGGATAGACGGTGTTCGCGTACGAGGTGTCACCGGTGTACTCGAAGCGCATCACCATGTTGCTGGCCAGGTTGGCCGCGTTGGACTTCTGGTTGTGCAGGTTGATGTCCGCGCTGGTGCCCTTCGGCGACAGCCCGACCGGGTAGAGCACGCCGGTGAAGCCGTTCTGCGCCGCGAGCGCCTGGCCCGCCGACTGCCAGTCCAGAACCGGCTGGTCGTAGGCGGCCGTCTGCGCGATGTGGTTGGTCGACAAGGCCGCGTAGAACGGTGTCTCGTAGTTGTAGTTGGTGTGGTAGTCGCCGTTCCAGTTCATGGCGCCGGTGATCCAGTTCCCCCACAGGCCCGGGGCGTACTTGCCGGCCCGGGAGACGCTGCCCAGCAGATACAGCGAGCCGTACCAGCTTTTCTCCACGGCCTTGTCCGGGATCTCGACGTAGGACTGCGACCAGTAGTTCTGCCACCAGGAGCGGTGCGCGGCGTTGTGGTTGGCCACGTCGGTCTGGCTGAGACCGGAGACCAGGGAATCGGCGGCGGACTGCCAGCTCGCGCTGTCGACGCTGGAGACGATCCCGGCCACCAGGGTGGCGGTGCCGCCCGGCTGCACCGTCAGCGTGATCTTGTTGCCGGAGACCGACTGGCTCTGGCCTATGGTGCGGGCCGCGATCCGCGCGTGCGGGTCGGCGCCGGTCCCGGTGTCGGCGGCCACATCGGCGTCGAGATCGTTGCCGGTGGTGGAGACGCTCGGCGTGCCGCCCGAGCCGTTCTGCAGGGTGATGCCGATGCTCTGCGCGCCACCGCCGGCCAGGGCGAACGAGGTGACGACGGTGCCGGAGTTCGCGTCCACCCAGCTGGTCGTGCTCAGGGTCTGGCCGTTGAGCGCGTAGGTCCCGCGCACCTCGGCGTGGGCGATGTCCTGGACGACGCGGTACGAGGACCCGGTCAGCCCGGGGGCCGACAGCACGATCCGGCCCAACGGCCTGATCGCGTGGCTGGAGCCGGAGAAGAAGTCGTTCTTGCCGAGGTACAGCGTCTGGTTCGCGATCGTCCCGCCGACCGCGACGCCGAGGTCGCCGTTGCCCAGCAGCGGCGCGTCGACCGTCCCGCCGCCGCTCAGCACGGTGGGCGGGCTGGTCCAGACGCCGGTGTACTGCTGGGCGACGCGCCACGCCTGGTTCGCCGTGACCGTGTCGGCCCGGGCCGGACCGGCCAGTGTCGTGGCCACCGCGGTGCCGGCGAGCGCCGTGGCGGCGAGGGCGCCGACCGCGCGTCGGGCGGGGTGGGGTCGGGCAGGGTGGGTCCGAACAGGGTGGGGCCGGGCTCTGAGCAGCTTCATGAATCGGACCTCTCGGGGAGGAACAGCCAGGAAGGTGACGGAAAAGGGGTGTGCCGTGCGGCCCCGCGACCGGACCGCCGAACCGCCCCGCCGGGGGCGGGGCACGCGTCCGCGCCGGCGGGGGACACCGCCGGAGCGAACCGCCATCGCCGCCGGGCCAGAGGCTGCGCGAGGCGGGATAACGTTATCCCGCAAGGTGGCGCATGATCCGGTGGTCTGTCAAGACCGCGTCATCCGGCGTTAACCGCGGACGCCGCCGGCGCGGCCACCTCGCCGGAGCCCCGGACCCGCATCGCCACCGGGACGACCACGCGCTGAGCAGGCCGGGAAGGGTCGGCGATGCGGGCCCGCAGCAGCTCCACCGCGGTGCGGCCGATGTTCGCGGTGTCCTGCGCGACGACCGTGAGCGCCGGCTGGAGCAGATCGGCCAGCGGCACCTCGTCGAAGCCGACGATCCCCAGCCGGGAGGCCGCCGCCGGGCCGAGCCGGCGCAGCACCGCCAGGGTGGTGTCGGTGTTGCCGGTGATCAGCGCCGTGGCCGGGTCCGGGCCGCTCAGCACCGACTCCAGCGCGGCGCCCACCCGCTCGGCGGTGATCTCCCCCGGGTGCACCAGGCCGTCGACCGGCAGGCCGTGGGCCAGCAGCGCGGCCCGGAAGGCGGCCGCGCGCTCGCGGCCGGAGTAGACCCGCTCGCTGTCGCCGATGTAGGCGACGCGCCGGTGTCCGTGCTGGTGCAGGTGGTGGAACGCCATGCCTATGCCGGCGGCGTTGTCGGACATCACGCAGTCCACCGAGATCCCGCTCATCGGGCGGTCCATCGCCACCACCGGCATGCCGTCGGCCAGCTCGGCCTCCAGGTAGCCGTGGTTCTCGCCGATCGGCTCCACGATGATGCCGTCCAGGCGCTGGCGGCACATGGACAGCAGGATGTCGCGCTCCCTGGCCTCGTCGAAGTCGGTCGAGGAGGCCAGCAGGGTCAGGCCGGAGGCGCGCGCGGTCTGCTCGATGGCGGCCAGCGCCGGGTTGATCTCGGCGATCCGGCGCACGGCCGCGCCGATGGTGCCGGTGACGCCGGTGCGCAGCTGGCGGGCCCGCTCGTCGGGGCGGAAGTTGAGCGCGGCGATGGCCGCCTTGACCTTGGCGACGTACTCCGGTCCGACCGTCGGGTCGTCGTTGACCACCCGGGAGACCGTCCGCAGCGCCACCCCGGCCTCGCGGGCCACGTCGACCATGGTGGGCCGCTTGGGCCGCCCGGCCGCGCCGCTCCCGCCCCCTGCTGGACTCATCGGCATGCTCCTCATCGTGTCAGGGCCTCGTTATCGGAATGACTCTTGACACGGTCCCGCATCGCGCGCCTATCCTCGCGATAACGTTATCCCGAAGGTGCTCCGGCGTCGAGCCGCCCACCGGCCGGGTCCCCACATCATCCTCCTCCCTTCCTGGAGAATTCCATGCGGCACAATCGTCTGCTCGCGGCCTGTCTGGCCGCGGGGCTCAGCTTGCTCGCCGGATGTTCGGCGGCGTCGACCTCCGGCGGCGCCAAGAGCGGGTCGGGCGGCGCCACCCTGACCTATCTCACCTTCGAGACCCCGAGCCTGACGGCCGCGTTCTGGGACACCTCGATCGCCAATGCCGAGAAGGCGGTGCCCGGGGTGACGGTCAAGAAGCTGGTGGCGCCGAGCACGGACCGGGACGCCTACGCCAAGCAGCTGCAGGCCTCCGGCCAGTTCCCGGACCTGCTGCAGTCCATCACGCCCTCGACGTTCGTGCAGGCCGGGCTGCTCAAGCCGTACGACCAGAGCTGGGTGAACACCAACTTCCTGCTGCCGCAGGGCAACGCCTACAAGGGCAACGTCTACATCCCGCCGACGAACTCGCAGATCATCCCGATGGTCTTCTACAACAAGACGCTGTTCGCCAAGGCCGGGATCAGCGCGCCGCCGAAGACCTGGGCGGAGTTCCTCGACGTCTGCGCGAAGCTGAAGGCGGCCGGGACCACGCCGATCGAGCTCGGCGGCGGGGACCCGTTCTCGGCGTCGATGCCGCTGTCCGGGATCCTGTCGGCGGACGTGCTGGGCAAGGACCCGAAGTGGCTCCAGGAGCGTTACGCCGGCCAGGTGAAGTTCAGTGACGCGAACGTGCAGGCGGCCGTGGCCAAGTACCGGACGCTGGTGAAGAACAAGTACTTCGAGGACGGCGCGCTCGGCGTGAAGTACGCGGACTCGATCACCGACTTCACCTCCGGCAAGACCGCGATGTACATGATGGGCAGCTGGTTCCTGGGCTCGGTGCCCAAGGACCACGCCGACGACTTCGGCTCGTTCCTGACGCCCACCGACGACGGCTCGCTGGTGGTGCCGTTCGCGGTCGGCGGCTCGATGGCGATCAGCGCCAAGACGGCGGCGCCGGACAAGGCCACGGCCTTCGCCGAGGCGTGGTCGCTGGACCCGGTCAACTACAAGGCCCTGATCGAGGGCGACGGTGCGTTCCCGATGCTGAAGAACAAGGCGCTGGCCGACTACAACGTGAACGTCAGCCAGGTGTTCAAGGACTCCTATGCCTACGTCCTGGACCAGAACACCAAGGTCTCGGCGCTGGGCTGGGCGACCAACGACGACTCGATGCCCTCGGGTCTGAACGACGCCTTCTACGCCGCCAGCCAGGCCCTGTTCTCCTCCGACGACATCGCCGGCCAGATGGCCAAGCTGGACTCGGCCTGGGACGCCGCGACCAAGTAGCCCCCTTCCGACGCCGGACCGCCGCGGTACGAACCCCGTACGAGCCCAGTCCGGCGCCGCCTCGTTGCCCATCCACCGTCCGGCAAGGAAAAAGCCCATGACCACCCGTGTCCGCCGACACCGCGGCGATCCAGCGCTGAGCGTGCTGGCCGCGATCGCGCTCGGCCTGTACGTCCTGTTCATTATCGTGCCGGTGGGCATGAGCGCCTGGAAAAGCCTGACCGACGAGAACCCGCTGCTGGCGCACTCCTCCTTCGTCGGGATCGACAACTACACCGAGATGGTCCACGACGACGCGCTGGCCGCCAGCCTCGGCTTCACGCTGATGACCGCCGTGCTCGTGACCGTGGCGGCCAACGCCGCCGGCATCGGCTTCGCGATCCTGCTGAACAAGACGTCGCTGAGCTTCCGGATGATGCGCACGGTGGCGTTCCTGCCGCAGGTGCTCTCCGGGGTGATCGTCGGCTTCGTGTGGCGCTACATCCTGGCCCAGGACGGGATCCTGAACCATCTGCTGGTCGGCTCCGGGCTCGTCGACCGGCCGATCACCTGGCTGGGCAGCCCGCACCTGGCGATGTTCTCGGTCGGGCTGGTCGCCGCCTGGGTGCTCAGCGGCTTCACCACCGTGGTGCACCTGGCGGCGCTGCAGTCGATCCCGGTCGAGCTGTACCAGGCCGCGACGGTCGACGGGGCCGGGCGCTGGCAGCGGTTCCGCCGGATCACGCTGCCGATGGTGGCGCCGGGCACGACGATCAGCGTCACCATCTCGCTGATCACGATGCTGAAGCTCTACGACATCATCGCGGCGCTGACCGCCGGCGGTCCGGCCGACTCCACGCAGTCCACCGCCTTGTACATCGTCAAACTCGCCTTCACCGACGACCGGTTCGGCTACGCCTCGGCGGTGGCGATGCTGCTGCTGGTGCTCTCCGCCGTCATCGCGCTGTCCGTGACCGGCCTGCTCCGCCGCCGGGAGGTGGACCTGTGACCGCTCCGGCGACCACATCGACGACCGCATCAACTACCGCGCCGACCCCGGTCCGGAGGCGGCGCCGGGACTGGCGCTCGCGCTGGCACCTGGCCGCGGCCGGGCTGCTGACGCTGGCCTTCGTCAGCCCGATCTACCTGACGATCGTGAACGCCTTCAAGAGCCAGGACCAGATCGTCGCCGACCCCTCGGCGCCGCCGGCCCCGCCGACGCTGCACAACCTCGGCGACGCGCTGGCCCGGCCGGACCGGATCATCCAGATCGGCCTGACCAACTCCGCGGTCACCGTCGCGGCCTCGGTGCTGCTGGTCATCCCGCTCGGCGCGGCCTTCAGCTTCTGGCTGAGCCGGCGCTCGGCCCGGCTGCGCCGGATCGTGCTGGCCGCCTTCGCCGCCGGACTGATGATCCCGCCGGCGGTAATCCTGCTGCCGACGATCAGGATCCTGACGCTGCTGCACCTGGACCACACCTACGCCGGGCTGATCCTGTCCAACGTCGGCGGCGGCTACCTGTCGTTCGCGGTGTTCGTGTACTCCGGGTTCCTGCGCGCCGTCCCCGAGGAGATCGTCGAGGCCGCCGCCCTGGACGGCGCCGGGACGCTGCGGATCTGGTGGACCATCATCATGCCGCTGCTGCGCCCGGCCACCGCGACCGTCGCGATCTTCCTGTCGCTGTGGATCTGGAACGACTTCATGAACCCGCAGTTCATCCTCGGCCCGCTGCGCGGCCAGACCATCACCACCGGTCTGTATCTGTCGCTGGGCCAGTACACCACCAACTACGCGCAGCTGTTCGGCGTGATGTTCCTGGCCGCGGTCATCCCGGTGGCCGGCTACCTCGCCCTGCAGAAGCAGTTCATCGCCGGATTGACCACGGGAGCCAGCAAGTGAGCCGGAACGACGGCGCGATCGAGGAGATCCTCGTCCTGCACCACAGCCACCTCGACGTCGGCTACACCCACTCCCAGCCGATCCTGTGGCGGCTCCAGGCCGAGTACCTCACGCAGGCGCTGGACTGGCTGGAGGAGACCGCGGACCTGCCGCAGGACTGCCGGCCGAAGTGGACCTGCGAGGCCACCGAGCCGGTGCGGCGCTGGCTGGCCGGCGCCACACCGGAGCAGGTGGTGCGGTTCAAGGACCTGTGCGACCAGGGCCGCATCGGGCTGTCCGCGCTGCGCTGGCACGTCAGCGCGACCGTGGACCGGGCCGGGATCCGGCGCCTGCTGGCCGGGAAGCGCGAGCTGGAGGACGTGGTCGGGCGCCCGATCCCGGTGGCCTGCCAGCACGACGTCAACGGGATCCCGTGGCCGATCGCCGACGAGCTGCTGGACGCCGGCGTCGACCTGTTCGTCATGGCGGTGAACCGGCACCTGGGCCGGCCGGTGGCACCCCGGCCGGGCCTGTTCGACTGGGAGACCCCGTCGGGGCGACGGCTGCGGGTCTTCAACGGCAGCCACTACACGATGTTCGACCAGTTGCTGAACAGCTGGGACGACTCGGTGGACCGGATGGCCGCCGGCTGGGACGCCTTCCACGAGCGGCTGCGCGGCACCGGCTACCGGCTGCCGTTCGTCTACCTGACCTCGACCTGCTCGCCGGTCATGTGGGACAACGCGCCGCCCAACCCGTTCCTGCCGGACCTGGTCCGGCGGTGGAACGAGCAGGAGCGCGGGCCGCGGATCCGGTACGCGACGTTCGACGACCTGCGCGAGCGCATCGCGCGGGTCCCCGAGGCGGACATCCCGGTCCTGCGCGGGGACTGGACCGACTTCTGGAGCCTGGGCGCCGGCAGCACGCCGGTGGCCACCGCCGCCAACCAGCAGGCCAAGCCGCTGCTGGCGGCCGCCGAGGCGCTGCGCGCGGACCCGGCGCTGGTCGCCGAGGCGGCCGAGCACGTGGACCTGTTCGACGAGCACACCTGGAGCCACTGGAACACCGACCCGGCGAACCCGCAGGCCCAGGCCATCGAGGCGATGAAGCAGGCCGAGGCGCACCAGGGGCACGAGCTGGCGGCGTTCGCCGTCATGGACGGCCTGGAGCGGCTGGCCGGAAACCCGGTCGCGGACAAGGGCCTGGCCGGGGTCCTGGTCTGCAACCCGACGGACCTGCCCCGCACGGTCGCGCTCGACCTGCCCGCCGAGTGGTTCGCCGAGCCGACGCCGGCCACCGAGCGCACCTACCGGGCGAGCCGGATGGCGTACGAGAACCGGCCCTGGCGCGTGCCGGAGCCCGAACAGGAGCGGCGCTCGTTCGGCGCCGTCGAGCTGGCGCCCCGGTCCTGGCAGGTCATCGCCCTGGAGGAGCTGCCGCCGGCGGCCTTCCCGCAGCGGCCGACGCACCGGGTGACCCGCCAGCGCCACTCGGCCCGCGAGCTGAACTTCGCCACCGCGGTCGACCGCCGGGCCGCCACCGGCGTCATCGAGTCGCCGTTCCACGTGCTGACCTACGACCCGGACTCCGGCCGTATCAGCTCCCTGATCGACCGGGTCGGCGGCCGCGAGATCCTGAGCCCGCGGCCCGGCCTGGACCTGCTGTCCTTCGTCCGCGAACGCCCCGACCCGCTCGCCGACCCCACGCGCCGCGCCTTCTACCGCCGCGACCTGGACCGGGAGCTGCTCGACGAGTCCTGCTGGGAGCCCTGGACCCCGCTGCGCGAACCCGCCGACCGGGTCCTGTCCTGCACCGTGGAGGAACGCCCCGGACAGATCGTGCTGCACCGCCGCTTCGCCGCCCCGGGCACCCGCGGCCTGCACCAGCGGCTGGTCTTCGACGCCCTCGACCCGGTGCTCCGCGTCACCGTCGACATCGACCTGGCCGGCGACACCGCACCGGCCGGCGTCTACCTGGCCCTGCCCCTGGCGATGGACGCGGGCTGGCAGGCGGCGTTCGACACCGCGGGCACGATGGTCGCGCTCGACACCGACCAGCTGCCGGACGCGTCCCGGGGCTGGGTGACGGCGCAGTCGGCGGCGGTGATGGGCGACGACCGGGGCGCGGTGGCGCTGCTGACGCCGGACGCGCCACTGGTCCAGTTCGGCGACTTCCACTTCGGTCCCCCGCCGCAGGCCATTGATCGAGGCGCGGATCCGCTGTTGTTGAGCTGGATCGCGAACAACTACTGGGACACGAACTTCCCGCAGGTGCAGAACGGCCCGGTGCGGCTGCGGTACGGGCTGCTGACGCTGGGGCGGATGGATTTGGACGAGGTGGCGGGGCGGGCGGCGCAGCTGCGGAGCCCGGTGCTGACGTGGCCGGTGACGCGGGGAGGGCGGGGGGCTTCGCGGGGGGTGTTGTGAAGCTCGGGGAGCCGAGCTGAGCCGGGCGGAGCCGGGCGGAGCCGGGCGGTCCGGGTGCGCCCGAACGTCTTCCATCGTGCGCGGTTCCGGTGCGGGCCATGGTCCGCACCGGACGCCCCGGTTAGCGTGATGGGCAACTGAGCCGAGCTCGCGAGAGGACACCGTCGTGGCGCACATCGACCTCCGAGTCGACGAGCAGCAGTTCCCCGGCATCGCCGGCCTGATGCGATACCGGCCGGAGACCGCCAAGCCCATCGGGGAGCTGACCGACCTCCTGCTCCACGCCCCGCACTCACTGCCGGCAGGCGACCGGGAACTGATCGGCGCCTACGTCTCCGGCCTCAACGAATGCACGTTCTGCCGCGACTCGCACTCCATGATCGCCGCCACCCACCTGGACGCGGGCCTGCCCCTGGTCCGCCAGGTCCTCGCCGACCCCGACACCGCACCGATCTCGCCGAAACTCCGAGCCCTGCTACGAATAGCGGCCGCGGTGCAGCGGAGCGGACGCGAGGTGACGACGGAGATGGTCGAAGCGGCGCGCACCGAGGGCGCGACCGACCTCGAAATCCACGACACGGTACTGATCACCGCCGCGTTCTGCATGGCGAACCGCTATGTCGACGGCTTGGGCACGCTGGCCCTGGACGCTCCCGAGCAGTACGAGGAGGCGGCGAAGGGGATCGTCGCGGGTGGGTACGCGATGCGGCTCGTGCCGGGCGCTGCTGGCACGTAGGGTTTACCGGCTCGTCGGCTTACTGGCTCACCGCACCGCACCGGACTGTTCCCGGCATACTGAAATCGCGCGTGCGTCAAGGGCGGCCGGGCAGGGGGCGTGGTGTGGTGGTGGCACGGTGAACCAGCAGTCTGTGAACCCGGCGCGGTCTCGCATCGTGCTTGTGGGCGCTTCGACGTACGAAGGCACCAATCCACTGCTGCCGAACCTGCCGGCAGTCGCGAACAACATCACGGAACTAGCCGCGGTCCTCACTGATCCACGTCTCGGCGGCTTCGACCCCGCACACTGTTTGGTCGCGCCTCCGGACGCCAATGTGTCGCAGGTCGGGAAGCTGTTGCTGAAAGCCGCCGCCGAGGCGGAGGAACTGCTGTTGTTCTACTACAGCGGCCACGGAATGCTCGGCACGCGACGTAACGAGCTCTTTCTGACGCTGGCCGGAACGCACCCTGATGAGCTGGCGTTCACCGCACTCGCGTTCGACGCGGTACGCGACGTCTTCCTCGAAAGCCGCGCCGCGACCCGAGTGGTGATCCTGGACAGTTGCTTCAGCGGCCGCGCCATTGGCGAGAACCTCGCAGACGCCGGTGGAGCAGTGCTCAGTCAAGTCGAGGTCAGAGGCACCTACACGCTGACATCGGCACCGGCCAACCGTACAGCGAAGGTTCTCCCCGGCGAGGACCACACCGCGTTCACAGGCCGGTTGCTGGATCTCCTGCGCAACGGCAGTCCGGACGCGGACGAGATGATCAGCCTCAGCGACATCTACCGCGTTCTGCACTACCAAATGCAGGCTGAAGGGCTCCCGCCGCCACAACGACGCGGCACCGCTACTGCCGAACTCCTCGGGCTGGTGCCCAACCGCCATCGTCGTCAGCCGCCGAGCCCGCCGCCACAACCTGTCGGCCAGAGTTCGACGGCGCTGTCGCTGCGTGCGCCGCAGCGGGTGTGGCCGCAGGCGGCTGACGGGAGCGTGCCAACTGTACGTGTCGCTGTGATCGGTGCTCACGGCAACGGGAAATCAGTTCTCATCCTGGGTGCCTACGGGCTGTTGTCCCGAGGATTGGGCTCTTTGCGCGCCTGTTGTCTGCCTGCCCAGGAACACCATATCTGGGCCGGTGCATGGAATAGGCTCGTCGATCACGGCGAAGTGCCAGAGCCAACCGGACTGTACGGAAGGCGCCTCATCTTCGAACTGTCGCTGGATGAGGAACCGTTGGCGGCTGTCAATGTCTTGGATCCACGGAGCGGCGGCATACAGGAAAGGGCTATGGATTTCGAGCCCGGGTCCAATAATCCATACGACGAAGTGGAGCAGGCAGACTCGATCTTCGTAGTTCTGGACACAACAACGATTCTAGAGGATCCCCCTAATGTTCGAGCGAGTCTACTCCGCCGGCTGACAGCCGTTGTCAGCCGCTTCGGCCTAGATCGTTCAGATCAAAAGGCTAGGCTCTCCAGCCTGGTTGTTGTCCTGTCAAAGTTCGATCTGGCCGAACGTTTGTCATCGCAATCGCGAACCTCGCTCCTACTCGAGATATGCAGCCGCCTTAAAGTGCTCTTTTACCCCGCGTTCCAAGCGGGCATCCAATGCCTTATTTGCCCCACCAGCCTCGGCACCGGCTCAGCCACATCTGGAAACGTGGACCCAGCTTTGATCAGCCCTGAGGGACTACACCTCCCCTTCGTCTGGGCCGTGGCCAGCGCATTGTCAGAGCACAACAAATCATCCTGGACCGCCGCCAAGCGTCGTCAGTTCGATCACCTCGTCAGCCTCCTCGAAGCCTGCCCGATGATCAAAGACGGAGCGCTGCTGTAGTCAGAGATGCGGTTCCAGCAACCTCCTCAGCTCCCCCGCCGGCCCCGTCCACGATCCGGCCTCCAACGTCGCTCGCGCCAACGCTGCGAATCCGTTGCGTGTCACGACGTACAGCGGCGCGATGTCGAAGGCTGTCCGCAGTGCGCGTGCTGCTGCGTCGGGGCGGTGGATGCGTAGGTCCAGTTCTGCGCGGAGCAGGTGCCAGCCTGCGCGGCGGGACGGGCTGACGCCGGTCGGTTCCTGGGAGGCGGCGAAGGAGGCTGCGTCCAGGTCATCGACCGCCAGCGCCAGTTGTAGTTGCCAGATGAGGACGTTCGAGGGGCCGAAGCCGAGGCCGTGGCGGTCGGGGGCGCCGGTGGCGGGGCCGGTCAGGGTGTGGGCGGTGTGCAGGTCGCGGGTGCCGTCGTCGGTCGAGGTGCGGATGCTTGCCAGTGCTCGTACCAGGTGGAGCATGCCGCTGGCGGCGGCCAGGGCTGGTGTGGTGATGTCGAAGCGCAGGGCTTCGTCGGCCAGGTCCTTGCTGTCGGCGGGGTGGGTGGCCACGGCGAGGACGGCGGTGGTGAAGGCTGCTTCGGCGATCAGGCAGGGGTGGCCGGAGCGTTCGGCGGCGTGGCGGGCCCAGGTGGCGGCCATCCAGGCGGTCGCGGGGGAGCCGAGGCCTTTGGCGGTGAACACGCCGTCGATGAACAGGCCGACTCGCACCGCCGGGTTGTCGTGGCCCGCCGCGCAGGCGAAGGCGGCTGGGAAGGCGTTGCCGGCGGCCAGGTAGTCGCAGTTCATCCGGTGGCGGTGCAGGGCTTCGGCCGCTTCCGGGCCCGCCGAGCGTGCGCCGCCGGTGGGGTGGCCCCGCTGCGTCGGGATGCCCTGCATGGCCTCCGTCATCCGCGCCACTGTCGCGTCCGGGCCGGGTGGCGGGTGCTCCGACGGCGGGTGGTCCCGCGGTGCGTCGACGAACACGGAGACCGGCACTTCGAGGACGGCGGCCAACTGGGACAGGACGGTCAGCGTCGGGCCGGACAGGGCACCGGACTCGATGCGCGAGACGGTGCTGTGGGACAGGATCGCGGCGGCGGCGAGCCGCCGTTGGCTCCAGCCGCGCTGCCTGCGCAGCTGCTGGAGCCGGATCCCCAGAGAATCAGCCGCCTGTGGAGTGGGAGATTGCCGCACAACCTGGGCAACGACGGATCGGTGAGGAGGTTACCCACGACCGCCCCCACCCGGCATCACATCACGGCCGGGAACGACCGCCAAGCGAGACCGAGGCCGACGACGAGCACGAGGGCGGCGGTGCCCAACGGCAGATGTCTGCTGAGCCAGCCACTGGTCCTCGCGAACCGGCCCTGTCCGGCGCGGCCGGCGGAACCGGCGGAACTGACACGGTTGCGGAGGTGGACCAGGAGCAGGCCCGCAGCGGTGAGGCTGGCGGCCATGCCCAGGCCGTAGCTCAGGACGAGCGCGACGCCCAGCGCGGTGCGTCCCAGGGCGACCGCGCCGAGCAGCACCACCAGTGCGGACGGGCTCGGGACGAGGCCACCGGCGACGCCCATGCCGATCAGCGCGCGGCGACGCGCCGAAGGGACGGGACTGTGGTCAGGGCTGTGGTTAGGGCCCTGGTCAGGGCTGTGGTTAGGGCTGTGATCGTGATGGTGATGGTCATGCTCATCACCGCCATGCCCCTGACCGTGATCATGGCCATGGCCACTGTGGCTGTGGCCATGCCCGTGCCCGTGGCTGTGCCCGTGCCCGTGCCCGTGCCCGTGCCCGTGACTATGGCCATGCCCATGCAACCCAATCCCCCGGCCCCGCCACGCCGTCCGAAGCAACCCACCACCGACACCCACGATCAGCAACCCACTGACCACCCCCAACCAAGCAAGCAAATTCTCACCCGCGAACCGCGTCGACACGCTCAACACGAGCCCGAGAACGATCACCCCGGCCGTGTGCGTAGCCGTCACCGTCGCGCCCACCGTCACCGCGTCGCGAACCCCACCGCCCCGCCCCGCCAGATACGCGGCCATCACCGTCTTGCCGTGGCCCGGCAGCATCGCGTGCGAAGCCCCGAGCACCAGCGCGAGCAGGATCGCCAGCGCCACCACGCCGATCGTCAGCCGGTGCACCCCGATCAGCCGGTCGACCGTCCCGTTGAGCCGCTCCAGCGCCCGCGTGGCGGGACCGGCCTGGGCGACGACGAAGCCGACCGGTCCGGTGCCCCGCGCGCCGGCCGATCGTGCCCCGGCCGCCGCGCCGACGGAGAACGACGCGTCGCGGACGTCCAGCGGCGAGGCCAGCAGGTCGTTCGGATAGTGCCGCAGCTCGTCGCTGATCGTCCGCTCCGGCACCGTCGAGCCGGTCAGGCCGAGGCCGACGCCGATGGCGGTGATCTCGTGCCAGCCGATGCGGTCAGGGTCCTGACGGTCGGCGAGCGCGATCCGGGTCCCGCCCGCCCGGGACGCGGTCAGCGTGCACGTCAGCCTGCTCGTCGGCAGTCCCGCCGCGCCCGCCACCAGATCGAACGTCCCGCCGGTGACGCGCCACGCGACCGGCCGGTCGTCGACCCGCAGCTGGACGTGCTCCGCGACGCCTAGGCAGGAGCGCCGCACGCCGGCCGAGGACATGTCACGGCCCTGACGTGCCTGCAACGTCGGGATCTCGGCGCTGTCGACGATCGCGAGGTCGTCGATGCTGTCGCCGTGCACCGTGATCCCGTTGTAGTGGTTCACCGTGAAGTTGCCCAGCGGATGCGCCGAGGCGGGTGCCGCGACGGCGACGACGCCCGCCAGCGGCAGGACCGAGAAGGCGAGTCCCCTGAGCCACCGCCGTACCGCCAGCGCGCCGACCGGCATCAGGACCCTCCCAACCGAGCCAGCAGCGCATGGGCCTGCGGGCCCTGCAACGGCGAGAAATCAGGGTTGATACTCAGCGCGGCGGCGAGATCGGCGCGCGCCGCGGCCGGCCGGCCGAGCGCCGCCTCGATCACCCCGCGGTGGTAGGCGAACAGCGAGTTGGGCCAGCCGAGGGCGGCGGCCTGCCGGGCGTAGTCGATGGCTTCGGAGTCCTGGCCGTTCTTGTGCAGCGCCCAGGCCAGCGCGTCGGCCACGAGGACGCTGTGCCGTCGGCCCCACTCGGCGCGGGCGTGGGCGACCGCCTGCTGCGGGTCCCCGTGGTCGGAGAGGAACTGGGCCGTCGTCAGGTCGTCCAGGACCCCGTTGGCGGCGAACAGCTTCTGCTCGGCGTCCAGCACCGCGTACTGGGTCTTGGCGTCGCCGGAGCGCCCGAGCGATTCCAGGAGTTCGCCGTATTCGAGCACGTACTGCGGCAGCGGCAAGCGGGCCGTCGCGTCCTCGTAGTCCCGCAGCGCGCCGGCGTTGTCGCCCAGCGCGGCCTCGGCCTTCGCGGCGGAGGCGAGGGCCGGGGTGTAGGTGGCGTCGTCGTGCAGCGCCTGCCGGTATTCGGTCAGCGCGGTGTGCGGATCGCCGCTGTTGAAGGCGAGTTCGCCGAGGTAGTGGTGGCAGAACGCGGTGTCCGCCGGGGTGGTGGCGTCGGCCAGGGCCCGTTGGAGGGCCTCCTTGGCGATGGCCTCGTGGCCGTGCTGCTCGGCGTCGTAGGAGGCCCGGGTGAAGGCGGCGACGCCGGGGCGCAGGTCGAGCATGCGCTGAGCGGCCGCGGTGGCTCCGGCGTAGTCGCCGAGCTGGGTGTCGGCGTCGACGAGCACGCCCACGGCGGTAGCGTTGGCGGCGGCGAAGGCCAGCGCCTTGTCGGCCCAGTCCTTGGCGGTGGCGAAGTCGTGGCGGGCGTTGGCGAGCATGCCCATGCCGACCATCGCGGTGAGGTTGTCGGCCGGCTGGAGTGTCAGTGATTTGTGAAGGGCGCCGTCGGCCTTCGGGTAGTAGGCCGGGTCGGCGGTGGCGCGGCCCTGTTCGACGTAGGCGCTGCCGAGCGCGGCCCACTGCGCGGCGTCGTCAGGGCTCTGCTTCAGCGCGGCCTGGGCCGTGTCGATGGCCTGGGCGATCGCGTCCGTCGCCGAGCGGTGGTCGGTGGGCGCGGCGGCGGCGGCCGGCAGCACGGCGGGCCCGGACCGGCCGGACGCGTCGCCGAACGGGTCGCCGACGCCCCGCCCGATCACGACCGACACGCTGATCACCAGCGTGCCGGCCCCGATGACGGCGAGCCTCTTCGTGTTCATCACAGTGCTCCAGGGAGAAAAAAGCAGGACCCGGGTCGCGGCGCCACAAGGAGTCCCACCGCCGCGACCCGGGAGTTCACCGGTGGTCAGCCGAGCAGGCCGCCCAGCAGACCGCCCTGGTGCGGAGCGCCCTGATGCTGAGGACCCTGGTGCTGGGGACCCTGGTGCTGGGGACCCTGGTGCTGGGGACCCTGGTGCTGCTGCGGGTGCGCCGGCGCCTCGTTCCGCTGCCCGTGCACGTTGTTGACGGCCTGGTTGTAGGGCAGCGCCAGGTACGGGAAGCAGTTCGTGACCATCCGGTCGGGCCGGTTGACGCCGTCGCCGTTGGCCAGCGGCGCCACGATCTTGCCGGTGCGCGCCGCGCCCTCCATCGCCTGCACGGCGATGTCGACGACGTCGTCGCCCAGGCGGCGGCCGTTCGGGAAGCCCTGCAGGTCACCGCCGAGCACGCCGAGCCGGTTGGGGCGGGCGGTGCTCGGGACGCCCAGGTTCAGCCGCAGCTCCTCGGCCGGGGTGAAGGCGGTGTGGTCGGCGTCGGCGTTGAGCAGCTGCGAGTTGAGGTCGGCCTGGATCGGGCCGCCGGTGGCCTTGGCGATGCCCTGGAGGAAGATCTCGACCAGGTCGGTGCGCGGCGCGGCCGGCGCCGGGATGCCGTAGATGCCCTGGATCAGCTTGGGCACCTCGGGGTCCAGGACCCGCTGCACCACCGGGGCGATGGTGTGGTCCTTGTCCGGGGTCAGGCCGTTGAAGGCGTCCTTCAGGCCGGCCGGCACCACGACCTCGTTGACCAGCGGGTTGCCCAGGCGCGAGACCTGGACCCAGTCGCCGGCGGCGGTCTGCGTGCCGGGGCTCAGCTGCATGGTGCGGCGCTGCGCCGTGGACCAGGTGCCGATGACCGGGTTGCGCGCCGGGTCGTGGTTCAGGGCCAGCTCGGACTTGGGCACCTGGAGCACGATGGTGTTGACGTTGTAGCCGGCGAGCGTGTTGTGGCCGGTCTCCGACAGGTTCTTGCCGTAGAGCAGGTCGAAGACGCGCAGGTCCAGGAAGAACGGGTCGGCGGCCTGGCCGACCAGGGTCTGCCCGCCGGTGAACCCGGTGACGGCCTGGTTGCGCAGCTTGCCGTAGTCCGGCATGGACGCCGCGCCGGTGTCGGACGGGGCGGCGATGCCGTCGGCGACCAGGACCGTGCTGGTGCCGTCGGCCTTGATCTCCTCCAGCTTGTAGTGCTGGCGGAACAGCAGGTGCGGGTCGTCGAGCGAGGCGACCGGGCCGTTGTCGTACAGGAAGGTGTCGGTGCCCCGGTGGTCCTCGTTGGTGAAGGTGTAGCGGAAGGTCAGGTCCGGCTTGCCGGTGCCGTGCGAGTCGACGTGGATGTCGTACTGCGCGTCGGTGGCCCACGGGTAGAAGTTCGGGCCGCCGACCGGCTCCTGGAACGGGGAGAAGTTCGCGATGAACGTCACCGTGTCCGGCCGGTCCGGGCTGGAGAAGGCGTACACGTCGGTGTTGTCCACCTGCGGGTCGCCGGCGATCAGCGGCGCTTCGCGGTGGCTGGAGGCGGCGGCGGTGGGGGCTCCGCCGCTCATGCCGGCGGACAGCACCGCGACGCTCGCGGCGCCGGCGATGCCGGGGAGGATCCGGGTAAGGCGTCTGGCTCGGGCCATGGGTAGGTTCCTGTCGAATCAGTGCACGAGTTCTTGGGAATGCAGCGAAAGCCCTGCCGGGCGCTCGACTGTGATACGTGACAGACCTTTTCCACTGTTTGCCGAGATAGACATTCTTCACCCGTTCGGAAGCATTCATCATTCCATCCGAAGCATCTGCTCCAACGCTGTCCGCGCGTCGCGCAGGCGGGTGCGCAGAGTCGGCGCCGGAATGCCGAGACGGGCAGCGGCTTCGGCGATTCCGAGTCGGTCGAAGTAGACCAGATGGACCGCCTGCCGTTGCAGATCGGTGAGGCTTCTGAGATACAGGCGCACGCGCTCGTGTTCGAGCACGCATTCGACGGCGTCCAGGACTTCGTCATAGGGAACCGGCCTCGCCCGCGCGGCGAACAGTTCCTCCCGGCGCGCCGCCGCCTGATCGTGGCGGATCCGGTCGACGGACAGGTTCCGGACGATGGCCAGCGCCCAGGCGGTCACCGAACCCCGGCGCGGGTCGAAGCGCTCGCGATGCTGCCACATCTGCAACAGCGCTTCCTGGACGACGTCCTCGCCGCGTCCGCGATCGCCGAGCAGGCGGAAGGCCTGATCCGCCATCACCCGGGCCAGGTGCGGCGTCGCCAGCTCGAACGCCGCGGCGTCCTCCAGACCGCCGGGCGGAGCCGGTTCGAAGCCGTCGTCAGTAGCGTCCACAGCAACGATTCGAACCCATCGGCGCGGCGGATTGCCCGATTCGACACGATCCCCCGATCGTGGGATCGCGGCCGGAAGGGCGCCGGCCCGGCCCGAACGTGCCGCCGATCGGCTCCTGACCGGCCGGGCGCGCCTGCCGATACTGGGCATATGCATGCGCACGCTCATCAGCAGGCTGACAGGCGGCCCGAGCTCGCGCGAGCCGCCGCGACCGGTCCGAGGCGGACGACGGCGCGGACCGCGGCGCGGTCGCCCGCCGAGGCGACTCCCGCGACTCCCGCGACTCCCGCGACTCCCGCACAGCGTCGTGCGCTCCAGGACATCGGCGCGGCGAGCCCCGCGAGCGCCTCCGGGCCCGTCGTCGTCCAACGCAGCCCCAAGTCCTACTCGCTTCGGGAGCCGGAGCGGCGCGAGTACGACAGCGATTTCAGCGACTACGAGGACGCCTACACGGAACAGCCCGCGGCGAACCCCGTGGTCCGCCGGATGCTGGACCGCATCACTCGCGCCCTCATCAGCGCCATCAAGACCCCGCACATAGCCGCGATCCTCCTGCCGGAGGGCCGGATCGGCGTCGCCGGCAACTCGGGCGCCAAGAAGATCAAGGACAAGGACAAGTCCAAGGCGATGGCCATGATCGCCCGCTACCTCAACGAGGACGGGGACAGCCTGAACCTGAGCCCGCGGGACGAGAAGGACCGGGTCAAGCTCAGAGCCCTGCTCTCGGGCGAATACGGCCGCGTCCACGGCGACGACCCGGAGCTGGCCGCCATCGCGGACAGCCTCCTGCACGGCGACGACACCTGGGCCTGGTTCGTCGGCAAGGGCAGCAACGGCTCCCAGCACGGCGAGATGACGCTGCTCAGCGACGAGGTGGCGCGCTGGCGGCAGGGCCGGCGCGGTACGAGGACCGTCGACATCGGCGGCGTGAAGATGGCCTGCCGCGCCTGCGCGTGGGGCTTCCAGGCCACCAACTTGTTCATCGGCAGCGAGCTGGGCTACCGGGTGGAGGCCTCGGGCACCCACGACGTGCTCTACCCGGGCTGGCTCATGCCGGAGTTCCTGGCGCACCACACCGCCGCCAGGAACTGGATCATCGAGCGGGCCGAGGCGAGCGGGGCCGCGTTCATCACGAACAACAGCCAGCGTCTCGAACTCACGACCCCGGGAGCCATGCCCATCGGGCGCGACCAGGAGGGCGACGCCTTCAGCGGCGACGCGGCCGAGCGGCGGCGACGGCGCTACAACCCGCCGGACTCGGACTCCGAGTACGACGAGTTCACCGACGCGTCAGGGTTCTGAAACCGAGAGCCCGGCCGCCCCGGCACCGAAGTGCCGGAACGACCGGGCAACACGCCGGGCAACGCGCCGGGCAAGCACGCGAGGCAGCGCGCAGAGCAACGCACGAGGCAAACGCGCCGAGCTCAGTCCTGGCCGACGGCTTTCGGCAGGCCGGAGGGCTTCAGCCAGCGGCTGATCCGGGCGCCGACCACGTCGTCCGGCCGACGCGCCAGCAGTGTGTCGAGGGCCAGCGGACCGGCCCCGACGATCGCGATGACCAGGAACGACCAGGAGAACAGCGCTGCCTGCTCGCCGCCATTGGCGATGGGCAGCAGCCCGGTCTTCTGGTGCACGGAGAAGTAGGCGTAGGCCATGGTCCCGGACAGGACGACCGCGGAGATCCGCGTGCCCAGGCCGAGGACGACCAGAACGCCGAAGACCAGTTGGAGCAGCCCGGCGACGCCGTCGGGCCAGTCGGTCAGGGCGGCGGTGTGCCCGCCATACGGTTTGACCGGGAAGCCGGTCAGGGTGGAGGCCCCATGGCAGGCCATGAGGAAGCCGACGACGATCCGGTAGAGCGAGAGACCAATAGGGGGCAGGGACCTGATCTCGGGCATGCGACATCACCACTTCCGTCTTGATCCGCCGGGGTAGGTGGCGGATATGCGAGGGATATGCGAGGACCCGCCCGCGGACTGGGATGCCGCTGGCGGGGAAACGGTGTGCCGGTCGTGAAAACGTACAGCTCAATATTCTGATAAACAAGAGGTCGGAACGGTCGGTCCGCGCCACCCCGGAACCGGTCCGGCGCCGGCCTCGCGGCGCTTCGCGCCGGCCCGCGGCGCCCCTCTCTGCGGCTTCCCGGCCGCCTTCCCGCGGCCTGGCCGCGACAGCGCCGCGCATCAAGATTCCGGCTTCACAGCCTTTACTCAGAATTTGCCGAATCGCGGCGTTGACGTCAGCAGAGATCTTCTCTACTTTCTCATCTGGCAAGACAGATCGCTCTTGGCCAGCCCGTGTCATCGGGTTCTTCTCACATTGACGCACCGCTCCGAGCGGCGGCAATCCTGCGCGCCCGGAACAGTCGTCGGATTTCGGCACCACTGCGCCACCCCACCGCCAGTGCACCATCCGAGATCGGAGAGACCACGTGTCCCGTCCCCACACCCCCGCCTCCCGGCGAGCTCTGCGCACGGCGCTCGCCGTCGCGGGTTGCGCCGCCCTCGGCATCGCGGGCACAGCCGCGGTCGCCGCGGCGACGCCGGCCCCGCACGCCAGTGCGACGGCCAACCCGTACAACCCCTCGTCCGGCCACCCGTACCGCCACGGGGTCATCCCCACGCTCCAGCAGCACCAGAAGATGCAGTCCTGGGACAACGCCCACGCCCGGCCGGCGACGACCGGGCCCGAGACGCTGTCCTACGGCGGCGGCATCGACGGCATAGGCGTTCAGGACGGCGGAAAGAGCAAGGTCTACCTCGTCTTCTACGGTTCCCAGTGGGGCAGTCAGACCACTGACGCCAACGGCAACGCCAAGTTCTCCGGCGACCCGGACAGCGCCGCCGGCGCCGCGCAGCAGATGTTCAAGGGCATCGGCACCAACGGCGAGCTGTGGTCGGCCGACCTCACCCAGTGGTGCGACGGCCCGGGCGTGGCCGCCGGCGCGGTCGTCTGCCCGACCGGCCTGCCGGCCTCGCAGTACGTCAACTACCAGTCCGGCGGCGTGCTCGCCGGCGTCTGGGAGGACACCTCGACCGCCTCGCCGTCCGCGGCCAGCGGCCACCAGCTGGGCCAGGAGGCCGTGAACGCCGCCGCGCACTTCGGCAACACGACCGCGGCCGCCAACCGCGACGCGTACTACGTGATCCTGTCCCCGCACGGCACCAACCCGGACCAGTACCAGAACCAGTACTGCGCCTGGCACGACTACAACGGCGACAGCACCCTGACCGGCGGCGCCGTCACCTCCCCCTACGGGGACATCGCGTTCTCCAACCAGCCGTACAACATGGACTCCGGCGCCGGCTGCGGCGTGGGCTTCGTCAACAGCCCCGGCACCCTGGACGGCTGGACCATCACCATGGGCCACGAGTGGCACGAGATGATGTCCGACCAGAACCCGGCCGGCGGCTGGACCAACAACACCGGCTCCTCCTACAACGGCCAGGAGAACTCCGACGAGTGCGCGTGGCTGTCCCCCGGCACCTCCGGCGGCGCGGCCAACATATCCTTCGGCTCCTTCGGCACGTACGCGGAGCAGGCCAGCTGGTCCAACGACACCAACGCCTGCGCGATCTCGCATCCGATCATCAACCACGGCGGCTCGACCGACACCGTGACCGTGAGCCCGATCCCCACGCAGAGCTGGACCGTCGGCACGGCAGTCAGCCTCCCGGTCACCGCCAGCTCCTCGGCCGGCCTGACCCTGACCTACTCGGCGACCGGCCTGCCGGCCGGCGTGTCGATCAACAGCTCGACCGGCCTGATCTCCGGCACCCCGTCGGCCTCGGCCAGCGGAACCGCGACGGTGACGGCCTCGGACTCGACGCCCTCGTCGGGCTCGGCCAGCTTCTCGTGGTCGGTCGGCACCACCGGGGGCGGCGGCAACGCCATCACCAACGGCGGCTTCGAGACCGGCAGCCTGTCCGGCTGGACGGCCTCCGGCGTCACCTCGGTGACCACCTCGGGCCCGCACAGCGGCTCGGACGCGGCGCAGCTCGGCAACACCAGCCCGAGCAACACCTCGTCGATCGCCCAGACCTTCACCGCCGCCTCGGGCAACAGCACCCTGAGCTTCTGGTACAACGTGACCTGCCCGGACACCGTGACCTACGACTGGGCCACCGCGACGCTGAAGGACAACACGGCCGGCACCACCAAGACCGTGCTGGCCAAGACCTGCGTCTCGTCCTCGGGCTGGAAGCAGGTGACCTCGTCGATCACGGCCGGCCACAGCTACACGCTGACGCTGACCAGCCGGGACGACAACTACCCCGGCGACGCCACGTACACGAAGTACGACGACGTCGCTACCTCGTGAGCGCGGTTTCGCGGCCGCAAGACCGCGTGAGCGCGAGATGAACTGACAAAGCTCTGAACCGGGGCCGACCCTCCGTCGGGGGGTCGGCCCCTCCTGGAGCCGGCAGTCCGGCGAACCGCCCGCCTCACGGCTCGCCGAACGGCTGGTCAGCGGGTCGCCACCGCCGGAACCGGGGTCGGCGGCGGCGAGGACGAATTCGGCGCCTGTCCTCTCAGCATCCACCCCACGAGCACCAGGGCGATGAGCAACCCCAGCCACAACTCCTCACGCTTCATCCCTTTCGCCCTCCCTCACGCTTCAGCTACTCCCCTACTCAGGATGCTCCGCGCAGACTGGTTGCGTCAGGGGTCGAAGCCCGCAATATCGGCACGAATCGAGTCACCGCGTCATGGCGTACGCCGTCGTGGCCGATCCGCAGCACCGTCCGATGCCGCAGCTCCCGGGCCAGGTTCGCTTCGACGAGGCGGGCCGTATCAGCGTCCAGATGGGCCGTGGGCTCGTCGAGGACGACCACCGGCGCCGGACTGAGCAGCGTCCGGGCCAGCGCCAGCCGACGGCGCTCACCGCCGGAGACGGCGTCGCCGAGCTGCCCGACCGGGGTCGCCAGCCCCGCCGGGAGCGCGGCGGCCCACCGGTCCAGACCGACCAGCGTCAGCACCCGCCACAGCTCGGCCTCGGAGGCGTCGGGCAGGCCGACGCGCAGGTTCTCGGCCACCGTGGTGTCGAACAGATGGGCGTCCTGATCGCAGACCACGACGACGTCGCGCACCCGGTCCGGGTCGGCGGCCCGCAGGTCCACACCGTCGACGCGAACCGTCCCGGCCACCGGATCCAGCCCGCGGGCGGCGAGGGCGGCGATCGTGGACTTGCCCGCGCCGCTGGGTCCGGTCAGCAGAAGGTGCTCGCCGGCCCGCAGCCGGAACGACACGTCGCGGACCGCGAGCCGATCCGCGCCGGGCCAGCGGCCGTCCACGTGATCGAATGCGAGCACTGAGTCCGGCCCCCACCGCACCGGGACCGGCGCGTCCGGCACCGGCACCAACGGCGGCGCGTCCGCGATCCCCTGCAACCGGGCCCAGGCCGCCCGGCCGCGATCGGCGGCGCGCGCCGCGTCGGGCAGCACGGCCAGCGTCTCGAACATCGCCAGCGCGGCCAGCACCACGGCCGCCGCGAGCGGGCCGGAGACCTGTCCGGCGTCGACCGCTCCGAGAGCGACGGCCGCGAGCAGCGCGGTCGTCACGCCGGAGGCGAGCGTGCCGAGCGCCGCGCCGAGGCCGCCGGCGAGCGCCCCGCGCCGTTCGAGGGCGGCGAGGCGCGTGTCATCGCCGGCGATGTCGGCCAGACGCTGCGGCGCCGCACCGTACGCGATGACGTCGGGCAGGGCCGCCAAGGTGTCGACGACGTCATCGCTCAGCTGCGCGCGGGCACTCTGGGTCCGGGCTTCAGCCTGCCGGGCGGCCGCGCGGGTGAGCAGCGGCGCGACGATCCCGGCGACGGCGGCGCCGAGCGCGAGGATCAGCGCGGCAGCGGGGATGGTGAGCGCATCGAAGAGAACGAGCCCTGACACGGTCAGCCCGGCCGCGGCCGCCGGAAGCAGCACCTTGAGGAACAGGTCCTGGACGGCGTCGACATCGGCGGTGAGCGTCGCGAGCAGATCGCCGCCGCGCACACCGGACATCCCGGCCGGCGCGCGCCGCAGCAGGCCCTGGAAGACACGGACCCGCAGCTCGGCGAGCAGGCGCAGGGTGGCATCGTGCCCGGCGAGGCGCTCGGCGTAGCGCAGCGTCGCGCGCCCGAACCCGAAGGCCTGGACCGCGGCGATGCCGACCTGGAGGGTCAGCAGCGGTGGACGCAGCGCGGCCTCGGAGATCAGCCAGGCGGAGGAGGCGGCCAGGCCGACGGAGGACAGGGCGGCGGCGCAGCCGAGGACGACGGCGAGGATGATGCGGCGGCGGAGGTGGAGGGGGACGTGTCCCGCAGGACTTGCCTTCACATCGTCGGGTATTGAGTCAGCTGCCAGGCCGACATTTTGCTTGGCATCGAGGACGGGCTCGCCACCAGTCTTGGCCTCCGCCGCCGTCGAATCGCGTTCGAGCCGGACCACCGTGTCACAGAGTTCCAACAGCGTCGGGCGATGGGTGATCAACACTGTCGTCCGGCCCGGCAGCCAGCGACTCAGAGCGGCCGTGACTATCCGTTCGTTCTCCGGGTCCAAGTGCTCCGTGGGCTCGTCGAGCAGCACGATCGGGGCGTCGCGCAGCATCGCCCGGGCCAGCGCGACCCGTCGCGCCTGCCCGCCGGACAGCGCGGTACCGTCCCGCCCCAGCGGCGTGTCGAGCGGGAAGTCGATCCCCGCGGCGCGCGCAGCCTCCTCTATGTCAGTGTTCTCATTGGTCGCACCGAGGCGGATCGCCTCCGCGACCGTGGCGCCGGTCAACACCGGATGCTGCGGCAGCCACGCGATCTGGGCCCGCCAGCGGTCGAGGTCCGCGTCGGCCAGGTCCACGCCGCCGACCGTCACCCGGCCGCTGGTCGGGCGGTCGAATCCCAGCAGCACGTGGATGAGCGTGCTCTTGCCGACGCCGCTGGGTCCGATCAGGCCGGTCACCTTCCCGGGCGCCGCGACCAGGTTGAGTGCGACACCGTTCCGGCCGTCGGCGCGGCCGACGCGCACGTCTTCCAGCCGGAGCTCGGCGCCGAGCCCGACTGCTTCCACCGCCCCGGCGTCCCCGGCCTGCCGGGCCTCCCCGAGCAGCCGGTCCGCCACCGCGAGCCCCTCGGCCGCCTCGTGGTACCGCGCCCCGACCTGCCGAAGCGGCAGATACACCTCCGGCGCGCAGATCAGCACCAATAACCCGGTGCGCAGGTCCAGGTGGCCGCCGGCCAGCCGCAGGCCGATGGTGACGGCGACCAGCGCGACCGACAGCATCGCGATAAGCTCCAGCACCAGCGAGGACAGGAACGCGACGCGCAATGTCCGCATCGTCGCGCGCCGGTGCGCATCTGCCGCGCGTCGTATCGCAGTGCTCTGCTTCTTTGCCCGGCCGAACGCGACCAGTGTCGGAAGACCGGCGACGACCTCCAGGAAGTGGCCGCCGAGCCGCTCCAAGGACTGCCAACGCCGGGCCATGTGGTCCCGCGTCTTCAGCCCGACCAGCACCATGAACAGCGGGATCAACGGCACCGTGGCCCCGACGATGAGCGCCGAGAGCGGATCGGCCGCCAGGATCCGGGCGCCGACCACCACCGGGACCACGCAGGCCAGGACCAGCTGCGGCAGGTAGCGGGCGAAGTAGCCGTCGAGCGCGTCGACCCCGCGGGTGGCCAGCGTCGCCAGTTCGCCGGTGCGCTCCCGGTCGGCGGCGCGGGCCGGCCCGGCGGCCAGCCGGCGCAGCAGGTCCAGCCGGAGCAGGGCCTTGACCCGGCTGCCGGTGCGCGCCGCGCACACCTCGCGGACCCAGGCGACCAGCGCGCGCCCGGCGCTCGCGGCGATCAGCCCGGCCACCGGCGCGACGAAGGATGCCGTCGCGTGCGGCGCCAGGACCAGCCGCGACACCAGGTCGGCCAGCAGCGTCGCCTGGACCAGCAGCAACGCGGCGTCGGCCACGCCGAGCCCGGTCAGCGCGGCCAGCAGCACGCGGACCGGCGCGGCGCGGCGCACCAGGCGGGGGTCGACGGGCTTCATGCCGGGCTCGTCCCCGGCTGCGGGCCCGAAGCAGGACCGTCGACGGCGCCCTCGGGCGCACCGCCGGAAGCACTTCCCGGCCCGCCCTTCGTACTACCTTTCGCACCGCCCTTCGCATCACCCTTCGTCCGAAGGATCGGCGGCAGCGCGTCCCCACCGCTGATCCGGGCCCGGAACACCCAGTACGTCCAGCCCTGATACAGCAGCACCAGCGGCGTGAACGCGACCGCCACCCAGCTCATCACGGTCAGCGTGTAGTGGCTGGAGGAGGCATTGGCCACGGTCAGGCTGTACGCGGGCGAGGTCGTGGACGGCATCACGTCCGGGTGCAGCGCGAGAAACAGCGTCGCCGTGGTGGCGACGATCGCCGTGCCGGTGCCGACGAACGCCCAGCCGTCCCGGTTCTTGAGCGTCGCGACCAGTCCTGCGGACAGTGCCACGGCCGCGAGGACCGCCGTCGCCGCGCTGGCGGCCGTGCCCTTGTCAGCCTGCGTCCACACCAGGAACAGCACCGCGAGGACGGCGGCGGCCGGACCCACCCGCAACGCCACCGCGCGGGCCCGCTGCCGCAGCTCACCGGTGGTCTTCAGGGCCAGGAACACCGCGCCGTGCAGCGTGAACACGCTCAGCGTGGTCAGGCCGCCGAGCAGCGCGTAGGGGTTGAGCAGGGTGAAGAACGAGCCGGTGTAGTGGTGGTCGGCGTCGATCGGCACACCGTGCACGATGTTCGCGAACGCCACGCCCCACAGCAGCGCGGGCACGGCCGCGGACGCGGTGTGCACCTGGTCCCAGCGGCGGCGCCAGACCGGGTCGACCTCCTTGTTCCGGTACTCGATGGCCAGCACCCTGACGATCAGCGCGACCAGGATCAGCAGCAGCGCCAGGTAGAAGCCGCTGAACAGGGTGGCGTACCAGAGCGGGAACGCGGCGAACGTGGCGCCGCCGGCGACCAGCAGCCAGACCTCGTTGCCGTCCCAGACCGGCCCGATGGTCCGCAGCAGGACGCGGCGCTCCCCCTCGTTCCGGCCCACGACGTGCAACAGCGTCCCGACGCCGAAGTCGAACCCCTCCAGCAGGAAGTATCCGCACCACAGCACGGCGATCAGGGTGAACCAGAAATCTTGCAGACTCATCGTCGTCTCCTCGTTCGGCGGTTCTGTAGGGGGCCGATGTCGAACAGGGCGGATGCCGTACCGGGCGAGTGTCGTACCGGGCGAGTGCCGTACCGGCCGGATGTCAGTACGCGAATCCGAGCTGCGGCTCGCCCTCGGCGGCCGCGCCCTCCGACCCGGGCTGCTCCGGGCCGTGCTTGGCGGCCCGCAGCATCAGCCCGACCTCGACGACGGCCAGCACCCCGTACAGCGCCGTGAGCACGATCAGCGAGGTGGCGACGGTGGCGGCGCCGACCGTCGGCGACACCGAGTCGCGCGTGGCCAGCACCCCGAACACCGACCACGGCTGGCGTCCCATCTCGGTGAAGATCCAGCCGAAGCTCGCGGCCAGCGGCGCCAGCGCCAGCGACCAGAGCGCCGACCGCCAGAACCAGCGCCGCTCCGGCCCCGGCGTCCGGCCGCGGCGGGTGAACCACAGCCCGGCGGCCGCGACCGCGCCGGCCAGCATCCCGAACCCGATCATCAGGCGGAAGGACCAGTACGTCACCGGCACCACCGGGATGTAGGTGCCGGGACCGTACTTGGCGACTTCGGCGGCCTGGACGTCGTCGATCCCTTCGACCTTGCCGTGGAAGGACCCGGTGGCCAGGAAGGACAGCACGCCGGGCACCCGCACCGACCAGACCTCCGAGTCGCCGTCCAGCGAGCCGATGGTGAACAGGGAGAAGGAGGCGGGCTGCGAGGTGTGGTACTGCGCCTCGGCGGCGGCCATCTTCATGGGCTGCTGCGCAGTCATGATCTTGCCGTCGATGTCACCGGTGACCGCGGTGGCCAGGCAGGCGGCCAGGACCGTCCACAGCCCCAGGCGCAGCGTCGGCCGCAGTGTGTCGGTGTTGCGCCCGCGCCGCAGGTGCCAGGCCGAAACCGTGATGAGCAGAGCGCCGGCGGCCAGGAACGCGCCGGCGATGGTGTGCGCGAAGGCGACGACCGCCGTGGAGTTGGTGAGCACGGCCCAGATGCTGGTCAGCCGGGCGCTGCGGGTGGCCGGATCCAGCACGAAGCCGACCGGGTGCTGCATCCAGGCGTTCGCCGCCAGGATGAAGTACGCCGAGAGCATCGTGCCGATCCCGACCAGCCAGATGCAGGCCAGGTGCAGCCGCTTGGGCAACCGGTCCCAACCGAAGATCCACAGGCCCAGGAACGTCGACTCCAGGAAGAACGCGAGCAGGCCCTCGATGGCCAGCGGCGCGCCGAAGACGTCGCCGACGAACCGGGAGTACTCGCTCCACGCCATCCCGAACTGGAACTCCTGCACGATGCCGGTGGCGACGCCGAGCGCGAAGTTGATCAGGAACAGCTTGCCGAAGAACTTCGTCGACCGCAGGTAGTGCTCATTGCCGGTGCGCACCCACGCGGTCTGCAACCCGGCGGTCAGGAACGCCAGCCCGATGGTCAGCGGCACGAACAGGAAGTGATAGACGGTGGTGATGCCGAACTGCCACCGCGCGAGTATCAAGGCGTTCATCCAGGGCTTCCGATCCGGGGCAGGGGCACAGGGCCGACACGGGCGTCGCGTCCCTATTGCATCGCCGCCGGGCCGTCCTTGATCAGGGCCGAGGGCCACGGCCGGCGCGGGACCTGCGGCCCGGGCGGACCGGGCCGGAAGTCCTGGACCGGACAACTCGGGCGCGCGGTCCGCCCGAATCGCTCCCTTGATCGCCGATCACGAATTAGCATTGCCGACATGGTCAGTGGGGAGCAGACGACCGATGCCGACACCGCCGCGCTGGCCACCGTGATGCTCGACCGTGCGGTGGAGCTCGGCGACGGAGTGGCCGCGCGCCTGGTGGCCCGGATCCCGGCGTACCGCAGCCTCGTCGACTACGAGGGACTGCGCCACTCCTGCCACGAGCACGTGCGCGTCATCTTCGGCGACCTGGCCGGCGTCCCCTACACCGGACCGGACGCCGCGGTGAACACCGGACGGACCCGCGCCGCCGAAGGCGTGCCGATGTCCGCGATCTACGACGGCTACCAGATCGCCGTCGCCTACCTCTGGGAGGAGCTCGCGGACGCGGCCCAGCACAGCCGCACCACCCCGGCCGCCGCGATCCGGGCCTCCTCCGAACTGTGGATGCGATTACAGGGTTTCACCGCCACCATGTCGGAGACCTATCGCGCGGAGATGGAGGACCGGATCCGCAGCCAGGAGCAGCGGCGCTCCGCGCTGGTCCAGGCGCTGCTGGAAGGCAGTCTGGCCGAGCCGCAGGTGTGGGACGTCGCGGACCTGCTGCGGCTGCCGCATCAGGGTCCGTACGTGGTGATCGCCGCCCGCGTCGCCGGGATCGGCGAGCACGCCCTGACCGGCATCGAGAACAAGCTCGACGCCCTGGGCATCGGCTCGGCCTGGCGGCTGATGCACGACGTCGAGATCGGCGTGGCCAGCCTGCCGCGCCCGCGCGACCAGTTCGACCAGCTGATCGCCGGCCTGGACTCCGGCGGCCTGGCCCGGGTCGGGGTCAGCCCGCTCTACGACAATCTGACGACCACCTCCAACGCACTGCGCCTGGCCCGCATCGCGCTGCGCGGCGCCGTCGGCGCGGGCGACGTGGTGGTCTTCGGCGACGACCCGCTGACCATGGCCGTGGCCAGCGCCCCGGACGTCATGCCGCGCCTGGCAGACACCATCCTCGCCGGACTCCAGGACATGCCGCTGGAGGACCGCACGCTACTGCTGGAGACCTTCGGCGTCTGGCGCGACACCGGCGGCTCCGCCGAGGCCGCCGCGCGCCGGCTGTACGTCCACCCCAACACCGTGCGCTACCGCCTCAAGCGGCTGGAGGAGCGCACCGGGCGATCGCTGACCGACCCGCGGCATCTGGCGGAGTTGAGCCTGGCGTACGAGATCGACCGGAGTATGGGGTCGGTCAACTAGCCACTGTCCGGTGTTCCGTCGAACAGACGCACGCCCTGGACCGATTGGACGATCGTCAGGGTTCTCGACGATCATTCCGCTGAAGATCCGTCGGGGAACGGATCTCAGTGGACGACCATGGGGGTTCCTTTGCGTACGTGGACAGATATCGGCCGACTGCTGTGTGCGGCGACCGTCGTGCTTCCGCTCAGTGCTTGCGGCGGGAACAGCCGGAGCGGCGCGAACACCCCGGCCGAGAAGACGTCGGCGGCGATGTCGACAGCGACCTCGGCCGCGCCCGCCGCCAAGCAGTGGCCGGCCTTCGACCCGCCGTCGGACTTCCGGAGCCCCGACACCCCGTCGCTGCCGGCCGACGCGATCGCGGAGCGGCTCAGCGTCGGCGGCGTCCTGGCCGCCCCGCCGGCCGTGCTGCTCAAGGACCGGATCGCCTTCGTCGGCGGCCGGAGCAGCATCCAGGCCGTCGACCCGGACTCGGGCAAAGTCCTGGCGACGGTGTCCGCGAAGTATCCGACGGCCACGCACCCGAATCAGCTGACCCTGGGACCGGCGGCCGCCGCGCCGGTCCTGGCCACGGTCGGCGGCCGCGAAGTGGTGCTGAGCGCGGTCGCCAGCACCGTCCCGGCGCAGGGGACGACCGGCGCGACCGGCATCGTCGAGCTCCTGGAGATGGACGCCGCGACGCACGCGGCGGCCGGAGACGTCCAGATCCCGCTCGGTGCCGGGGCCGCCGGCAGCTCCTACCGCGACTACGGCCACGTCACGGTCGCCGCCGTGACGGGCACGACCGCGATCCTCCAGGTCGGCCAGTCCGACGCCGTCGAGACGATCGCCTTCGACCTCGTGGCGAACAAGCCGCTGTGGCGGCAGGACGGCACGACCCTGCTGCACGCCGGCGCCCAGCAGCTGCTCGTCGCGACGCAGCGGGACCCGGCCAACAACGAGCTCGCCGCCCTGGACCTCGCCACCGGCGCGAAGAAGTGGGAGAAGACCCGCTACTCCCAGGTCGGCGGCACCTCCATCGGCCCGGACAGGCTCCTGATGACCGCCTTCGACAGCGAGCGCGGCAAACTGCTGACCGCCGTCATCACCGCGACGGACGGCAGCGAGTCCCAGGTGTCCACGGACACCGTGCACCGTTTCACCACCTGCTTCGACGACGCCGCGCCCGTCACGGTCTGCACCGACGCCGCGTCCTCCGGCCCGGCCGCCGTCAGCGCGTTCGACCCGGCCACCGGCAAGGTGCTGTGGCAGCTCCCTGACACCGCCGCGAACCGGGTCGCCCCGCGGGTCACCGCCGTCCGGCACGGCCGCGTGTACGGCACCGTCGACGGCACGCCGGTGATGCTGGACGCCGCCACCGGCGCCGACGTGCCCGGCACGCCGAACATCGCGCCGCTCGTCGTCGACGGGTACTTCGGCTTGGCGCTGGACGCCGAGAAGAAGAACCTGGTCGCGTATCACACAAGCGCCTGACGTCGAGTCACCGGTCGGACTGCGAGCCCCGGCCGGCCGCCGCCGCTTCCAACAGTTCCGGCAGCGTGCCCGGCCACGTGCGAAGCAGGGCACTGACAGCGCGCCACAGACCCGGGGCCGGCGGGCCGGCGGCGGCCCAGTGGGCCAGATGGGCCACGAGGGCGGCGTTCAGTCGGCCCTGGCCGCTGCCGGGCCGTGTCGCGTGCGCGAAGAAGGACGAGGTCTGGCCCGCGTAACAACTCACCATGACGGCCGGACGGGCGTTCGCGACGACGGCGTCGCCGGTGAGTAGCTTCAGTTCGAGCGCTCCCCATAGGTGATCGATGGTCAGGTCTCTGTCGACGGGGGTCGTGGCGAGGACCGCCAGTGGGTCATCGACGGCGAGCGGCCCGGGGTTGGGAGGCGGCGGCGCGTAGGGAGCAGGGTGGTGGGGCGGCGGGCTCGTGGCGAGGTTCGTGGCCTGATTCGCGTTCGGTATCAGCGAGCCCTGTTTCAGGTGACGCGGCGCGGGACGGCCGGTGCGCAACACGTACTCGACATCCGGCGGGCATTCCTGGTGATGCCGCAGCAGCTGCACCGCCATCTTCGGCATCCGGCCGGCCAGCCCGGCGGCCGACACCAGGGACCAGTCGATGTCGTAGGGCTCGCCGAGGATCTGCTCGCCCAAGCGCTGATCGGTGCGTTCGCGCACCGCGCTGAGCCGACGCAGGAACGCGGCGGTACCGATGACGCGGTCTTCGGCGGTGCTCAGGAACGGCTCGGGATCGGCCTCGGCACAGGCCTCGGCGATCTGGCGGGTGGCCTCGTCCAGGGCTGCCGGTGCCAGGTCAGCGGGCAACGCGGCGAGCACCGCGCGAACCCGCTCGACCCCGCTGGCCAGCCGGACCGTCCGCCACCCGGTCGCCCACACCGTCGGCGGGAGCGGCCGGGCCCAGGAGGCGGTGCGCCGATCGATCAGGGCGGCCGCGACCAGGTCGGCGTTCCCGGAGCACAAAGCCCGGCTGTGGTGGTCGGCGTTGTAGGCGGTTCCGGACGCCACGACGGCGGGCCGGCGCAGCCGGAGCCGGCACGCGAGGTCGTAGGGCAGGTAGGGATTGTCGGCCAGGGCCGCGTCAATGTCCGGCTGGTCCATGGCGAACAGCCGCTCCTGCGCGTCCTCGGTACCGGTCGCCCGTGCCACGGCCCGCCGCACTTCGGGCGTGCCGTCGGCCACCGCGCTCTCGATCACCGGCGGTGGGTGGTCGTACCCCAGGTGGAAGAACCGCGGGTCGACGTCGATCAGCTCTTGGAGCGCCACGGCCCGCTCCGCGCGCGGAAGCAGCGCGATCAGGCAGCCGAGGTTGAATCTGCGGGCCAGCTGATCGGCGCTGGACTCGGATCCGGTGGTCACGCCCGCCCTGCCCTCCAGGAATATCAACTGGGCTACGGTACCGTGAGGTGCGCCTGCTCAGTCAGGACGATGACGGATCTGATCAGCACCACCTCGGCACCACCTCGGCACCACCTCGGCACGACCACCGCACCACCATCAGGGAGATCTCGACCGATGACCGCGCAGCTCCGCAACTGGGCGGGCAATGTCGTCTTCCACGCCGAGCGGATCCACCGTCCCGCCTCAGTACCCGAACTCCGCGAGGTGATCGCCGGCGCCGACCGGGTCCGCGTCCTGGGCACCGGGCACTCCTTCAACCGCATCGCCGACACCGACGGCGACCTGGTACTGCTGGACGCCCTGCGGGCCGAGGTCGAGATCGACACCGACGCCGGCACCGCCGAGGTCTCGGCCGGGATGCGGCTGGCCGACCTCGCGCCCCGGTTGCACGCGGCCGGATTCGCCCTGCCCACGCTGCCCTCGCTGCCGCACATCTCGCTGGCCGGTGCGTGCGCCACCGGAACCCACGGCTCCGGCAACCGTCTGCACGGGCTGGCGGCGCAGGTGCGCGGAATGCGCATGGTCGGGCCGGAGGGCGACCTCGTGGAGCTGAGCCGCGCCGAGACTCCCGACTTCGCCGGTACCGTGGTGTCGCTAGGCGCGCTGGGCGTCGTCACCCACCTCACCGTGGACGTGCTGCCGACGTTCGACGTCGCCCAGCACGTGTGGAACCAGGTCCCCCTCGATCGCCTCCTCGAACACCACGACGAGGTCTTCGGCGCGGCCTATAGCGTCAGCGTGTTCACCGACTGGACCGACACAGCCGCGATCTGGCTGAAGCTCCGCACCACGCAGCCGCGCACCAGCACCACCGTCCCGCCCCGCGCCGCGGACTGGCTCGGCGGCCGCCTGGCACAGCAGCCCGCGCACCCGATCCCCGGCCTGGACGCCGAGAACTGCACCACCCAGCTCGGCGCCCCGGGGCCCTGGCACGAGCGCCTGCCGCACTTCCGCCCGGGGTTCACACCCAGCAGCGGCGAAGAACTCCAATCAGAGTTCTTCGTCGCCCGCGACCGCGCCCCCGAAGCCTTCGCCGCGGTACGAGCCCTCGGGCCCCGCATCGCGCCGGTGGTCCAGGTCTCCGAAATCCGCACCATCGCCGCCGACGACCTGTGGCTGAGCCCCTGCTACGAACGGGACAGCGTCGCCATCCACTTCACGTGGACCGCCGACCGGACGGCCGTGGCGCCGGTGCTGGCGGCCGTGGAGGACGCGCTGCTGCCGTTGGGCGCGCGTCCGCACTGGGGCAAGGTGTTCTCGGGCGGTCCGGCGGCGGCGCTCAGGACGTATGAGAAGGCTGATGAGTTCGGGAGGCTGCTCGGCCGGTTCGATCCGCGGGGCAAGTTCCGGAACCGGTTCGTGGAGGAGCTGTTCACTTCTCCGGGTAGCTCCGCTTGATCGACTGTATTTCTTCGACCACATCAGCCAGTTCGCGGGCAGACTCGGACATCTTTGTCACCTTGGCTTGATACCTGAACTCCACAGTGTGCACCTCGAAGGATCCACTAGCCTGATCATCCGACCAGGTGTCCCGACGAGTGGTCCACTCAACTGACAGGTTTTCCAGGTCCGCGTACGGGACCGCCACCACTCTCGTGTCGATGTCGAAGTAGATTCCCTCATTCGTGAACAGCACCCTGTTCCAAACAGTCTGCGACTTCAGTCGTCTCAGGTAGGAACGGCGAGCCCGCCACCCGGACTTCGGCTCTAAGATGCGGCGAATAGAGGGGCTCATACGCTTCCGCAGCTTGAGCTGATTCGTCTTGTCTCGCTCGATCACCGCGAGCAGGGTCTCAGGATGCTGCACCTTGCATCGATCGAGCGCCTCATGAAGATCCTGATGAGCAATGCCATCAGCCCCATAAAGGATCTTGCGTTCAGCCAACAGAATGCGTAGCGCATGCACGAACGTGGGCGGCCACGACCGCTGATCCAGAATGAAATCGTCGACCTGCTCGACGCTGTAGCCGATCTCACGCCTGCCCGCGAGCTTGAAGAACGGCTTCATCAGGGTGAAACTCTGTTCGGGATCGGACATCACATCCACCCGCGCCTGGAGTTCGGCCTTGACCTGCTGCCGGTCATATCCACCAAGTTCGAGCTCAAGGTCGCGGAAGGCGTGCAGCACCAGTTGGTCGGTCCGCTCGGCTCTCTTGACCGGCGCCTTCGCCGGCCCCGCGACGAAACGACGGTTGCGCGCGAGAACGAACTGGTCGGCCATGTCCCGGTTCGAACATGTCGGCTCAGGCTTCTTGTCCCGGGCCAGCGCCTGCGCGGTCCTGGTGAACAACGGTCCGAGCGCGACGCCTTGGAGGTGCTCCTCCATCCCGCCCTCGATCGTGTCGACGAGGTACTGCGTGAAGAACGTCTGCGGGTTGGGCACGCCGGGCGCCGGATCGAACTCCGCCTTGGTGTAGGCGCCGCTGGCGGCCATGGTGAACGCGCCGGTGCCGGCCGTCCGGGCCATCACGTCGACCTTGCCCGCCAACGTGTTCGGGGCCTCCGTCGCCTGACCGGAATAGCAGCAGTCCAGAATCACGATCTTGGTCTCGGCCTGGCAGCCCTTCAGAGCCCTGCGGACGTCGGCGAACGGGATCCCGATGGTGCGCTGGCGATTCCCGTCGCGCGGCGAATCGCACAGGGCCAGGCAGAGCTCGTCATCGAACAGTGCTCCGTGCCCGACGAAGTAGAACAGGGCGACGTCGGTGACGTCCTCATACAGTTCCAGCAGGCGGTCGTCGAGGTCGCCTCGCCGTGTGAGGTTGCTCAGGGTCTCCACACGCTCGACCGGCCACCCGCACAACGGACCGGTCAGCAACGACGTCATGCGCTCCAGGCTGTTGCGCGCAGCCGGAACCTTCGGGAAGTTGGCGTAGTCCCAGGCCCCGACCAGAACCGCCCTGGAACGTCCATAGTCCCGCAGCGGTCTGGAATCACTCATCGAGCAGGCGCTCCAGGACCGGCAGCAGCTCCTCGACGTTGGCCGCGTTCAGCTCGAACGGCTTGCCCCGGACCTCGGTCTTGATCTGGAAGCCCACCCGCCGCGCCCGAATGATGTCCGGCAGGACCTTGATCGCGGAGATCAACCCGGCACTGCTCGCGATGATGCTCAGCGTGTCCGTCCCGCCGAGCTCACCCGGCCCCGGCTCCCCCGCCGTCGTCGTCACCTCGATGCCCGGTACCGCGCGCAGCCAGTCCCGTACCGATCCCAGCTGCGACGGATCCGACAGCTCCAGGTCGATCCGCTCCAGCGTCGGCGCGTTGCCGGCCTCTCCCAGCGACATGCGCTGCTCCCCCTCCGATCGGACTTGCGTTACGCCGACATCGTTTCAGGAAGCCCCCTCCCCCGAGGGCGATTCGCGCACAAACGGCGGCCCCGGACGTGTGCACCGGGACCGCCGCCATATGCCGCACGCCGCACGCCGCATGCCGCCGGCCGAACTAGGACGCCGGCCCGCAGTTGACGTCGATGGCGTGCTCGTCGGCCGGAAGCTTGTTCGCGATCGCCGCGTCCGCCGCGGCCACGTCACCCGCCTCCAGATCCTTCTGGACGGTCATGAAGTCCTGCGTGAAGTTCTCCGCGTCGGTCGTCAACGACTCGACCGCCGCGTGCTCCCAGTTGCTGGTCAACAGATGGTTCGACAAGTCGTACGCCGCGACCGCGATGGCGGCGGCCGCGTCCGCGGTGGCCGACTGTTTCGCGATGTCGGTCGTGGCGCTGTGATAGGAGGTCTCGAAGGTCGTCCACGCTTTCTGGATGTTCTTGCAGTTGCCGTAGTAGATGACGTACTCGGATCCGTACGAGGTCGGCGACTCAACCGTTCCCGACGCCGTCGAACCGGACGTCGGGCTGGTCGCCGAACCCACCGGGCCGGCCGGGCTGGCCGACGAGGAGTCAGCGATCCCCGGGACGCTGGTCCCGGGCGCGCCGCCCTTCGAACTTCCCCCACAACCGGCCAGAGCGATGATCATCACACCGATACCGGCCGCCGTGCCTGGAATCGCAGCCGTTCTCCCCATAAGGCGCATACCGCGCTACTACCCTTGGGGTGAATAAGAAGGCTGATGATCTAGAGGATTGGCGCTTACGCGGCGCTGTCCAGGACATCACGGCGGAACCACGGAGGTCTCGTTCGCTTCGCCACGCTGCACTACTACGACGCGGGCACCGTCTCCCGCTACCTGAGCGGGCAGCGGCTGCCGACGCCGAAGTTCCTCAACGAGCTGCTGGCCGCGGTCGCGGCCCTGCCGGGCGGCACCGCGGTCACGGCCGAGGTCCAGGAGCACACCCACGAGCTGCTCCTGGAGGCGTTGCGGGTCACCGACCCCGCGAACTACCGCCTCCAGATCGCCACGGATCGGGCCCACCTGGCCGAGGTCGCCGTGGCGCAGAGCGAGACCACGGTGCTGGCGCTGAGCGAGGCCGTCGCCGCCCGGCAGCGCCGGGTCCACGAGCTGGAGATGCGGAACCGCGAGCTGACCGCCGCCTGGGCCGCCGACCGGCTCGACACCGAGGCCGCGCTGACGCTGTACGACGATCAGCGGCAGCAGCTGGTCGACGAGCGCGGTGCGCTGCTCGCGCAGATCGCCCGGCTGGAGGAGCAGCTGCGTCTGGCGCTCGCCGCCAGGGACAAGGCCGTCGCCAGGGCCGAGGAGATGGAGCGCGCGCTGGCCGCGGTCGAGGCCGAACTCCCGGCCGAAGCCCCCGATGCGGGTGCATGGCAGCCGGCCTGGGACATCATCGACTACATGGAACAGGAGAGGTCCGCCTCACTGATCCGAACCTACGAGACCCAGCTCATTCCGCCGCTTCTTCAAACCCCTGAATACGCACGCGCAGCAATGAATTCCAGGCTGGACAGGTCAGATCTTGACCTCCGAATAGCAAGGCAAAGGAAGCGACAGGAGGCGCTCCTCCAGCCGGACTCGCCGCGATTGTGGGCCATCATCGACGAAGCCGTATTGCAGCGCCATATCGGCAGCGTCGAGATCATGCGAGATCAGATTCGCTGGCTGTTGCACATGATGACCCGACCAAAGATCACTGTGCAGGTGCTACCGTTCCGCTCGACCGAGCTCACCACGGTGACCGCGACGTTCACGGCTCTGAGGTTCGCGGACCCGGAAACCCCCGATGCCGTCTACATCGAGCATCTGGCCGGCATACTGCCACTGGACAAGCGCGCTGACGTGGATACCTACCTCATAGTTCTCGAGCGCGCCTCCATAGAGGCCCTCTCACCATCCAGCACGGCTGAAGTCCTTACCGACTTACTCTCGGGCCCGAGTTAAATACGAAGGTCGCTTCTTAGCTTCCGGGGAGCATCGACACTTCCGACCGGCTCTGCGCCGGACGGCTGAACGTCCGGCGCGAATTCTCGTGCCTTCCGGGTTCCGCAGCTCGCGACCGAGATCCTGGGCAGGACACCGAATGCCTCATGCCAGGCATATTCCTGTCATTGATCGCGTCGTCCCCCAGCCTCCCGGAGTGCGCATGACCACGACCCGCGAACGCGACGCCGTCCCCGTCGCGCCGCCGCGACCGCAGGCGGCACCCGACAACCGGATCGCGAGCGCCGCCGGCCACGGATCCGCCGGCGCCCCGAAAGTGTCCGAAGACTCCGAGGAGCAGCCGCCGGCCGGCGACGCCGATGCGCTGCTGGCCGCCTCGGTCCTGCTCACCGGCGCGGCGTTCGAGGCCCGGCGCACGGCGGCCGCCGTCACCGCGCTGGCCGGCTCGGTCTGCGCGCCGCGCTCCTTCGCCCGCGCGCCGCTGCCGGCGATGCGCGCCGCGC
>NZ_BAAAQN010000066.1:0-67848 GCF_039531695.1 Catenulispora yoronensis
CAACCGCCTCGTCGGGATCCTGCACGGCTGCCTGAAAACCGGCACCCTCTACGACGAAGCCACCGCCTGGACAAACCAGCACGAACCCATCACCACTTGACACCCCTAACTCCAGGGATGTCTTTGATCTGGCTTTTGATCTGGCCTTTCCCCACCCCCGCAACAGTTCTCGGAGCCTGACAGCGCCACCCACCCGAGGACCGCCACCGACCAGTCAGCACCATGGCCGAAGGTCGTCAAAAAAGCCTTAAAAGCCTTAAAACCCACCCCGAGTCTCGGCGGCCTGTGCGACTGACCGCCGAGAGTCTCAACCTGGGCGAAACCCCTTCCTTCGCCCAGCAGCTCTTGCCTACTCCTACTCCCCCACCCCCGACTCCAACGGCAACCCCGCCGCCGCCCAGTCCTCAATCCCCTCCCGATACTTACGCACGTTCGTGTACCCCAACCCCTCCAACCGCGTCGCCACGTCCTGACTGTTCTGACACGCAGGATTGCTGCAATACGTCACAATCAGCGCCCCGCGATCAGGCAGCACCTCCCCACTCCTCGCCGCCACATCATCGGCATGCAGCGGTATCGCCCCCGGCAGATGCTGCTTCTCCCAATAGCTCCCCGCCAGCGCGTCCACAACCGTGACCGCCCCACCAGCGATGGCAGCCTGCAACTCCTCACGCGAAATCAGCGTGGTCATGACTCCCCCTTCAATACGAACCGATACGGACCAACATGAACTGACCAGCACGAACCACGCCCCACATCCGGACCGCAGTCCGCTTACCCCCACCACAATATGCGGACCCCAGTCCGCTTGTCTACAATGAACCCATGGAAGACCTCCCCCTCCTCGACTCCCCACCCCGCGAACGCGCCGACGCGGCAAGGAACCGAGCCCTGGTCCTCCAAGCCGCCTGGCGCCTCTACACCTCAGGCGGCGTAGAAGCCCTCACCACCGACGCCGTCGCCCAAGAAGCCGGCGTCGGCAAAGGCACCGTCTACCGCCGCTTCCGCGACAAAAGCGGCCTCGTCGCAGCCCTCCTCGACGACCGCGAAAAAGAGCTGCAACTGGCGATGATCTCCGGCCCGGCCCCCCTCGGCCCCGACGGCGCACGCACCGAACGCCGCCTGGCCTTCGTCCGCGCCTACCTCGACTACGTCGAGGCCCACCTGGACCTCCTCGTCGCCTCCGAGACCGCGGCCCCCGGCGCCCGCTACCGCCTGGGCGTCTACCAGTTCTGGAAAACCCACCTGACGCTGCTGTTCGCAGACGCCTATGATCCAGAGTTCCGCGCCTACACCGTCCTGGCCCTGCTCGACGCGAGCCTGATACGCCACCTGCGCGCCGACGGATGGTCCTGGGAGCGGATCCGAGCCGGCGTGGAGCAGGAGGTCCGATGGTGAACCGCGAACTGACAGTCCTGGGCACCGCGTCCCAGGTCCCGACCCGTTACCGCAACCACAACGGCTACTTCCTCCGCTTCGACGACCACGGCCTGCTTTTCGACCCCGGCGAGGGCACGCAGCGCCAGATGCAGTTCGCCGGCCTGTCCGCCACCGACATCACCCGCATCTGCATCACCCACTTCCACGGCGACCACGCCCTCGGCCTGCCCGGCATCCTGCAACGCATCTCCCTCGACGACGTCCCGCACGAGGTGACCTGCCACTTCCCCGCCGAGCACGAGGAGTACTTCGAGCGCCTCCGCTTCGCGACGCCCTACTGGGCCCGCGCCAAGATCGCGACTCAACCATCAACCGGCGACCGCCACTACGCCCTCAACAACAACCTGACCCTCAGCGTCGCGCCCCTGGACCACGGCATGCCCTGCCAGGGCTACCGCATCGACGAGGCCGACAGCGTCCGCATGCTGCCGGAGAAACTGGCCGCCGCCGGAATCAAGGGCCCTGACATCTCCCGCCTCCAGCAAGAGGGCCGCCTGGGCGACGTGACACTCGCGGACGTCAGCATCCCGAAGCCCGGCCAGAGCTTCGCATTCCTGATGGACACCCGCCGCTGCGAAGGCGCCGAACGCCTCGCGGCCGGCGTGGACCTCCTGGTAGTAGAGGCGACCTTCCTCGACACCGAAGCCGAACTCGCCGAATCCTTCGGCCACCTCACCGCCCGCCAAGCCGCCCGCCTGGCCGCCGACGTCGGCGTACGCGAACTGGTGCTGACCCACTTCTCACAGCGCTACCCGGTCGACGAGGCACGCTCGCGATACCTCGCCGAGGCCGGCGCGGAGTTCGACGGTCAGATTCACATCGCCGAGGATCTTGCTCGCATTCCTTTCCCCAAACGCCGCTGACGCTCAGCAGTCGGCGCTCGACGCTCGACGCTCGACGCTCGACGCTCGGCGACCAGTAAACGGCATTCAGCCAACGGCGCCCAGCAATCGGCGGCCGGCGGTCAAGGCTTGGTAGTCGGCAATCAGCAGTCGGCTGTCAGGGCTCGGCGGCCGGCGATAACAACCCCCCTCACCCCACCACCCCAAAAGCCTTCCCCTCCAACCCCAACCCCGCCATCTCCCCCGCCAACCCAACAGCCTCATAAACATGCGCCGCAACATCCACATGCCGCAGCGTCAGCACCTCCACCCCACCCCCACCCACGACCCCAACCCCAACCCCGACCCCGCCCCCGACCCCAACCCCCACCCCAATCCCCGGCCCACAAGCCGCAATCCAAGCCGTCCGCTCCACCGCACTATCCCCACCATGCCCACCCCCATCAACATGCCCATGATCAGTCACCACAATCACCGTCCAGTTCTCCTCCCCATACCCCGGCCTCGACCACAACGCCGCCATCAACCGCCCCACCCGCGCATCAGCCCGCTCCACCGCCGCGACGTACTCAGCACCGACCCCGAAGTCATGCCCCGTCTGATCGACATCCCCCAGATACACAAACGCGACGTCATAATCCGCCGCCACCAACTCCCGCTCCGCATCAACCGTCGCCGCCTCGTCACCGCGCTCGCAGTCCTTGCCATACGACGTGAACGTCAGCCGATCCGGCGCCCCGAACAACGGCCCGCCGCACGCCGACGTCGCCAGCGGCTCCCAACTCCCCACCGACAAATACGTCCGCTTCCCCGACAGCGACGCCAGCGTCAAAAAGTCCGGATACGTCGCCAGATTATGATCCGGGAACACGTTGTGCAGCACACCGTGCTTCGCCGCCGACACCCCCGTCGCGATCGTCGCCCAACACGGCCCGGACCACGTCGGCGTGCCCTCCTCGATCCACACCGGCGCCAAGAACCCGGCGGCAGCGATCGCATCAAGATGTGGCGTACCAACCCTCGCATCCCGGAGTACGTCCAACCGCACCCCGTCAATACCGATAACGAGTACCCGAGACGACGAAGTCATCGCACGCCCCGAATCCGATAAATACACCCAGCCCCCGCCACCGAAGCCACCGCCGAAGCCCAGAACAACGCCGAGTACCCCCCAGCGAACTTAATCAACAACGCCGCAATCGGCGGCACCAACGCGAACGGAATGATCGTCATCAAGTTCGCGAACCCCATGTCCCGCCCCCGATCCGTCCCCGACGGCAGCGTCTGCGTCACCAACGCCCCGTCCACGCTCAAATACACCCCATACCCCAACCCGAGCACCGCCCCAGCGGCCAGCATCATCCCCCAACTCTGATGCACCGCCAGCATCGCCGCCGCCACCGCCATCACCGCGGACCCCCCGCACACCAACGGCTTCCGACGCCCCCACCGGTCCGACAACCACCCCGCGACCACCACCAGCGCCACCGTCGAAACGCTGTTCACCGCGACCACTATCAGCAAGTGGCTGTCGTTGCTCTTGTCGTTGGGCGTGTTCTTGAACCCAAGAACATCGTCCAAGAAGTACGGCGTGTAGAGCGTCCCAAGTCCATAGCCCAACACCATCAAAAACCGCGTCGCCAGCGCCCACCCGAAATCAGGGAACTGTCGCACCTGAATCCGGTAGTTCGCCAGATACGCCTGAAAACTGAACGCCTCACGCCGTTCCCGCGGCAACGGCGGGTCCCCGACCCGCCACGCGAACAGCACCACGAACACCATCAGCGCCGCCAGCGCCGCGTACTGCCCCACATACCCCTTCGACAGCGACACCAGCACCCCGCCGACAATCAACGCCGCCGCCTGCGGCACCCCGCCCCACCCCAGCACCACACCCCGCTGCCCGATCGGCACCCGGTCCGGGACGATCGTCACCATCCCGGCGGCGAGCGCCGCCACGAACACCGTCTGCAGCAGGTACCCGACCCCCACCCCCCACACCGTCTTCTGCATCCCGCTGAACACCAGCGCGGCCGCCGCGGCCAGGCCTCCGAACGCGATCCACGGCCGCCGCCGCCCGAACCGCGACACCGTGCGGTCCGACAGCATCCCGAACAGCGGCCCCAGGAACAGGATCGACAGCGTTCCTATGGTGTTGACCCATGCGAAGTCGGCGACGTGCCCGGCCGGATCGATGTCCTTGATCTGCTGCGGCACCGTGAAGGTGCTCGGCACCTGGCTGGCCACCTGCCACCCGAGTCCGGCGAACACGAACCCCGTGATCCACGGGGCGCGGACCCGGGCCGTGGGCTCCGCGTCGGACGCGGACGGCGGCACGGTGCCGGGGTCGTGCGAGGTGTCGACGGACAAGGCGCGCTCCACGGAAGGCCGCACTGGACTGGACATGAAGGATCTTCATGTTCCCGGAGTGCTCATCGTAGGGGCGACGCCGCCATCCAACAAGAGCCTCGCGCCCCAGCCAAGACCCCCACCACCACACCCCCACTGCCGCACCGCACACCCCACGCCCTCACACCTCCACCGCCCAATCCCCGAAGCCCCCAGCCCCAGGCCCGCCACGCCCGCCATAACGGGTCATGGCCCCCACTCCCCCACCAGACCCTCCCAAGCAGCGCACCCCCACCACCTATGAGTTACTGACCCCATGGACATCACGCAGCTCACTGCCAAAGTCGACACGCTGATGCCGCAGGTCGCCGAAGACCTGAAGCGCCTGGCGGCAATCCCGTCGATCGCCTTCCCGGGCTACCCCAAAGAGAAAATCGCCGAGTGCCACGACCTCCTCGTCGAACTGCTGCGCGACGCCGGCGTCCAAGACCTCCAGGACCTGAACCTCCCGGACACCTCGCCGATCATCACCGGCCACATCCCACCCCCCACCCCCGACGCCCCGACCGTCCTGCTCTACGGCCACTACGACGTCCAACCCCCCGGCGACGAGAAGGCCTGGGCCTCCCCGCCCTTCACCCCGACGGCGTACACGGACCCCGACCACGGCCCCGCGCTCCGCGGCCGCGGCATCGCGGACGACAAGTCCAACCTGGCCGTGCACCTCGGCGCGCTGCGCGCCTACGACGGCTGCCCGCCGGTCGGCATCCGCCTCGTCCTGGAGGGCCAGGAGGAATACGGCAGCGTCCTGGACGACTACCCGCCGCAGGACCCCTCGGCCTTCGCCTGCGACGCCATGGTCATCGCGGACATGGGCAACATCCGCCCCGGCACCCCGACGCTGACCACCGCGCTGCGCGGTGACGCCGAGGTCGAGGTGGAGGTCCGCACCCTCAAGGAAGCACGCCACAGCGGCCTGTACGGCGGCGCGGCCCCCGACGCGCTGCTGACACTCATCGCCGCCCTCGCGACACTCCACGACGACAAGGGCGACGTCGCCGTCGCCGGCCTGCGTCGCGAGCCGTGGGCGGGCACCGCCTACACCGACGAGGAGTTCCGCGCCCTGGCCACCGTGGAGCCGGACGTCCCGCTGCTCGGCACCGGGGGCCTCGGCGAGCGCCTGTGGAGCGGCCCCGCGATCAGCGTCGTCGGGTTGGACGCCCCGGCGGTCGACACCGCCGCGCTGGCCGTGGTGCCCTACGCCAGGGCCCTGATCAACCTGCGGATCCATCCCCAGCAGGATCCGAAGGAGGCGCAGCAGGCGCTCATCGACCACCTGGAGGCGTTGAAGCCGTTCGGCGTCGAGCTGACGGTGACGGCGCAGGACGCCGGTCCCGGGTTCGCCGCGTCGACCGGCGGTCCGGCGTATCAGGCGGCGGAGGAGGCGTTGAAGGCGGCGTGGGGCGCGGACGCGGTCCAGGCGGCCAGCGGCGGCGCGATCCCGTTGGTGAACGGCCTGGCCAAGGCGGTGCCGGACGCGGAGATCCTGCTGTTCGGCGCGGAGGACGCGGCCTGCCAGCTGCACGGGCCGAACGAACGGGTCCTGCTCTCCGAGTTGCGGAGTTCCGTATTGGCCGAGGCCGCTTTCTTCCAGGCCTACGCGGACGGCCATGCCAAGCTCTCTTCATGAGTTCCGAAGCTAATTCCGCATCAGCTACCGAACCGAGCCACGAACTGAATCACGCCCCGAGCCACACCCCCGACCACACCCCGAACCACACCCCAAGCTACGAACCAAGCGCAGACCACACCGACCACATCGTGACGCCCACCCTCACCGTCACATACGAGCGCCACGGGGATCCGGCCGGCATCCCCGTGGTCCTGCTCCACGGCTTCCCCTACGACATCCGCGCCTACGACGCAGTCGCCGCTTCGCTCACCGCGAGCGGCGGCTTCGACGTCTACGTCCCCTTCCTGCGCGGCTTCGGCTCGACGCACTTCCGGTCCGCGACCGATCCCCGCTCGGGCCAGCAGGGAGCGCTGGGCCAGGACCTGCTGGACTTCATCAACGCGCTCCACCTGGACCGACCGGTAGTAGCCGGCTACGACTGGGGCGGCCGGGCCGCCTGCATCGTCGCGGCGCTGTGGCCGGGCCGCGTGCGGGGCCTGGTGACGGCGGACGGCTACAACATCCAGGACATCGCGCACGCCGCGGTCGAGCCGTCCAAGCCGGAATGGGAAGCGACGTACTGGTACCAGTGGTATTTCCACGGGGAGCGCGGACGGAACGGCCTGGAGCGCAACCGCGAGGAACTGTGCGAGCTGCTGTGGCGGACCTGGTCGCCGGAGTGGCAGGCAGCGGGCGAGGCGTTCAAGGCCAGCGCGGCGAGTCTGCACAACCCGGCGTTCGTGGACGTCGTGATCCACTCCTACCGCCACCGCTACGGCCTGGCCGAGGGTGAGCCGCGCTATCAGGAGATCGAGGATCTCCTGGCCGCGTCGCCGACGATCAGCGTGCCGACCGTTGTGCTGGAGTCCGGGGCGGACGGCGTCGGCGGCCCGACGTTCGAGGAGTCCGGGGACCGGGACCTGTTCACCGGGTGGTTCCAGACGCGGTACCTGGCGGGGATCGGGCACAACGTGCCGCAGGAGGCGCCGGAGGCGTTCGCGGACGCGGTGCGCGCGGCGGCCGACGCCACGCCCCCGCGATCACAACTCGGCGCCACCTGATGATCGTCTAAGGACAAGGCCGCCTTTCACCTATTACCATCTGTCAGGTGACCAGCGCCTCGCTCAACCGGACCACGACCGGCGTCCTCTTCGGTATCACCTCCTCGGTGGCCTTCGGCGCCGGCGGTCCGTTCGCCAAAGCCCTGATCGAGGCCGGGTTCAGCCCGTTGCAGGCGGTCTGGCTGCGGCTGATCGGCACGGTCACGGTGCTCGCCGTGGTGTGCCTGGCCCTGCGCCGCCCCGGACAGCTGACGACGATGGTCCGCAACCGCTGGCCGATCGTCGTCTACGGGCTGGTCGCCGTGGCGGCGTGCCAGGTGCTGTACTTCGTCGCGGCCTCGCGCCTGCCGGTGGGCATCGCGATCCTGCTGGAGTTCACCGGTCCGGTACTCGTCGTCGCCTGGGAGAAGCTGGTGCGGCGCACGCATGTGGCGCGCGTGTCGGTGATCGGCGTCGCGGTGGCGATGGTCGGCCTGGCGATCGTGGTGCAGATCTGGTCCGGGGTGCGGCTGGACGCGCTCGGGCTGGCCGCCGGCCTCGGCGCGGCCGCCGGGAACGCCACCTACTTCCTGCTGATCGACCACCTGGCCGGGACCGTGGACGTGCTGACCCTGACCACCGGCGGCATGACGGTCGGCCTGGTGCTGCTGCTCCCGCTGGCGGCGCCCTGGTCGGCGCCGTGGGGCGTGCTCGGCGACTCGGTGGCCATGGGCTCGCACCACATCCAGGGCTGGCTGCTGGCCGCGTTCATGGTGCTGGTCAGCACGGTGCTGTCCTATCTGACCGGCGCGGCGGCGATCCAGCGGCTGTCCGCCACGACCGCGGCCGGACTGGCCTACGTCGAGCCGGCGGCGGCCACCATCGTCGCCTGGGCCGCGCTCGGGGAGCGCCTGTCGACCACCCAGATCGTCGGCGGAGTGGTGGTCCTGGGCGGGGCCTTCCTGGCACAGCTCGGAATCCGCACAACCTCGCAGGACGATTCGGCATCTCAGGCGCCTATCCTGGGAACCACGATTCAGGCGGAAGCGTTGATCCCGTGATACGGGAACCACAAGGGGGCAGGGAGCGTCCATGGGCGGCGTCATGAAACGGATGAAGCTGGTCGTCGAGGCGAAAGCCAACGCGGCCCTGGAGCGCCGTGAGAACCCGGTCGAGATGCTCGACCTGTCGTACGAGAAACAGCTCCAGCTGTTGCAGCAGGTGCGCCGCGGCGTGGCCGAGGTGGCCACCAGCCGCAAGCGCCTGGAGATCCAGATGAAGAACCTCCAGGCCGATGTCGACAAGCGCTCGACCCAGGCCCGCCGGGCATTGGAGGTCGGCCGCGAGGACCTGGCCCGCGAGGCGCTGCTGCGCCGGGCGCCGATCCAGCAGCAGATCGAGGACATGAGCGGCCAGTACCAGGCCCTCCAGGCCGAGGAGGAGCGCCTGGTCCGCGCCTCCCAGAACCTCCAGCAGCGGGTGGACGCCTTCCGGACCAAGAAGGAGACCATCAAGGCCACCTACGCGGCGGCCCAGGCCACCACGCAGATCGGCGAGGCCTTCAGCGGGATCTCCGAGGAGATGGCCGACGTCAACCTGGCCATCGAGCGGGCCGAGAACAAGACCGCGCAGCTCCAGGCGCGCGGTGCCGCGCTCGACGAGCTCACCGCGTCCGGCGTCCTCAACGACCCGACCGGCTACGGCAAGGACGACATCACGCGCGAGCTGGAGGCCCTGTCGGCCGGCTCGGGCGTGGAGAACGAGATGGCACGGCTGCGCAACGAGATCGCGGATTCCGAGGCGCGCAAGCAGATCGGACCGGGAGCCGGGGCATAGGCACGGCGGGTTGTGAGCGCTGAGGCGTGAGCACTTCGGGCGGGGCGGGAGGCGGCGACGGCCGCACCCGCCCCGTCTCAGTTGTCTGACTTTCGAGACCTGAGTGGAGCCGGATCGACACGCGCTGGAGGATCGGCACATGAGCACGCGCAAGCAGAACGAGGCCCGGTCACCGGAGTCACCCGAGTCGCCGAAGTCGCCGGAAGCACCCGAGTCGCCGCAATCGCCGGAGCCCCCGTGGCAGCAAGCCGCCCCGGAAGGCGTGTCCTCCGGGGTCCGCATCACCGGTGTCCGGACCATCCTCACCGCACCCACCGGCACGACATTGGTCGTCGTCCGGATCGACACGAACCAGCCGGGCCTGTACGGCCTCGGCTGCGCGACCTTCACCCAGCGCGCGAAAGCGGTCGCAACCGTCGTCGACGAGTACCTGGCGCCGCAGCTGATCGGCCGCGATCCCGCCGACATCACAGACATCTTCGAAACCCTCCACGTCAGCGGCTACTGGCGCTCCGGACCCGTGATGAACAACGCGCTGTCCGGCGTCGACATGGCGCTGTGGGACATCAAGGGCAAGATCGCGAACCTGCCGGTATGGCAACTGCTCGGCGGCCGTTGCCGCACCGCCGTGCCGCTCTACACCCACGCCGCCGGCGTGGACGCGAAAGCGGTCGCCGAAGAAGTCCAGGAATCGTTGGAGGCCGGCTACCGCTACGTGCGCTGCCAGGTCGCGGTCGCCGGGGGCAGCACATACGGCGTGCCGGGTGCCGCGAACGACACTGGCGCCTGGGATCCCCGCGCCTACGTCCGGACCGTACGCTCCTTGTTCGAGCACCTGCGCAGCACGTTCGGCCCGGAACTGGAGCTGATCCACGACGTGCACGAACGGGTCCACCCCACCGAGGCCGTCCGCCTCGCCAAGGAGTTGGAGCAGTACGACCTGTTCTACCTCGAAGACCCGGTGGCTCCGGAGGATCTCGACTGGCTCCGGGCCATTCGCGGCCAGTGCGCGACGCCGATCGCCATCGGCGAGCTGTTCGTCAACCCCGCCGAGTACCGGCCGGTGGTCGCCGAGCGCCTGTGCGACTTCATCAGGGTCCACATATCGGCGATCGGCGGCCTGACGCCGGCCTGGCGGCTGGCGAATCTGGCCGAGGCCTTCGGCGTGCGGACGGCGTGGCACGGCCCCGGCGACGTCTCGCCGGTCGGCCACGCCGCGAACCTCGCGCTCGACCTGGCCAGCCCGAACTTCGGGATCCAGGAGCAGCATCTGTTCACCGACGAGCACCGGGAGGTCTTCCCCGGGTGCCCGGAGATCAAGGACGGCCATCTCTGGCCGTCGAACGCGCCCGGGCTCGGCGTCGATCTCGACGAGGCCCTGGCCGCGAAATATCCGCCGGCCGCGAAGGCGCAGCCCGGAGCCGCCTGGCGTCCGCCACGCCGCCGCGACGGCGCGTTGCAGCGGCCGTAGCCCGGCCATAGACCGGCCGCAGTCCAACCACAGACCGGCCACCAACGGGAATGGGAACGGGACGGGAACGGGGAGGCATCATGACCGAACGCATTCTGATCACCGGCGCGGCGGGGCGGATCGGCGGCTGGCTGCGGCCGCTGCTGGCCCGGCCGGGCCGGACGCTTCGCCTGCTGGACATAGCGCCGATCCCTGAAAGGAACGACGACGCGGAGATCATCGTCGACTCGTTCCTCGATCCGGCCGTCATGGACAAGGCCTGCGCCGGTGTGGACGCCGTGCTCCATCTCGGCGGACTGCCCGGCGAAGGACCATGGGAACAGCTCGCCATGGCGAACGTGGAGGGGACGCGGCAGGTGCTGGAAGCCGTGGTGCGGCAAGGCGTGCCCCGGGCCGTCCTCGCTTCCAGCATCCACGCCGCCGGGTTCTGGACCCGGGACGACATCGGCCCGGACGGGTTCCTCCCGGCCGATGTGCCGACGCGGCCGGACACGTTGTACGGCGTGAGCAAGGCCGCGGTGGAGGCGCTGGGCAGTCTGTACCACTCGCGCTACGGCATCGACGTCAGCTGTCTGCGAATCGGGGCCTTCCGGCCCGAGCCGGCCGCGCCCACCGACTTGTCGGTGTGGATCTCCTGCGAGGACGGCGCGCGCCTGGTGGAGGCGTGTCTGGCCGTGGAGCCCGCCGGCTATCGCGTGCTGTGGGGCGTCTCGGCCAACACGCGGCGTTGGTTCTCACTGGCCGAGGGCGCGGCGATCGGCTACCGGCCCGAGGACGACGCGGAACTGTTCGCGGCCGACATCCCTTACGCGGACACCGATGTCAGCCATCCGGCGCTGTTCCGCGTCGGCGGCAATTTCTGTTCCATACGGCTGGGCGAGGAGCGGTGAGCTTTACTCATCGTCCACGGGAAACGGAATCGCGGCCTCCCAGGCAGCCTCGAAGGTCTGTTGGTCGATCTCGAACCGGGCCCACTCGGGTTCGTAGAGGTCGTAGGGCGGGTTGAAGGCCCAGTCGTCCTCGCCCATCCGATGTGAGGGGCCTTCGACGTACTCGAAGATCCCGCGCTTGCGGTAGCCGTCCTCGCCGATCTCCAGCAGGAAGTAGGCCGCGTTCTCGTCGTCCCACCACGGAGCCTGCTTCTCGTACTCGCCCCAGACGCAGCGGAAGTAGACCGTCCCCCGGCCGACGACCGCGCCGAAGCCCTGCTGCTGACGCTGCGCGTCGCGGGTGGCCTTCATGCTGCTCAGCTCGTTCGGGTCGGGGGCGTCGATGTCGATCTCCTCGTACCCGTTCTCGTCGGCCCAGCGGGCGGACTCCGGGGAGAAGCTCACCACGACGTCGGCGATCCGCTCCATGATCTCCTTGGCGCTGCGGGCGGTGACCCACCACCAGAGTGCGCCCATGCCGTAGTCGTGACAGACGAGGTAGCGGGCCTTCACCTCATCGCGGTGACCGTCGGGCGCGGGGGCGTCGACCCGCAGCCCGAGATCGAGCCCGGCCTGCTTGGCGAGGGCTGCCTGGGCCGCACCGGGCTCGCCCCAGGCCAGGATCTCGGGAGCGCGGTCCAGGCTCACCATGTAGCGCCGATGGATGCGGCCGTTGTCGGGGTCCGGCCCGATCGGCTCGTAGGAGCTGATCGGCGCGGCGTAGCGGAGTTGGGCATGGGGCCCGTCGTAACGGGTGTCCCCCTCCACGAGCTGGTATCCCAGATAGACGGCGCGGCTGACGTCGATATGGATCTGCGACTCCTCCAGCGCCTCGCGGGCCGCCGTCCGGACCGGGTCGCCGCCGTCCTCGGGCTCGGGCCTGCCGCCGGGGAGGCTGTAGCGCCGCGCGTGTTGCGTGCCGCGGTCCTGAATCAGGACTCGACCGTCCTCCGGGTCGATGGCCCACACGTAAGCCTGCGTCACTCGCAAGCCGTCCGGGACGGGCTCGGCGCGCCACGTGATGCGCGGCGGTTCGGTGGATGACATCGGCGGCTCCGTTCAGGTGTCCGGACCATTGTGGGGCCGCGGGTCCATCATGTGCCGACTCGTTTCTGCCAAGCTCGGCGTATGGCGATCAGCTTCCTGGCGGCCTACCCTCGCCGCAACCCGGTGACGTTCGCCTACCTTCTGCTGGTGTGCGCGGGTCTGCTCGTCCTGGGACGCCTGCTTCCCGGGCACACCGCGGATCAGCTGAAGATCGCCATCAGCACCAACCCTCACAACATGGCCCACGATCCCCTGGTGGTGTTGCTGGCGAGCCCGCTGTTCGCGGCCACCGACAGCGGCTGGATCTCGCACATCCTGATCATCGGCGGTGGGGTCGGAGTCTGTATGGCCTTGCTGGAGCGCCGTTTCGGTGCCATCGCGATGATCGTCGTGTTCCTGGTGGCGAACACGGTCGCCACCGCCGTCGCGACCTCCGCGGCCGCCGCCGCGGTCCATTCGGGCCGCTATCCCGCGCAGTGGTGGAACGGCTATGACTACGGCATCAGCTACGGCGTACTGGCCATGGCGGCGGCGGTGACGCCGCTGGTTCCGAACCCGTTGCGTTGGTTCTGGGCGGCGGGAGTGTTCGCCTACCCGTTCGCCAGTGCGGACTGGTTCGGGTTGGTGCCGAACTTCGCGACCATCGGCCACGAGACCGCGGCGGCATTCGGGCTCGCTGCGGGGTACTTCCTGGTGCGGCGCGAGCAACGTCGTCGGAGTCACGACGCGTCCGCCGATAGCGGCAGCTCCTAGCCTTCTTTTCCTGGTCGCGCCGACTCTATTGTGTGCGTCATGACCTTGGAAGCCGACCGGATCACAGTGTTCGAATGTCACGAGACGCAGCACATCGATCGGGTCCGGCTCGTCCCCGTCCTCGCGCAGCAGCGGCCGATGGTCGCGGTCTGCCTCCAGGGCGGCGGCAACCCGTTTCTCGCCTTCGGGACGCAGCCGACGAGCTACTGGTCCGAGGTGTTCCTCTACGACGCCGTCGCGGGCCGGCCGCATCAGACGCTGGCGGCCCTGACCTCGCCCTACGAGTTCGTCGCCGCGCCGGGGCCGAGAACCGTGGCCGGGCTGTCCTACGTCCTGCCCGGCGAACTGGTCGGCCTCCCGTCGAGGACGCAAGCGGTGGTCAGCGCGAATCTGGCGTGGCCGTGGCCCGCCTACAGCCATCCGCTTCCGGTCCCGGCGGTGAAGAACGTCCGGTTCGAAGCGGCGGTGGACCTGCACGGCCTGGGCCGCCGTGGCGTCGCGTTGGCCAGCCCCGAGCGGCCACCGATGATCTGGGACGACGGCGAGGGCTGGCGGATGCTGGAGGGCACCCTGCGGCCTCGTCGGCTCTATGCCGCGCTGCCGAACGTCCTCATCGGGCTCGGCGAGACGGCCTCCGGCGCGTCCGCCGCCGCCGCGTGGCAGATCAACAGTCCCTTTGTGGTCCACGCGTTCGGCCGTCCCAAGGGCGTGACGCAGGTCGCCGTCTCCACCTCCGGCAACCTCGTCGCGCTGGGCGGTCCGGACGGGATCAGCGTCCACCGGGTCACCGGCGAGGAGGTCGTGGAGCGGGTTCCGGTGCCCGACCGCCTGGACGGCGTGCTGCTCGACGACACCCGGCCCGAGCCGCGGGTGGTCCGCGTCTCGGAGAGCGGCATCACGCTGTGGAACGCCGTGCGAAACGTCTGCGTCGCGGACTTCCCGGCGGCGAACGAGCCGGTGATCGAGTGCCAGTTCGTGCCGACGCACAGCGGAGTGAAAGTGATGCTGGCGACGCGGAGGCGGGTCTTCATCAGAGACCTGGGATAGCGCCGACCGAGCCCACGCTTCCGGCCGCTCTGCGCCATGTGGGTGAGCAGAGTCGCCCCTGTCAGTGGCGTGGCGGACGATACCCTCATGCGCTTGTCGGACCTGGCGAACACATCCACGGCGGTCACCGAGGCCTCGGCCCGCACCGCCAAGATCGCTCTGCTCGCCGACCTGCTGCGCGCGGGCGAGCCGGAGGAAGTGCCGATCGCCGTCCACTACCTCTCCGGCGAGTTGCCGCAGCGGCAGATCGGCGTCGGCTGGGCCACGCTGCGGGACCTGCCCGAGCCGGCCGCCGAGGCGGAGCTGGAACTGACCGAGGTCGACCGGATCCTCGGCGAGATCGGCGCAACCACCGGCCCCGGGTCACAGGCTCGGCGGCGGGATTCGCTGTCCGCGCTGTTCGCTCGCGCCACCGTCGGCGAGCAGGCGTTTCTGCGCGGCCTGCTCACCGGGGAGCTGCGCCAGGGCGCGTTGGACGGGGTCATGGCCGACGCGGTCGCGAAGGCGGCGCAGGTCCCGGCGACGGAGGTGCGGCGGGCCGCGATGCTCGGCGGCGACCTGGCCGGCGCGGCGCGCACCGCGTTGCGCGACGGAGTGCCGGGGCTGCGCGCCGTCGGCCTGGTGGTCGGGCGCCCGATCCAGCCGATGCTGGCCGGGACCGCCGACAGCGTCGAGGCCGCACTGGCCAAGACGGCGCCCTCCGCGCTGGAGTGGAAGCTCGACGGCATCAGGGTCCAGATCCACCGGGACGGGGACCGCGTGCAGGTCTTCACGCGCAGCCTGGACGACATCACCGACCGGCTGCCGGAGGTCGTCGAGCTGGCCCGGGCCCTCCCGGTGACGGCCGCCGTGCTCGACGGCGAGGCGCTGGCGCTGGCCGAGGACGGGCGTCCGCGTCCGTTCCAGGAGACGGCGAGCCGCACCGGGAGCCGGCGGAACCTGGAGCAGCTGCGCGAGCAGATCCCGCTCACCGTGTTCCTGTTCGACCTGCTGCACCTCGACGGCCGCGACCTGATCGACCTGCCGTCGTGGGAGCGTGCCGAGCTCCTGGCCTCGATCGCGCCGCCGGAGGCCGTGGCGCCGAGGCTGGTGACCGACGATCCTCAGGCCGCCGAGGCGTTCGCGAAGGACGCGTTGGAGCGCGGGCACGAGGGCGTCGTCGTGAAGGCGCTGGAGGCGCCGTACGCGGCCGGACGGCGCGGCTCGGTGTGGCTGAAGGTGAAACCGGTCCACACGCTCGACCTGGTGGTCATCGCGGCGGAGTGGGGACACGGACGGCGGCGGGGGTGGCTGAGCAACCTGCATCTCGCGGCGCGCGACCCGGACGGCGGCGGTTTCGTGATGCTGGGCAAGACCTTCAAGGGAATGACCGACGAGCTGCTGGCGTGGCAGACCGAGCGGCTGCGCGAGCTCCAGACGGAGGCCGACGACTGGACGGTGCGGGTGCGGCCGGAGCTGGTGGTGGAGATCGCGTTCGACGGAGTGCAGCGGAGTACGCGGTATCCGGGCGGCGTCACGCTGCGGTTCGCGCGGGTCCTGCGGTATCGGGACGACAAACGGGCTCAGGACGCCGACACCATCGAGGCGGTGCGGGCGATCGCCGGGGGTTGATCGCGGTCGGTCGCCCGGGGCGGGTCCCGGTCCGTCAGTAGACCACAGGACTACGGTGCGCTTCCCGCTTCATCCAGTGGACGACGCGCGACCGGCCGGAATGCTGTCACGATGGTCCTGATCACGTGGCGGCGTGGGACGCCGACATCGGTGCCGGGGCTGGGGCCGGCACCGGTGTCGGTGTCCGCCTCGGGGTGGTCGCACGCCGCCGGCCGCCGACCAACACGAGCCGGCCGCCGATCGTCGAGCGCCAGCCGTCAAGCGCCGGCTGTCAGCCGCCGCCCCGCCCGCCTCCGTCCCCCGGCACCACCAACCCGGTCTCGTAGGCCACCACCACCGCCTGCGCCCGCGTCGACAGACCGAGCTTGGTCATCGTCCGGCTCAGGTGGGTCTTCACCGTCGTCTCACCGACCACCAGGTGGTCGGCGATTTCAGGGTTCGTCATCCCCTTCCCGACCAGCCGCAGCACTTCCACCTCCCGCGCGGTCAGCAGCGCCAGATCCGGCGCCGGGCCGCCCATCGCCTCGCCACGCAGCGTGTAGGCCTCGACCAGGCGCTCGGAAATGCTCGGGGAGAACAGCATGTCGCCGTGCGCGACCACGGTGATGGCCGCGAGCAGCCGGTCCGGCGGGGTGTCCTTCAGCACGAAGCCGCTGGCTCCGGCCTTCAGCGCGGCGTAGACGTAGTCGTCGAGGTCGAAGGTCGTGAGAATCAGCACCCTGGGGGTCTGCCGGCCGGCGGCGTCGCGGGCGGCGACGATCTGCTCGGTGGCCGCGATCCCGCCCATGCCCGGCATCCGCAGGTCCATGAGCACCACGTCGGCCTCGCGCTCGGCCAGGACCGCCAGGGCCTGCTCGCCGTCGGCGGCCTCGCCGACCACCTCCACGCCGGGCGCCGCCCGCATCAGCGCGGCCAGCCCGGCCCGGATCAGGACCTGATCGTCCACCACCAGCACCCGCCACACCGTGCGGCCCCCTTCCCCGGGCGGGCCGCGGGCCGGGACGCGCCGATCCGGATCAGATCTCGGGATCGTCCGGGACGTCCCCGGCGGGGAGCGTCAGGACGACCTCGAACCCCCCGGCCGCGCGGCGCCCGGCTGTCAGCGTCCCGCCGTAGATCCTCGCTCGCTCCCGCATGCCGGCCAGGCCGTTGCCGGTTCCCGCGAGCTCCGGGGGCGACGGTTCGATCCGATCGGCGTCCATCAGGGAGCGTACCCTTCCGCCGTCGTCCGCGACGCGCAGGGTGATGGCATGGTTCTGATACGTGAGCTCCACGACGGCCCGGGCCCCGGCGGCGTGCTTCATCACGTTGGTGAGCGACTCCTGCGCGACGCGGAAACAGGCCAGGTCCGGCCCCGGCGGCAGCTCCACCGGTTCGCCGGAGACCCGCAGCCGCACGTCGACGCCGCCGGCGCGGACCCGGTCCAGCAGCGCGTCCAGTCCGGCGAGGCCCGAGGCCGGCTCCAGCGCCGGGGACCGGCCACGCCCCGGCGTCCGGCCGTTCTCCGGCACCGGCCGCAGCACCGTCAGCATCCGCCGCATCTCCAGCATCGCCTCGTGGGTGGCATCGGCGATCGTCTTCATCGCCCGGCCCGCCGTCTCGGTGTCGCTGGCCAGGACGTATTGCGCCAGGCCCACCTGCACGGAGATCACCGACATGTGGTGCGCCACCACATCGTGCAGTTCCCGCGCGATCCGGACGCGCTCCGTCGCCACCGCGCGGCCGGCCCGCGCCGCCTGCTCGCGTCGCAGCTGTTCGGTCAGCGACGCCAGCCGCGCGTTCCGCTCCGCGAGGCGCCGCGCCTGGTCGCCGAAGCTCCACGTCACGGCGATAACGGTGACCGATTGTGCGACTGCGAGCAGGACACTGAGAACGACGAGCGCCAGGCTGTACTGCAACCACACGGCCAAGAGCGCCATCGCGTAGGGCAACGCCCGCAACGGAACTGTGCGCGTGCACAAGGTGTAGAAGATCAGGATCGGGCACCAGGCCAGCGTCGTCGGCGCATAGTTCAGGCTGGTGTAGAGCACGATGAGGGCGCAGGTGCCGGCCATCACCCACTCGGTGTGCCAGCGCCGCAGTGCGATGGCGGCGCAGCCCAGCGCCGTCAACGCGCAGCCGAATGCGTCGATCGGCCGGAACGGCACCTGGTGCACGTCCGAAGCGCTGTAGACGTGCTGACCGTCGGGCTCATACGGATACTGCTTCGCCCAGATGACGCTCACCACGAGCATCACCACCGCGATGAACGCGTCCACCATCCAAGGCCGGGCCCGATACAACCTCCGCCCGGCCCCCACTATCTCCCCGACCCCGAGTCCCCACCCCGCCGGAACAGTCCGCATCGCCGCAGCGTAACGCGGCTCATTCCGCCGACGACCGCACCCCGTCCAGGAACAGCGCGACCATCTGCTCGCCCAACTCGCGCCGCGTGAGCGGACCGTCGGGGCTGAACCAGCGATAGATCTGCACGATGCCGCTCAGAAAAGTGTTGGTCACCACGGTCGCCAGCACGTCGTCGCGGAAGGCGCCGGTCTTCTGCCCCTCCTCGACGAGATCCTGGAACAGGTGCTGATAGCGGCGACGTTCGGCGCGGACCGCGCTGGCATGTTCTCCGGCGACCAGATGCATGGAGCGGGCCCAGACAGTGAGGGCTTCGGCGTGGTCGTCCATGTGCGCGAAGAGGTCGGTGACCGCGAGGTGGAGCCGGACGTCGGCGGGGCCGGGGCCGGCGGATATCGCTTGCAGCCGGCCGGTCTGCTCGGCCAGCAGCTCGCGGTAGATGCTGGTGAGGAGTTCTTCCTTCGAGCTGAACCAGTGGTACATCGCGCCCTTGGTGACCTGCGCGGCCTCCACGATCTGGCGGGTCGTCGTGGCCTCGTACCCGTAGCGGCCGAACAGCTCCGTGGCCGCGGCGACGATCCGGTCCCGCGCCTCGCCCCGCGGCACCCTCGCCCGGTCCTGCTCCGTCATGTCACTCCTCGTCAGAGTCCCGCTGCGCCCCCATTGACACCCCGCGATTCCAGACGATACTAAGGCCAAACATACCGGGCGGTCGGTTGGTGCGACTGGGAAGCGGAGTGTCCATGACTTTCAATCTCGCGACGATTCTTCGGGAAGCACGGAACGCCGCGCCGGACAAGCCGCTGTGCCACACGCAGCACGCGACCTTGACGTACGAGCAGGTCGACGCGGCGTCCGGGCAGGTGGCCGCGGGGCTGCTCGCCCTCGGTCTGGAACGCGGCGACCGCGTCGCGGTGCAGCTGCCGAACCTGCCCGAGTTCCTGTTCTGCTACTTCGGCATCCTCAAAGCGGGCCTGATCATGGTGCCGTTGAATCCGTTGCTGAAGGCGCGCGAGATCGCTTACCACCTTGAGGATTCAGGCGCGACGGTCCTCGTGACGTTCGCACCGCTGGCGAAGGAAGCAGTCGAGGCGACACAGGCTGCTGATGAAGTGGCCGTCTACGTGGTGGATCCGCCCGGGAGTCCCGAGCTGCCGACCGGTGCCCTGGACGGCACGCTTCCCTTCGCCGACCTCGTGGCCGCCGCCTCGACCGCTGAAGCAGCTCTCGACGACATCGCCCCGACCAACGCCGACGACACCGCCGTCGTGCTCTACACCAGCGGAACCACCGGCCGCCCCAAGGGCGCCGAGCTCACCCATTTCCAGCTCTACATGAACTGCACCGTGTCCGGCGACCTCTTCGGCGTCCAGCCGGACGACGTCATCCTGGCGGTGCTCCCCCTGTTCCACGTCTTCGGGCTGTCCAGCGTCCTGAACGTCGTCGTCCGCCACGGCGGCACCATGGCATTGGTCCCCCGCTTCGAGATCGGCCCGGTCCTCGAAACGATGACCCGGCACCGGTGCACGGTCTTCTCCGGCGTCCCGACCATGTTCTTCGCCCTCCTGCACGCCGACACCGCACAGCACGACCTCTCCGCGCTCCGCGTCGGCTGCTCCGGCGGCGCCGCGATACCCGGCGAGGTCATCCGTGCCTTCGAGGAGAAGTTCCCCGGCGTGGTGATCCTTGAGGGGTACGGCCTGTCGGAATCGGCGAGCACCACGACCTTCAACATCAGCGCCGAGCAGCGCAAAGTGGGCTCCATCGGCAAGCCGGTCTGGGGCGTCGAGACCCGTGTGGTCGACGACCACGACCGTCCGCTGCCGCCCGGGCCCGAGCACGTCGGCGAGATCGTGATCCGCGGGCACAACATGATGAAGGGCTACTGGAACAACCCCGAAGCGACGGCCGAGACCGTCCGCGACGGCTGGTTCCACACCGGCGACCTCGGCTACGCCGACCAGGACGGCTACTACTTCATCGTCGACCGCAAGAAGGACATGGTCATCCGCGGCGGGTTCAACGTCTATCCGCGCGAGGTCGAAGAGGTCCTCTACACCCACCCGGCGATCGCCGAGGCCGCCGTCATCGGTCGGGCCGACGAACGGCTCGGTGAGGAAGTCGTCGCCTACGTCTCGCTCAAGGCCGGCGCGCAGGCGGACGAGGACGACGTCATCACGTACTGCCGCGAGCGCCTCGCCGCCTACAAGTACCCGCGCGAAGTGCGGTTTCTCAGCACTCTGCCCATCGGACCGACCGGCAAGATCCTGAAGAAGGAGCTGCGGGCGGCTGCCATGCGATAACCGACCGCCGCCTGGAGGCGGTGGTACGGCGCCACCCGAAGGAAGACCGATTTCTCCACCTCACAGCGAAGGAGTCATCTGTGTCATCCCCCAGCATCACCGCGGACGCCGCCCCGGCCGTCCTGACCCGGTTCTGGCGCCGCGATCTGGCGGCGTACCCGCAGTCCGCCCGCCGGTACGCCTACCTGGCCATCGTCGTGCTGACCACGATCGTCCTGTACTACCTGCTCTACATCCAGTACGCGGTCGCGACGTCGATCATGACCCGCTACCACATGACCTTCACCTACTTCATCTGGATGTCGGTCATCGGGAACGCCGTGGGCGCCGCCTCCTCGCTCATCGCCGGCCTGGCCGACCGCTGGGGCCGCGCGAACCTCGTCGTCTACGGCCTCCTGGTGGCCGGGATCCTGGTCCTGGTGATGCCGAACGTGTCGGGCAAGGGCGCGTTCCTGACGTTGTTCGCCGCGCTCTCCTTCGTCGAGGGCATCATCCTCGTCGCGACGCCGGCCTTGATCCGCGACTTCTCGCCGCAGCTCGGCCGCGCGACGGCCATGGGCGCGTGGGCGATCGGACCGGTGGCCGGCAGCCTGGTGGTGACGACGGTGACCAGCCACACGCTGGACACTTCGACCTGGCAGGACGAACTCCGGTACGCAGCCGTCAGTGCCCTGATCGTGTTCGTCATCGCGCTGTTCGGCCTGCGCGAGCTCTCGCCGCGCCTGCGCGACCAGATCATGGTCAGCCTGCGCGACCGCGCCCTCGTCGAAGCGCGCGCCCGGGGCATCGATCCCGAGGAGGGGCTGACCGGCCATTGGCGGCAGATGCTGCATCCGCGCATCGCCGGTCCGGCGTTCGCAGTGAGCGTGTATCTGCTGCTGTATTACGCCCTGGTCGGCAACCTGGTCATCTACTTCTCCGCGGTCTACGGCTACAGCGAGCAGCGGGCCAACGCCGTGGCGAACTGGTACTGGGCCGCGAACGCGATCAGCCTGATCGTGGCGGGCCTGGTGTCCGACCGGCTCAAGGTTCGCAAGCCTCTGATGATCGTCGGCTGCGTCGGCACGATCGTCACGACGGTGGTCTTCGCGGAGCTCGCCACCCGCCCGCACACCGACTATTACACCTTCGCGACCGTGTTCCTGATCGGCGGTGCGCTCGCGGGTGTGACCTACGCGCCGTGGATGGCGGCGTTCACGGAGACGGTCGAGGAGCGCAATCCGGCGGCGACGGCCACCGGCCTCGCGGTGTGGGGGTGGATCCTGCGCCTCGTGGTGGCGGTGTCGGCGGCCTTCGTCCCGGTGGTGGTGACGTCGGTGACGCCGGTGGTCGACCACGGCGCCGAGGTCGCCGCCGCGAACGCGAAGGCGGGGCCGGCGTTGGCGATCGTCAACGCGCATCCGGCGACGTTCGCCGAGCTGGCCAAGTATCCGCCGACGGCGATCCCGCCGGACGTGCTGGGCCGTGCGGTGGCGGACGTGGGCGCCTCAGGCCTCCAGACGGTGCAGCAGGCGCAGCCGGACCTCGCGGTTCTCAAGGCGCACGGTGCCGAGGTGGCGAAGGCCGTCAAGGACGGTCCGCACCAGTGGCAGACCTGGTGGTGGGTGACGCTGGCCGGGCAGATCGTGTTCCTGCCGTTCGCCGCGTACATGCGCGGACGGTGGAGCCCGCGCAAGGCACGCGAGGATGCGCAGGCGCATGAGGAGGCGGTGGCGCGGGAGCTTGCGAAGCTGCAAGCGGCTTCGTAGTCGCTCCTCACAGCGAGCGAAGAAACCTCAGGAGCGCCTCGGTGACCTCGTCGGGGCGCTCCTGCTGGATCCAGTGTCCGGCGCCGTCCACGGTCACGTTCTCCCGCAGGTCGGTGAGCACGTCGCCGATGCGCTCGGCGCTCATGAACTGCGCGACCAAGTCCTTCGAGCCCGTCAGGAACATCGACGGGCAGTCGATGGTGCGGCCTTGCAGCGACTCCGTGCGCTGCCAGGTGAGGTCCATGGCGCGGTAGTAGTTCAGGCCGCCGGTAAAGCCGGTGCGCTCGAAGGTCCGGATGAAGACGTCGAGTTCCGCCTCGGTCATGAAGCGTCGGGGGCGCAGCGGGTCGTCGTCGCCGGCCGCCGCCTGCCAGGCCGAGGCCTCGATGTCGTCCGACAGCAGAGTGCGCCGGACGTTCGCGTTCAGGACTTCGTCGGCGACCCCCGGTTCCTGGAACCAGACCATGTAGAAGCCGTCGCCGAGCCGCTTGCGCAGGATCGGGATCGGCGGCACCGGCGGGCGCGGCGTGATCGGGACGCTCAGCCCCGCCACGGCGCGGACCCGGTCCGGGTGGGCGAGCGCGAGATTCCACACCACGGCGGCGCCCCAGTCGTGGCCGACGAACGCGGCGTCGTCGAGGCCGAGCGCGTCCAGCAGGCCGACGAGGTCGGCGGCCAGGGTCAGGGCGTCGTAGCCCTCCGGCCCGGCGGGCCGCGAGCTGTCGCCGTAGCCGCGCATATCGGGAATCAGGACCCGGAAACCGGCCTCGGCCAACGGATACACCTGATGGCGCCAGGAGAAGGCCAGCTCGGGGAAGCCGTGGCAGAGCACCACGGCCGGGCCTTCTCCGTGTTCGACGACGCTCAGCTCGATGCCGTTCGTCGCCACGCGCCGCACCGGCAGCCGCTCCCAGTCGGGGACGTCGGCGTAGCGGGTGCTCACGGCCGCGCCACCAGCTCCCGCTTGAGGATCTTGCCGGTGGCGGTCATCGGGAGCCGGTCCCGGAACTCGACCGTGCGCGGGTACTTGTAGGCCGCCATCATCTCCTTACCCCAGGCCACGAGCTCCTGCTCGGTGAGGTCGGAGCCCGGATTCCGGATCACGAACGCCTTCACCTCCTCGCCGTGGCTGGCGTGCGGGACGCCGACGACGGCCGCCAGGCTGACCGCGGGGTGCGTCATCAGCACCTCTTCGATTTCCCGTGGATACACGTTGAAACCGCCGCGGATGATCAGATCCTTGGTGCGGTCGACGATGTAGTAGTAGCCGTCCGCGTCGCGGCGTCCGACGTCGCCGGTATGGAACCAGCCGTCGGCGTCGACCACCTCGGCGGTGGCCTCGGGGCGGCCGAGGTAGCCCTTCATCACGTTGTGACCGCGGATCACGATCTCGCCGGGCTCGTCGGTGTCGCAGCGCGCGCCGTCCGGGCGGACCACGTCCACCTCGACGCCCCAGCACGGCAGCCCGATCGAACCGGGCTTGCGCGGCCGGTCGGCCCGGCTGAAGGTGGCGACCGGGCTGGTCTCGGACAGGCCGTAGCCTTCGAGGATCGGCACGTCGAAGCGCTCCTCGAACTGCTTGAGGACTTCCAGCGGCAGGGCGGAGCCGCCGGAGATGCTCAGGCGCAGGTTCTCAGAGATCTTATGAAGGTCGAAGGTGTCCGCCTTCTCGCTGTGCAGCAGGGCCCAGTACATGGTCGGGACGCCGGCGAAGACCGTGACGCCTTCGCGCTCCATCAGGCCGAGCGCGGTGTCAGGGTCGAAGCGCGGCATGACGACGAGGGTCGCGCCGCTGGCGAAGCCGTAGTTCTGCTGGACCGTCTGGCCGAAGGAGTGGAACAGCGGCAGCGTGACGAGGTGGACGTCGTTCTCGCGCACGCCGAACATCCGGCTCACCATCAGCGCGTTCTGCACCATGTTGCTGTGCGTCAGCTCGGCGCCCTTGGGCCGGCCGGTCGTGCCGCTGGTGTAGAGGACGACCGCGGTGTCGGTCTCCTGGGTCTGCACGGTGTTGAAGGTCGGGGGCCGGCCTTCGGTGAACGCGGCGAGGGTGGTCACGTCGGATTCCGGTTCCGGGGCGGCGCTCGCGGCACCGGCAGTGATCAGCACGAAGTGCTCACAGCCGGGCACGGCGTCGAAGGCCGCCCGGCCGGCCTTGCCCATCGCCAGTTCCGGCGTGCCCTCGAAGCAGAAATAGGCCACGGCGCCGGAGTCTTCGAGGTGATACGCGATCTCCCGCTCGGTGAGCAGCACGTTCAGCGGCACGACCGTCGCTCCGGCTTTCAGGACGCCGTAGTAGACGATCGGGAAGTACGGCAGGTTCGGGCAGCTGAGCGCCACCCGGTCGCCGCGGCCGACGCCGCGAGCCGCCAGCGCGCCCGCGACCTGGTTGGCCGCCGCCTCGATCTGCCCGTAAGTGAGGCGCAGGTCGCCGAGGACCACCGCGTCGCGCTCGGGCACGTCCCGGGCCGTGTTCTCCAGCAGCACAGCAAGGTTGAGCATGGTTGGTCCTCTTCGATCCCGGTCTCAGCCGCGCAGCGCGGAGATGAACACGCCAGGCAGGGCCGACCAGCGGGGCTTGGCGGCGAAGCCGGTCAGCCGCCGTCCGGTGGTGGCCGCGGTCTTGTTGGTGACGAACCACGGCGGCTTCGGCGACATGCTCGCCTCTCCGTGGAACAGCGCGCGGGGCGACGGCCGGAAGGGTCCGCGCAGCACGGTGCGCTCCGGGTTCGCGAGCAGCACGGCGTTGTGGACCACGCCGATGCCGCTCTGGACGTTGTCGAGGGTGTGGCCGGGGAAGGCGCCCCAGGTCGCGGCGGCGGTGAGGTAGCCGACGCCGGTCCAGGCGTTGATGGTGACGGTGCCGTAGCGCAGGTCGGCGACGGCCTGGTCGAAGGCCGCGCCGAGGCCGGAGATGGTGCGCGGGTCGGCGATGATGTTGACGCCGAGTGTGCCGGCGAACCGGTCGTTGGCGGCGCGGACGGCGGTGGCGAGGAACTGCCGGGCGTCGCCGGGCAGCTCCATGACGCCCAGGACCGGGCCGAAGTACTCGGTGGTGAGCGCGGGCTCGGGGGCGGTGTCGTCGGCGTCGCCGGGCACTGAGATCAGGACCCTGGAACGGATCTGCTCGGCGTCCGGATAGGCCTGGCAGGCCTGCGCGACGCGGGCGTCGCTGCCCGGGTAGTAGGCGGGGCGGGCGGGCGCCTTGGCCAGGGCCGTGCGCAGGTGGTTCAGGAACGCCTCCTTCTGCGGCCAGTCCGAGCCGACCACGACGATCTGGGAGGCGATGCAGTTGTAGCCGCCGTTGTGCAGCTTCTGGGTGACGACGTGCTCGGCCTGGAACTTCAGGTCGGCGTCGGACCAGCGGCCGGGGACCACGATGGTCGGCGAGACGCCGCCGAGCTCGCTGGTGATCGGCTTGGTGAGCAGCGGCGTCCCGGCGGCCTTGCGGGCGGCGGCCTCCTCGCCGGTGCCCCACACGATGGCGTCGTGAGTCAGGGCACTGCCGGTCATGTGGACGTGGTCGACGAGGTCGTGGTGCACCAGGTAGCCGCCGGCGTCGGCGCCGCCGCGGACGATCCGGACCAGGCCCAGGTCGATGAACGGGGCCAGCACCTTCGAGAAGGCGTCGAACAGCACGTCGGTGACCGGGTTCAGCTTCAGCAGCACGACGCGGTTGTTGGCGTAGAGCTCGTACAGCACGTCCAGCACCGGGATCGAGGTGATGTTCCCGGCGCCGAGCACCACGCCGACGCCGCCGGGGCCGGCCGGATCGCGCAGCGCCAGTCCGGCCTGGGCCCGCACGTCCGCCTCGGTGACGCCCGGGGGCATCCACACCTCGGCCGTGAACCCGCTGAGCAGAAGCCGGTCGTAGACGCCGTGCGGGAGGATCTTGACCGTGGTGCGGCCGCCGGGGGCGGTGCCGAAGCCGTAGCCGTCGACGGGACTGCGGCCGGCCTCCAGGGCGGCGATGCTCTGCGCCAGGACCGCGGCGGCGGTGAGGACCGCGTAGGGGCCGCTGGTCCACTCCTCGCCGCGGAGCTGGCTGCCGTCGGGCAAGCGCTTGTAAACAGCGGCGGCACCGACCCACGCCTCGGCGTTGGCCGCGGTCGCGGCGTGGAGGCGCTGGATCAGCTCCCTGCGTCGGCTCAGCCCGCAGGCCTTCCACGCTTCGACACCGGCCGCCAGCTCGGTGAGAGCCTGGTCGATCGTCGCCGCCTCGGCGGCGGGCAGGGTCGCTGTGCTCATGAGGGTCACATCTCCTCGTTGTGCGCGCGCCTTAACCAGCAGGCAACTAGTCCCTTATTGGTGGAGATGCTCGCGCAAGTGAGCTGCTGACGCCATGGGCGAGGGGTGCGGGTTCCGGCGATCGTTTTGTGCGGACGCACAAGACAAGGCGTCAACCTCTGGTTATCATCACAGCATGACGGGCAAGCGCGGCGCGGTCGGCCTGGTCGCCCAACTCCTCGGCGACGTGGATCCCTTGGCCGACGAGCTCACGGACCAGATCTTCGACGCCGAGCGCGGCTACGCCGACCAGCTCCGCGACCACCACGACCGGGTCCGCACGGCGGTCCGCGACAACCTCCGCACGCTGCTGCTGGCGCTCCAGGAGAACCCCATCTCCCTGGACGCGGCCCGCGAAGCCGGTCGTCTGAAGGCCGAACTCGGCATCCCCCTCCCGGCCCTCCTCCACGCCTACCGCCTGGGCGGCCGCTTCATCTGGGACCGCCTCCTGGCCGGAGCCACCGACGAGGGCCGCGCCACCGAACTCCTCCACCTGGCCTCCGACATCTGGCAGATCATCGACGACCACTCCGGCGCCGCCGCCGAGGCCTACCGCACCACGGTCGAGGAACAGTCCCACCGCGACGCCGCCGCCCGCACCGCCATGCTGACCTCCCTCCTCGACGGCAGCATCACCTCGGCACCCCGCGCCACCGAGATCGTCCGCATCCTCCGCCTCGACGGCACCGGCCCCCTCCTCGTCGTCAACGCCGAGACGGACGAGGCCGAAGGCCTCCCACCCGGCACCGTCAGCAAACTCCGCGCCCTGGGCGTCACCTCCCAATGGACCCGCCTGGCAGGCAGCACAGCAGGCCTCCTCCACCTCCCCGGCGACCGCACCATCCCCGCCACCCGCGACCTCCTCACCACCCTCACCTCCACCCGCACCGGCATCAGCCGCCCCTTCCGCACCCCCCTCGACGCAACCCGCGCCTGGCGCGAAGCCCAAGTAGCGACCCGCTGCCTACCACCAGGAACCCAAGGCGCACACACCTACGGCGAGGCACCGGTAGCACTGCTGGTGGCGTCAGCCCCGGACGCGGCAGCGGACATGGCCCGCTCAGTGTTCGCGGCACTGGACGCCCTTCCAGCGGCGGAGCACACGACGCTGTTGGAGACGCTGGACACCTGGTTCTCGGTCGGCGGCTCGACGACCAAGGCCGCGGAACTGCTGCACTGCCACCGGAACACGGTGCTGTACCGGCTCAACCGCATCGGGGAGCTGACGGGACGGCATACGACGGATGCGGTCGGGTCGGCGGAGCTTTATGCGGCGTTGCGGGCGGTGCGGCAGGGGGTTGTGGTGGAGGGGTAGCGGAGGGCGACTCTCCTATACACGGGTCTAATGGTGAACCATATGCGCGATCACCAAGGCAATACTCTCGACGAGAACGCTTTTCGCAATTTCGCGCAGCTCCCCCGTTCGATGCTTCAGCCACGATTCATGTTCTTCGTTGCAGGCGTCGCTCTCGATAGAATTTTTGAGCTTGTCCAAACTCTTATCAGCAACGAATGTCAGCTGAATCCGAACAAGGACCGCATCATGGTCCGACATCAAAAGAACAAGCACCGCCCCGTCCCCCGCTTGGTCGCCGCCTTCACGCAAGTCAACCCCCCAGAAATCGCTCATCCGGATCAATCCCCTCTGATTTGAATGTCTCGCCAGGTCGACGGGAAACCAAAAAAGGACGCAACTCCGCCCCTGCTTGATGCGCCCTTGAAACGATTACTCGCTCCGCCTGGATGTTCCGATCCTAGCCATAGTCGCCGGAGGATTAGAAGTATCCGATGAAGATCATTCATGCAATCATCGGGTCAGCTGTACCGCTCAACCAATCACCCAAAATCATTGCCTTGACATCAAGGTTCAATATACAAGGCAGATCCGTCGAAGAAACTTCGACAATTGCGGAACGATCGTCCACCGATCGTCACTCCGGCAGCATTGCGGTGAGCCTCGAAATTAGATCTGCAGCATGCGCTTGAGCCATCAGCCGACATGCCGAATTTCCCAATAGAACCCAAGAATGCCATGCGCGAAAAGGGCATACTGAACGAGCTCGGTGATTATCGGTTCGTGCGACGCGAAAAGATGTGAAGTCACGATTCCTTCGGGTGGGCCGCCGGCGAACGCCTTGCCTGATCCAGGACTTGGTCAAGAAGCCCGGTGACGGTCCCGCCTCCCAGTACCAGTTGGCGGTCCAGCAACCGGTTGGCCGTCTCGCACGACGTCTCGCTGATGAGTGCGCACCCATGGCAGGCCGAGAGATTCAGCGACGAGGAGCCCTGGCGATCGCTTTCGATACAAACCGGATCATTCGAGCACACATCGGCATCGTTCAACGCGGCCATCAGCAAGGGAATGAGTTTGTCCGGCTCGCCCAGCCGCACGAGCCCGCCGAGCGTCCCCTGCGCATCGCCGGCAGCCGTGTAGATCAAGATGCCGGCGGTCCGGTCCGGCCGGTCGGTGTTGGCGTAGACCCGCTCCTGCAACGACGCCGACGCGTACCCGCTCGCGAATGCCAACCTCCGGATGAGCAGGTGGGCGATGGTGTGCAGCGCGACGAATCTCGGCTCCGGCACGTCCAGCCCGGCGGCCCACGGTGCCGACTCACGTCGGGCCATCAGGATGCCCGCCCGGGCCCGGACATCGGGTTGGTTCTCCCACTCGACCAGACGAGACTCGTCGAAACGCAGGAAGATCCCCTCCCCGAACATTTCGACGGCCGGGTAGACCGGTTTCCGCTTCCGATCCGGCCCGAGATCGACGGTGACGAAATCGGCGTCGGCGCTGTGCCGTTGGAACCGGCGCAGGGCCCTGACTTCACGGACGCGTCGGACCTGGCCGATGGCGGGAAGCCGATCCGTCAACGCCGACGGCCACTCCGACTCCTCGGGCGTCCTCCATCCGTCGACGACGAAGTCGCCGTCGCTGCGATCCCTGCCGCCCTCCAGCTTCTTGAGGAACGCGGCCCACTCGCCGTCCTTCAGGTCCAGGAGCGGCTTGTCGTCGGCCGGGTCACCACCGGCCGCGAGACTCAGGACCTCGTCGGCCGTGACTCCGAGCTCGGCCGCGATCCACCCGGACACCATCTCGGCCTGCGGGCCGCCGTTGTCGGCGACCACTTTCTCGAAGTAGACGTGACTGCGGATACGGTCCGCCTGCTCGGCGGACGGCGGACGTTCTTCGGGAATGTCGAGCGCCGAGATCCGATCCGCGATGTAGTTGCTGGTCGCACCTCGCTGAACCGCTCTGAGCGGGTGGTCGCAGCGAACGGCGGTGTCGGTCTCCTCCCACGGCTGGGTCCCGCCGCACCGGATACCGTCCCGCTGCAGCGAGTCCGTGAGGACCAGATCGGACAACGGCCGTGACCGTCGGCACCCGTTGCAGTGGATTCGCAACGACGCCAGACCCTCGCCGCGCTGGGCGGAGCGCAGAAACTTAAGCTCTTTGTAGGCGCGACAGAATCGCACCTCTTCGGTCACTCCTGAATCAGTCCCCCGATGCGCCCACCTGAACCAGGGCACGTCCTGGATGTGACTCCCGCGCTCGCAGACTGCGACGTATCGCATGGGAACGAGCATCCCGCCGCATTCGCACTGGTTGGTCCAACGGCCCTTGTTCCTCCCGCTGCCGCGCGAAAGGGTCGTGCAGCGCTCGCAGAAACGCCAGGTCGGAAACCTCCAGTAGACGAGATGCGCCGTTTCTCTGCCGGCGCGTCCCGCATGAGCCGGCGGCTGCTTGAGCACGCCGCCGCCCAGACGCAGCACGAGCCGCTCGCAGTGGATCTCGCGCGCGGCCCGCCGGTCCCACCACGAGGTGTCGGGTGCGATCAGCGACTCGCCTCGGACGTCGACGACCGCTCCCACGCCGAACGGCGTGATTGCCTCCGAAAGCCGCAGGTCATGAAGAATTCGTTCCACGGCGGGCGTCCTCCATCGGTTCGTGTACTTGGACAGCGACGTTGGGTTCGACGGAGCGCATCGAGTCCGCGACGGGCCAGCCCTGCCCGGACTGGTCGAACCGTTTCAGCAGCGCGACGTCGTCGGCCTTCTGACGGTCGTACAGGAGCGCGGCACCGGTCTCGCGCGCGGACGCTGCGCGGCGGTCCCAGTCCCGAAGCAGGGCCCACACCTGGTCCTCGGTCTCCTCGGCCTCGACCCGCTCCGATCTCGCCACCAGCGCGATGAAGTTCGCGACCAACTTCTCGACGGCGTCGCGCAGCCGATCGTCCTCGAGATCGAACCGCGAAGCAGCACCGTTGTCGGCGAGTATCGGGAACGACTGCCGGAACAAGGCCACCAGGGCGCCCGGCAGGGAGCGGGCCCGGGACGCCAGCGACCACGGAGTCACGCTCGTCGGCTCCACGTTGCGGTAGAGCGCCTCGTGGTAGCCCCTGAAGGTCTCGAAATGCGATCTGTCACGAGCGCGGTTCGATCGGAACAACGTGGTGACCACTCCGTTGTTCCGACCACGACCCACGCGGCTCGTCGCCTGGATGTATTCGGAAGTCGTCTTCGGCTGGCCCACCATGAGCATCAGGGACAGGCGCGGGATATCGATGCCGACGGACAGCATGTTCGAGGAAAGGACGACGTCGACGGCCTGATCGGAGTGGTCCGCACTGCGATCCAACTCGCGCAGGTCGTTGGGAAGCTCCTCCGCACCGCGCCGGCTGGTGAGCTCCAGCACCCGATCGGCACGGACCCGGCGCAACGGCAGACCAAGACGTTCCGCACGAGGCTCCAGACGTCCGTTCACGTCGTCGACCACCAGCGTCCCCGTCCGACCGAGCTCGCGAAGGCTGTTGTGGTAGAGGACCGCGGTCCAGTAGGAATCCCGCGTCGCCCCGGTCTCGGGTCGACCGGCGAGCACCGCCGGGATCTCCAGCAGCGGCGCCGCGGCGGAGATGAGGGCCGACACCTGCGAAAGCGACTGCGGCATCAGACCCACGTACAGCCGACCTTCACCGCTGCCGACGGGTCGGGAGAAGAAGGTCAGATCACCGTCGAGACCTGCCGGCGGATAGAGCCCCACTTCGCGCCCGTACAGGCCTCGCACCTGCTCGTCCGAGGCCCGGATCGTCGCCGTCGAGGCAATGATCTTGGGGGCCGTGCCGTTCCTGCTCAACAGCACCTGGACCACCGCGTCGAAGACGGCCACGGTGGTCCCCAAAGGGCCTGACAGCAGGTGCAGCTCGTCCTGGATGACGAGTGTCGGCTGTCGGAAAGGTGTGCCGAGGCCGAGCAGCCTCCCGGCCTCCGGCCGGAACTGGAGCCGAGCAAATTTGTCGACCGTGGCGAGCAGGATCGTCGGCGGCTCCTCGTAGAGGATCTCGTCCACCACGGCGACGGGAAGCGCGTCGTTGAACCGGCAGTCCTCATCGGTGCAGTGGATCACCACCTCGTGTCCGACCAGACGGAATCCGTAGCTCGATCGATCGATCGCCTTGCCGGCCGGCACAAGCGACGCACCGCACCATGGACAACGCTCGACCTGGAACTGGTTGACCTCCTCCGGTCTGGCCGCCTTGTGGAGACGTTCCAGTGCCGCTTTCGCATCGCTCCGCGAACGTGGCGTGACCTCGTTGCCGACCCAGAGTCCGATGGAGAACGGTGCCATGCCCTGCGCGCGCGGATCGTCGCGCCGAAGCAGTTCCATCGCGCAGACGAGTGAGGCAGCCCGTTGGAACTGCTGCGCCGTCAGCAGGCGAAGCGTGTAGCGCGTGATCACCGCCGTGCCCGCGCCCGCAAGCCCGAGCACTACCCGACGACGGAAGATCTCGACAGCCGCGAGCCCGAGGTAGGCTTCCGTCTTCCCGCCGCCCGTGGGGAACCAGATCAGATCGACCAGTTCCCGATCCTCGTGGGACTCGTCGACCGTCGATGCCAGTGCCACCAACAGGAATCCGAGCTGGAAGGGACGCCACCTCGGCGCATCCACGTCCGGGCCGCCACCTCGCCTGATCTCCGTCTGACGCATCTGCAGATCCATCGCGGCCATGCCCAACGCGAACGCTGTCCTCAACTGCGAACCGTCCGGTGCACGCAGCAGCTCGACGCCTGCGGCCATGCGCCGGACGGACCGCCTCGCCCGCTCCGTGATCGCGCGGGCGGAGGAATCCTCCCCGAACCCACCGACCCGTTCCTCCTGCCCGGAGACCCAATCGGCGAATGCGCCCACGAACACGTCCAGGAGCTCCAGAACCTCGTCCGGCTGCGAATCGATGCGGGCGAGGTTGTCCAGACGAAGTGCCTCGGCAGCCTTCGAATCGGCGGCGAAACCCGTCGTCTCGATGGCCGGAACCACGAACGCGGGTACCGGATCGAGGAACACCCGTGTGCACGACCCGTCGACAAGCACCCAGTCGGCCGCCATACCGTGGCCCACCGCGAACACCTTGCGATCACGGTAACGGAGCCTCAGTTCCGCCGACTCCTCGTCGGTGTCGAACTGCTGTGCCGTGTCGTATTCGAGGATCCGGGCCTCCGCGGCCGGCCTGACGCCGAGATCGATCTGGAACAGGGTCCGGCCGATGTCCAGACGGTCGTCCCCGGTCGACGGCGACAACACGCGGGCATGCACGGTGACGAGCCGGTTCTCGCCGTGGACCCGCCATCGGGACCCGATCTCGAGCTCCACCTCGCCGACCCGGAACTGATGCATGGGACGCTGTTCGGAAAGTTCCACCTCGTCGAAACGGAACGGCGACCGCTGCCACCGCGGAGGCCCGTCCTCGGAGACCGGCAGGTACGTCCCGCCCGAGAAGTCGCAGAAGACGAGGTCCCGGTCGGTGACGAAGGAGATCGCCGCCGACGAGGGACGCCAATCCTCGGCGAGCGGCGGGGCCGCGCCGTCCTCCTCGATCTCGCCCGACGCGACGTCGGACTCGACCGACTCGTTCGACGAATCGTCGGGGTCGGGAACCACGGATGCCGCCGGAAAGAGCATCCCCACGGCGTATTGCCGGTCCGGCAGGTTCAGAACGACTTCGTCCGCGTCACCATCCGGGCCGACGTAGGCAGCTCGAAGGTGGTTCAGGGTCGCCTGCTGTGCTCTCGTCAGGGTCATCACGTCACCTGCCTCGGTCGGAGAAGCCGCTGCAATCGCGTCCGGTCCTCCTTGGACGCGACGATGTGCAGTGAGACGCGGGCCCGCGTCACGGCCACGTAGAAAGCCGCCATTCCCGCCGCGTCGAAGGATCTCGGCAGGTCGTAGACCACGACATGTTCTGCCTCCAGCCCTTTTACGACCTTGGGCAGACGTAGGGCGAAGCCTCGGGCGGACTGGCCGGAATGCGCACCGGCCCCGGCACCGATGATCCAGATGTCGTCCTTTCGCACCCCTCCGGCCACCAATTCCATGGCCACGTCCTCGGCTGCATCGACATCACCGACCCCGGCGGGGGTGTGCCAATGGACCTTCTCGCCGTGGACGATTCCGGGATCACCGATGTCGGCCCCCAGATACTCCTGCACCATGTGCACGATCGCTTTGGTGTTCCGGACATTGAGATCCAGATCGACCCTCAACGCCTCGGAGGCGACGAGCTCGAACACCTCCTCGTCGAACGCCCCGTCGACGTGGGCCTGGTTGTTCATGTCGAGGAACATGCGCCAGCGGCCCTCGGCGCGACCGCCCTTCATCACGGTGTCGAGCCGGTCCATGCTGTCGGCGTTCATCAGGTCCTGCGCCTCGTCGACGAGGACGACGTCGTAACGACGTCCCGGCCCGACATCCGCGAACGGGACAACCGCGATGCCCCTGCCACCGATGTGCGGTGCGAAGTATCCCGCGAGCTCCCGCGAGTTGAAGGTGATCAGTACCGACCTGCCACGTTCCGCCTCCTGCTTCGCGGCCTCCACCAGAACCAGCGACTTGCCCGTTCCGGCTCCTCCCGACGCGACGACTCTGGGGTTGCGTGCCAACGCGGCCAGCAGCCGGGCCTGACCGGCAGTGGCCCGGTTCTGTTCTTCCATGACCGCGCCGCGCTGGGCGTCGATCACCGGCATCCGGGCGAACTCGCCGAAAAGACTCGCCCGCAGGCGCTCGGTCCCGGCGCGCCTGCGCCCGGCCGGTGGCGTGCGGGCACCCGACGCGATGACATCGAGTGCTCGGGCAAGACGCTCGGAGCTCATATCTTCTCTCGCGAGCCAGTGTGTCGGTCGCCAACCCACGTCATGCGGTGGGGCATCTATATCCGGCGTGATGACAGCGGCCTCCGAGGCGAACCATCCCGCGCCCTCGTCCTGGAGGATCTCCCTCAGCGCGTACATGGCCGACTGCGCCTGGTCCATGGGCGAGGAACCCAGCTTGTGCCAGTCGCCACGCCGGTCGATGCTGTACCAGACGCCGTCGTGTTTGCCGATTCCTCCGCCCTTGACCTCGACGAGGATGACGACGTTCCGCCACAGGACGACGAAGTCCGCCTCCGCCTGCTGCTTGTGGGGATGCGATCGGAGACGCACCGAGTGGAAGGCGACGGCGTCCGGATCCCCCTCCACCAGCCCGAGCAGGCGAGCGACCCGACGTTCGGCGTCGCTGACGGCGGTCTTGTCGATATCCGCGAGATCGGGAACGAGGATCATGCGCGTTGCTCCTGCCAGAGATCTTCGTACTCACGGTATCCGAGCAGGTCGGTGACATCCCCGAAGTCGTCCGCCATGTCGACGATCAGACACTCGGGCTTTCCGCCGTTCGCAGGACCGCGAAGCCCACGGCCGGCCATCTGGATGTAGGCGCTCGGGCTGAAAGTGGGACGAGCGATGTACAGTGCGCGGACGCCGGGCGCGTCAAAACCTTGGATCAGCAAGTCGCAGTTCGCGAGGACACGGATCGAGCCCTTCTGGAAGCCCGCGATGATGTCCCGCCGTTCCTGTCTGCCCGTCTGCCCGCTCACCGCGGCCGATTCCCTGCCCCGATAGCGAAGAGTCGCCGCGAGGACCTGGGCCGACAGCACGCTCGGGGTGAACACGAGGACCGGCCAGTCGGGATCCTGATCCATGATGTGGTCGACGAGGATCGACATCCGGGCCTGGTCACGGCCGATGCGGTCCAGCACGCTCTGGCTGAGCCGGCGTTGCCTCGTGGCCTCCTCGATCTCTTCGTCCCGCAGTTCGACGTCGATCCCCGGCAGCACCTGGTGCTGGACCCGGGCCAGGACCCCGAGTTCGGCCAACTGCGCGTACGCGTCCCCGTCGAAGGCTTCGATCATGCGCATGCCGAATCGGCTCGCGAGAGCCGAGGTCGCTTGCTCGGAAGTGCCCTTGAACGGCGTCGCCGAAAGTCCGACCAGTGGCCGCTCCCATCCACGACCGGCCACACCGAGCCAGGTGAAAATACGCGTGTACCGTTCGGAGCCGCCGGCGCGATGCCCCTCGTCGACGATGACCGCCGACGCCTGGCCGAGCCACTCGTACTCCGGGCTCTCCAGGACGGCGTCGAGCTTGGCGTCCGTGGCCACAATGACACTGAACTCCGTGTCCGGCTGATGGACGGTGTTCCTTTCCCACAATCGGCCGACGGTCAGCGGGCGCTCGTCCCCCAGCCCTCGCCATACCGTGCTCCAGGTCTGCACGGCCTGCTCGCAGAGTTCCACCGACTGGGCGATCCACAGCACAGGACCGAGCAGTCGCCCGTCCATGAAAAGCCTGAGCACCGTCTCGGCGGCGACCCGGGTCTTGCCGGCCCCGGTGGGCAGCTTGACCATCGCCTTCAGATGCCTGCCGTTCGCCTCCCTGAGTGTGAGCACGTCCTGGAGCTGCCTGCTGATCTTGACCTGGAACTTGTGCAGAGGATTGAGCCGCACCGCCCCTGGGACGACGAACTCGTTGTCCTGACGCTCGCTGCGCCGACCTGCGTACTCGGCGCCGAACCCCATCTTCCGGAGCCAGGAGACGGTCGCCGGACCACCCGCCCATTCGACCGGAACGTCCGAGAAACCCTCCTGCCTGAACCGGTCGGCAAGCAACTTGATCGAGTCGGTTCCGTAAACGGTCCGGAACAGCTTCGCGACCGAGGTACGGTCGTCGACCAGGTCCTGCGCCACGAGCGCTTGCCACAGCCCCCTGGGCAGCGCCTCGCGCAGGTCGTCCGGCCCGAAGTACACCTCGAGTCGGTCCTCGTCCGTCGCCGCGGCACTGGCCTCCAGCCGGAGTTCCTCCAAGCGACGATCGACGCCGGCCTTGCGGACCGTGTCGAGATCGGCGGCGGTGAGGCGCAGATCGAACGCTTCGTTGACGATCCGGAGCTGACGCCGCTCGTCGGCCGCGTCCTGCACGACCAGGTTCAGCCCGTCGAGGTGGTAGGGCAGCGACTGGTCTTCGAGGCCGTCCTCGGTCGTCACCCGCTTCACCACCTGGAGCGCCATGGCGATCGTGGCGTTGGTGAGCCGGTCGGCGACGTGCGTGCTGCGAAGCCCGGTGAAGACGTCGAGCACCCGCTCGCTCTCCTGCACACCGTCCAGCACCATGGAGAACGCGAAGCTGTCCTCGAACCGACGGCAGCCCACGAAGTTCACGAGTTCGACGGCCCGCGCCTCGGTCGTCCGCAGATAGGGGCGCTGGCGCGCTGCGAGGAACTTGTCCTGCTCGTCGGTCGTGGCGACGTACACCGCGCCGGGCGAACGGGACTCGATCGCCCGTCCCACCTTGGCAGGGATGCTCGGCGGCTGGGCACCCGGATAGGCGATCCGGCACGCGGCGGTGACGAATTCGACGAGCACCGAGTCGTCGATGTTCGACGGGAACAGCTCCGCCTCCAACGCCGTCCTGAGGACCGGAGCCGGCACGGAGTCGAGCTCGTCGGGGAGATGCAAGGCATCGACGATCGCCCGTGGACCGGTGAACAAGGGAAGCAGCTTCTCGTACTTGACGAGCGAGGGTGCGACGACCTCGGTGGGTGCCCGGAAGCCCCGATTCGACCGCACCAGACCGGCTCGTTCCACGGCCCACTGAACCGGTGACCGCACCGGGTGCGTCCGCCCGGTGTCGAGGTCCTCGCAGGACCATTCGGCCCCCTCGAATCCCAGCAGCTCGACGGTCCAACGCTCGCGGATCTGGTCGGACGCCCCGACCTCCTTCAGGATGAACAATGCCGAGACCGGGCCCGCTCCCCGACCGGGAAAGAACTCCAGGCGCTCCGCGGTGCCCGGCGAAGCCCGGTCCTCGTCGAGTGCGGAGACCACCCAATCCCGGTACTCGTCCAGGAACGGCTCGGACTCCAAGGCATAGTCACGGACGGGCTTGTGCACCACTCCGAGCCCACGCGCCACTTCCGGCAGGCACCGACGCCGATCAAGACTCCTGGAGGCGTAGTCGGCCCCCAGCGGTTCGTCGAGGTCGAAAACGTCGCCGGGCCAGGCCCATCCGCCGTCCAGAGTCGGGACTTTGACCGTGCCCGGATAGCGCACCAGTATCGACAAAGCCTCCCGTACCGGGACTCCAAGAACAGCGTCCCAGAGTTTGGTGTACTGGTCGTCGCTCGACCCGGCGGACAGTCGCGCGAGACGCGCGTTGAGGATCGCCTGCGGGTCGAGGTCCCGGAACCCCACTGCCCGGAGCTTTGTCTCGATCTCGGGTTGCCCCAGGAAGCCGGGTCGGACGAAGATCGCGCTTTCGATCTCGACACCCTCCTCCTGGTGGAGGAACACGATCCGGTGGTCGGCCATCGTCCGCATACCGGAACTGGTCGGAACGACCTTGGCCTGGTCCAGGTCCACATCCGGCAGCCGTCGATTGCCCACGACGAACCTGAACGCGTTGGCGGCGGATACGTCGTCGTCTCCTTCGGCCCACTCGCGCAGCCATGAGAGCAAACCGCGCTTCGCCACGGTGTCCAGGGCACGCTTCATCGATCTGTCGTCGTCCTCGAAGCGCTCGCCGGAGACCGACGCCGCGAACAACTGACGCAACCGCAGGAACCGTTGTCTTGACGAATAGCAACTCCAGTGCGGGACATCAGGCTCGGTGTTCGGTGAGATGGCCCACGCTTCGTGGATTCCCGCGTCGATCTCGAACGCGAAATCGAGGGGACGCAGCAACGACGCCGACCGCAGAGTCCCTGTGGCATCGGGAACGAGTTCCTGATGCCCTGCCCCGACCGGCACATGGGCGCAGAGAACACGGTCGCCGAACGAGAGAAGTTCCCTGCCTCGCGCGGGCATGTAGTCGAGATGCGCCGCCGGATCCTCGGGCACCGTCAACCGCGGGAGCAGGTCGACGAACATACCTGCCACAGTCGTGAGGATCTCACGGTTGTAGTCGTTCTCGAGCAGGGTCGTCCGGTCGTCGTTCACACTCCACGGGGCGTTGAACAGGGCCGACGCCGAGGTCCGGTCCTGAAGCGGGAAATACGACCAGAACCGGCCGACGCGTTGCCGCGCCTGACGCCTCGGAACCGCGACGGTCACCTTGACCTCCGAACGCGACACCGCCTCCCCCACCAGCTGTCGGGCCCGGACCGACGGCTCGTGCATCCGATCGGCAACAATCCACTCGTCACCGCCGCCATCCGGACCTTCGATCCTGAACACGCCGTCGCCGAGGTCCCGTGAGGAATGACTCGTCCGGAACGGCTCGGCACCGAGCACTCGTAGCTCGACGTGGCGGACGTCGCCGACGAACAAGAGAAACTCGGAATGGAAGTTCCGGATCTCTTCACGCAATCGTTCAAGATTCGAGGCATCGGGGAGCCGGACAATCGTCGCCGCCCAACGCGACAAGTCCTCCAGAATCGGGTCCTCGGAGAACGCCGAGTAGGGATCCGTGACGGTCGGTGTACGAAGGATCGGCCGGCGCTTGGCCGCTTCGGTCACCCCGGCGACCGCGGCTTGTGCCGCCGACGAATTGAACTCGAAAGACACGGACCGACTGAAGACCTGCGGTGCGTCCGAAACCGCCAGGACGGACTTGAAGCCGAGCCCGAAGCGGCCGATCTCGTCGCCCCTCTTGCCGCTGAGGTGCGCGTGTGTGATCGCGGTGATGCCGCTCGACGAGAACGACCTTCCCGCGTTGGCGCAGTAGAGCGTTCGACAGTCCATGTCGAGAACGATTTCCACCCGGCCGGCATGGTCACCCGCGCCGCCACCGGTGCCCGACATCGCGTCGGCGGCATTCTGGACGAGTTCGAGCAGTGTCCGATTGGCGTATCCGCCGACCCTGATGGACTCTTCGTGGTTCGCATGTTCGGAAATGAGGTGCGGATTCGCCCGATAGCTGGCGATAGCCCCTTCGAATCGGGCCTCCACCTCCCGCACGAGACTCGGATCCGGCGTCCAGGGCCGCAGCGCCGTGGTCACAGGTGATGCACTCCTCAGTAGCTCCGCAGTGTCCCGCGCTGCGACCGGGCAGCCATGTTTCCGTCCAGGACGACATGCACGACCCTGGACCCAGGAAACGGCGGGTGCCCCAATCTTGCAACTTGACCCCCCGCTTTGTCATCGACTCCACGTCACTGATGAACACGCGCCTCGCAGGAATCAGGTGCGGGACAACATACAACTTGAATGTGGCTGACTGTGACAGCTGTTACCAGCGCACGTGCCGACAAGACCACGAGAGGTCGGCGAGCACGCGCCGACTGCGCCTTCGAAAACCCGGTTCGGCATCTCACGTTTCGGAACCTTGTCGAGGTCGCGGCGACCGCAGCTCCGAAACGGCTTGCGTGGACGCCTGTCGCCATGCTTCACAGACACGGAGGCAGATCGATCGACGTCGCACATTCGTATGATTCGTCAAGCGACCGACCACGGTTCGGTTCACGATTCAAAATGCCGAGAAAGCATACGTAGTGGGATGCCGTACTTGAAGCTCCGGCCAGTGCGAAACATAACAAGGACGCACCAGGCACAGTGGAACTGGACCAGAAGCACTCAGTCAATAGCTGAGCGCCCGACCAGGTCTCCCCGGCCGGGCGCCCAAGCACGTCACGTCACGTCACGTCATCCGATTCAGATATGCGGACCCTCGGTCCTCCACCCGCTCAGCCAGCCGTGCAAACCGGCGTCGGCGCCGGATTCGCACCACTGAAGCTGGCCTGGAATCCGTACGAAGCAGTACCTCCCGCCGGGATCGCGGCGTTGAAGCTCTGTGCCGTGAAGGTCTCGGTCTGGCCGGTGCGGGACTCGATCGCGTTCCAGGTGTTGGTGATCTGCTGCGAGCCCGGCCAGGTCCAGGTCACCTTCCAGGTGTGGGTGGCGGCGGTCCCGGTGTTCGTCACGGTGACGGTGGCTGTGAAGCCGTTGTTCCAGGCGTTGGTCACGCTGTAGGCGGCGGTGCAGCCGGTGTTGCTGGTGGTGCTCTGGGTGGTGGCGGTCGCCGGGGTGGAGGCCGTGGACTGGTTTCCGGTGGCGTCGAATGCCTTGACCGTGTAGGTGTAGGCCGTTGACGGGGTCAGGCCGGTGTCGGTAAAGGCGGTGGTCGCTGTCGTTCCGGCGAGGGTGGAGCCGCGGTAGATGTTGTAACCGGTGACGGCGACGTTGTCGGTGGAGGCGGTCCAGGACAGGGTGGCCGAGGTGGCGGTGGTCGCGGTCACGGCGAGGTTGGCGGGGGTGGAGGGCGGGGTGGTGTCGGTGCCGCCGCCGGAGCCGCCGGTGAAGCCGGGGGCTTTGATGGAGGCGAGGTAGCCGTCCTTGACGGTGTCGACGGTCTGCCAGTCGCCTTCGAGGATGCCGCCGGTGTCGCCGGAGTCGGGGTTCCAGGACCAGAAGGTCCACTGGTAGGAGTCGGCGCCGTTGGCGGCGGTGGGGCGGAGGTACTGAACCAGGGCCCTGAGCCAGGTCTGGTCGGTGGCGGAGGCCAGCGTGGTGCCGAACTCGCCGACCCAGACCGGGGCCGTGTTGGAGTCGAACAGGTAGCCCCAGTTCTTGCCCCAGATGCCGGGCATGTTGGCGGGGAACGTGGGGTCGGAGAACCAGGTCTGGCTCGCGACGCTGGTGGCGTAGTCGTGGGCCGAGTAGACGAGCTGGTTCGGCACGCTCAGCTGCACCGGGTAGGTGCCGGCGCCCTGCAGGTTGCCGCCCCACCAGTAGGAGCTGCCGTTGAACGTCTGCACACCCTCCACGAAGATCAGCAGGTGCGGGTTGACGCCCAGCACCGCGTTGCCGGCCCGCTGCGCGGCCAGCCGCCAGTCGATCGTGGTGTCGCCGCAGCCCCAGCACGCCGGGTCGTGCGGCTCGTTGTGCAGGTCGATCCCGACCACGGCGGTGTTGCCCTGGTAGCGCGTCGCGAGCGCTGTCAGGTCACTGATCCACGTCGACTCCGGCACGGAGGACGTGTACCACAGCGCCGACTGCCCGCTGCTGTCCGGACGGTGCCGGTCCAGGATGACGCGCAGGCCGATGGACCCGGCGTAGTTCACGATCTTGTCCATCACCTGGAGCGACGTGAGCCCCTGGAGGTCGGCGTTCATCTGGTAGAAGTTGATGCTGTTCGGCGCCGTCCCCGGCTTGAAGATGTCGTCGCTGTAGGGCAGCCGGATGGTGTTGTAACCCAGCGACTTCATCTGGTCCATCATGCTCTTGTAGTCCCGCGACCAGAGACCGTGCACCACGTAGTTGTTCGTCTCGAACCCGAACCAGTTGACGCCGGCGATGCGCACCGGCTGGTTGTTCGCGTCGAGGATCTCGCGGCCGCTCGTGTGCCAGTAGCCGGCGCCGGCCGCGGCGGTGGCGGAAGCCGCGGAGGCTGATCCCGAAGCAGATCCCGAAGCCACGGCGCGAGCCGTCACCGCCGGACTCAACGCCAGCGCCCCGGCGGCCAGCAGCCCCAACAGGGCTCTGATTCCTTTCATCACGACTCCAGTGCTGCGATGGGTGATGTGTCGCGTTCACTGAAGGCTCGAAGTGTCGGTTAGGCAATCGAACGGCCGCCCGCGACGCCGCGATCCACACCGCGACAAGAGGCGAACAGCCTGGTCAGGCGCGCCCCGACGCCCACCGACGGCGCCGGCCGAAGCGTGAAAATTTCAGCACCCTGACGATCACGCGGCTAGGCTGCCCGCATGACCGCGAGAACCGGCGCCGAGCTCGGCGCGGAGGCGGCGCGTCGACTGCGGCGCTGGGGCCGGCACGAGTGCGAGATCGAGCCGGGCCTGACCGACGCCGAGTTCGCCCGCGTCGAGGACGAGTTCGAGTTCGAATTCGCCGACGATCACCGCGCGTTCCTCGCCGCCGGCCTGCCGGTGAGCGTGCCGTACGACGACCCGCCCGGCGTGCTGCGCGCGTGGCCGGAGCCGTGGCTCGACTGGCGCGACGGCGATCGCGAGGCGCTGCGCGAGCGGCTCGACTGGCCGATGGTGTGCGTCGAGAACTACATCGAGCACCACAACCTCTGGCACGCGGAGTTCGGAGAACGCCCCGAGAGCTTGGCCGACGCCATCGCGGTGGCCCGCTCAACGATGGCCAAGCTTCCGGTGCTCGTCCCCGTCTTCGCGCATCGGTTCCTGCCTGCGGGACGCGGCAGCCACAGCCACCCAGTGATGTCGGTCTTCCACACGGACTCCATCTACTACGGCGCCGACCTTGCCGATTGGGTTGGCCGAGAGTTCCTTCCGGAACACGACGACGAAACAGCCCTCGGCTTCGCCGTCGAGATCCCCGATGCGACTGTGCGCTTCTGGAAGGACCTTCTCTAACAGCTCAGCAGCTCAGCCCCGCCACCCCGTCACACTCCCATCGTGACAACCACCTTGCCCCGAGCGTGCCCCAGCTCCTGGTACCGGATCGCCTCGGCCAACTCCTGGAACGGGTAGCTCCGATCGATGACCGGCGTGACCGCACCGTCCTCGATGAAACGGGTCAGCGCAGCGAGCAACTCCCCCTTCTCCGAGCAGCGGCCGATGTCCGTGCCGACCACACGCTGCGATGCCACCGCCCCCGCCGCGATCGATGCCAGGAAGTGCGTCATCGGCTGGAACCAGCGCCCGGGCGGTCCGCCGACGATCACCAACGCCCCCTTGGGTTTCAGCGCCCGGCGCCACGCGCGGGTGGATGTGCGACCAGCGATGTCGATCGCCGCGTCATATCGCCGCTCGCTCGTGAATTCGCCGCCGGCGTAGTCGATGGCGCGGGTCGCACCGAGCCAGCGGACTAGTTCCTGACTCCGCGCTCCGCACACCGCGGTGACGTTCGCTCCCATCGCGACAGCGATCTGCACAGCGAACGTGCCGACGCCGCCGGAGGCCGCGGTGATGACGACTTCCTGACCGCTCTGAACTCGCGCGTCCCGAAGCGCCAACAGCGCCGTCGCGGCCGCCATCGGAACCGTCGCGGCCTGGTCGTGCGTGAGGTTGGAGGGCATCGGCGACAGCAGGTCCTGCGCGACGCAGGCGTACTCCGCGAAGCCGCCCCACTCCACCAACGCGTACACGTCGTCGCCGGAAGCGAAGCGCGTCACTCCAGCACCGACCGCCTCCACCCGACCGGCCACGTCGCAACCCGCACTCGCGAGCTTCGGACGGAGCAGTCCCACCCCGCCGGACACCAGCCGTGCCATCCTCGGCTCACCTCTGAGGTGGTGCCAGTCATAGGGATTCACCGACGTGGCGTGGACCCGCACCAGCACTTGACCTTCCCCCGGTTCGGGTTTGTCGCTGTCGACCAGCTTCAAGACCTCGGGTCCTCCGAATTGTTGCCGCACGAACGCTCGCATAGCCCCCTCCTTACAACGTAAGGTTCCCTTACGTTGTAAGCTAGCCTTACGGCGTAAGGACGTCAACCGTCAGCGCGATCCGAACCGAAACGGGCAGTACGATCGCGACGGAACGACGGGCGACAAGAACGGGTGACGCCGAGATGACCACCGGAGCCGAGCAGGAATCCAGGACCCGTACGCCGCTGACCCGCGACCGGGTGCTGCGCGCCGCCGCCGATCGGGCCGACCGCAACGGCATCGACGCCGTCACCATGCGCGGCCTGGCCGAGGAGTTCGGTGTGGAGGCGATGTCCCTTTACCACCACGTCGCGAACAAGGACGACATCCTCAGCGGCGTCGTCGACGTCGTCATGGGCGAGATCAACGAAGCCGTGCGCGATATCGCCCTGCCGACCGAGCCGGCCGCGTGGAAAGCCGTTCTGCGCGCCCGGATCCTGGCGGCCCGCCAGGTCTTCCTCCGGCATCCGTGGGCGCCGGCCGTGTTCCAGACCCGCACCGAGACGGCGTTGTCAGTGCTCGACTATTTCGACTCCGTGCTCGCGATCATGGCCATCGGCGGTTTCACCCACCAGCAGACGCACCACGCCATGCACGCGTTGGGCAGCCGGGCGCTCGGCTTCAACCAGGAGTTGTTCACTCCGCCGGGCGGCTACACCGCCCCCGCCCCCGAGGAGCTCCAGGCCATGGCCCAGCGCTTCCCGCACCTCGCCGCCATGCTGGTCGACGCCGTCCACGACGACCCCGACAGCACCCTCGGCTGGTGCGACGACCAGGCCGAGTTCGAGTTCGGACTCGACCTGCTCCTCGACGGGCTCGACCGGCTGTTGGGCTGAGGTCAGGCGGACGCCAGCTGCGGTTGCACCAAGTGCGGATGCGGCACCTCGGACGCCTTGCCCCGCCTAGCCAACGCGACCCAAGCAACGAACGACACCGTCACGAACATGTACAGGTCGCCTATGACGTTCTGCCACCAGTCCCACTGCATCTCGCGACCGTGATCGACCGGCAGCAACAGCAGCGGTCCCATCAAGAACACAGCGATCAGGGCCGCAGCGCCGCCGATCCGGATCCGCGACCCGGTGCGGACCACCCGCACCACGAGCGCCGGCAGCGCCGGAGCGACCCAGACCCAGTGGTGCGACCACGAGACCGGCGAGATCAGCAACTGGCAGGCGGCCACGACGACCACCGCGCAGGTCAGGTTGTTGGCCAGAACGCAGCGCCGCGCCGCGCGGTAGGCCAGCAGGACGACGATCGCGGACGCGAGCATCCAGACGTGCACTTCCGGCTTCGCGCCCATCCCCAGGCGGTGGATGGCGCCGCGAAGCGACTGGTTCGCGGCGTAGCCGAGGTCGCCTATGCGCGCCGGATCGAAGACGGTGGTCGTCCAGTACGTCTCGCTGTCCTGTCGCGCGACGAGGAAGCTGAGCAGCGTCGCCCCGACGAACGCGGCGGCGGCCGTCCCCGTCTCGCGCCACTGCCGCCGCGCGATGAAGTAGATCAGGAACACCGCCGGCGTCAGCTTGATCGCCGCCGCGATGCCCGTCAGCGCCCCGCGCGGGACGCGGGTGCGGGGTCCGAGCGTGTCGGCGGCGACCAGGCCCATCAGCAGCAGGTTGATCTGGCCGTGCAGGAAGGTGCTGCACACCGGCTCGACGACGACCACCGCCAGCGTCATCATCACCACGCCGCGCGCGGTGAGCGCCGGCAGGCCCCAGGCTTCGCGCCGCTCCCGCCACACCAGGACGATGACCCACGTCAGCGCGCCGAGGCCGATGACCACCAGCAGCGCAGCCGCCACGTGGTAGCCGACGACGCCGAACACGCTGAACACGACCGCCGCGAACGGCGGGTACGTGAACGGCAGATCCGGGCCCGCCAGCGGCTTCGGGAACTGCGTGGCATAGAGCGGGAGGCCGCGGATCCACGACAGGCCGCCGGCCCGATACACCTTCAGATCGATGAGCGGGTTGCCGCCCTTGCCGGCGATCAGGCCGACGCCGAAGACGCCCGCGGCCACCACCAGCCACCAGGCCACCGACCGTCGACGGCTCCACGGCCGGACAGCCCCCGCATACCGGTCGACCCACGCCGAACCCGCCACCATGCCAGCCACTCCCTCTTGGCCGCCGCGGCGGCGGCCAATCACCCGGCCGAGCCGAGCCCGGAGCAGCAGGCATCATCGTGACGCACACGACGCGCTGACGGATCGCAGGCCCAGCAGATGTGAATCTTTTTCGAGAGCCGCGGCGGTGAACCCGTCGTCCCACGCCAGCGCGGCGCCAGATTCTCAGGCAGTAGTTACCAGGAGTCGTTTTCGAGGTGCCGGGAGATTGAACGGCTTGGGGAGAACTGGACGTTTTCGGGGATGGTGACTACGGAGGGTGGTGCTGGGGCTAGGTACTACTCAAGCGACGGCTCAGGCGACGCCCTCAGGCGACGGCCTCAGGCGACGCCCTCAAGCGACGGCCTCAAGCTACGACCTCAAGCAACCATCGCCGGCCAGGGCCACCGCCGCACCCGGTACGGCAGCCACACCGCGAAGCCGTTCTGCCGCCACAGGAGGCTCTCGCCTGCCAGATCCTCCAGAATCGTCGGCGAGACGGCCTGCTCCGAGACCCCAGGCAGCAGTTGGTCCACGGCTTCGAGGTATTCCGGCTCGTCGATCGTCAGACGGCTCAGCTCACCGGTCCGACGGTCGCGGACCTGGACGAATCCCGGTCCGACGCGGTAGACGCACCGGCAAAGGTGGAACAGACCGCGCCAACGGTCGAGGGCCAGTTCGCCGTCGATCGCACCCTGGATCGCAGTGGGCGGATACAGGTGCGTAAGCGACGGCCACGAGCTCTCGGTGCTGTCGAACCGGACTCGCCAGTCGACGACGACGCCGTGGCTGGTCAGGTCGCGGATGAAGGCGAGCAGCCCGAGCTTGGCGACGTCGGCGGCCGGTTCCGAATCAGAGTCCTCATCGACCTCGTGGCGCCGCAGGTCGACCTCCGCGTGGACGGCGACCCTGCGCGCGCCCTGCCGGAACAGCTCCCCCGCCGAATCCGCGCCCACGAGGACGTCGTCGACGTCGTCCAGCACGACTCCGGGCAGGTCCACGACCCGCTGATCGTGGTGCCGCCAGGCCGAGATCGACCAGATCCCTTGGTGCAGCCGCGCTGTAGATACGCTCATCCCCCGACCTCCGCCAGCTCCTGCGCCAAATCCTCGCCGTCCTCAAGCCGCTGGAAGTCGATGCGGAACAGCTCGCCGTTGGCCGCTTCCGGCACCACATGGATGACATGGCCGTCGTTGCTGAACAACAGCCCCAGCTCGCGCCAGCGGTCCAGCAAGTCCGAAACCGCAGACGCGGTGGCACCTGGAACGCCGTCATCCCGAAGCTTCCGGGCCAGCGCGTCCGGCGTGTGCGGCTGCTCAAGGAAACGGAACGCCGCAAGTTCCAGGGCGCTGCTCAGACGCAGATGGCTCCAGTCGTATCCCGGCCGATCGTTGACGAGCAGAACGTCCTCCCCCACCGCGCACCATGTCAGTCTGCTGACCGGGTAGACCTCGCCCCACTCGTGCAGGACCGCGTCCAACCGCTCGGTCATCGGCGCCGCGATGCCGCAGGGCGTCGACTCGAACAGATACGCCAGGTCGTAGAGCTCCGCCTCGGGGAGGTCGTAGATGAGCGAGTACTGCTTGCCTGCCTTGAGCTCGCCGAACCCCAGCTCCGGCCGGTTGAAATAGGGGCTGAACCGTTCCACGACGATCCGCGTCGCCGACACCGGCGGTTCCAGGTGGTGCAGCACCGGAATCTGGTCGATCACCGGCTGGTAGTCGTCATCGGCCTCGCCGGGGAAGCCGTAGAGGTAGTTCCAGATCACCGACATGCCGCAGCTCGCGCCGTCCCGCAGGATGCGCACGTTCTGGCAGCCGGTCACGCCCTTGTCCATGATGCGCAGAACTCTGCTGTCGAGACTCTCGATGCCGGGCTGTACGGACACCAGCCCGGCCCGGGCCAGCACTTCGAGCTGGTCGCGGCGCATGTTCGACTTGATCTCGTACTGGAGCCGCAGGTCGTACCCGTCCTCGACGAGGCGTGGCAGCAGCGAGGAGATGTATCCCATGTCCAGGATGTTGTCGACGACGACCATGTCCATGATCTGATATCGGCGCACCAGATCCACGATCTCCTCGTGGAACCGCGCCGGGGTCTTGCTCCGGAACTCCATCGACGATCCGTTGAGGCCGCAGAAGGTGCAGTGGTGCTTCTCGCCCCACCAGCAGCCGCGCGCGCCTTCCACGACGAGTTGCGGCTCGACCCAGGCCGAGGCGATCGACTCCTCAAGACGCTCGTAGTAGCCGTCGAAGTCGGGCGCGACGATCGCCGCCGGCGGCAGCGGGCGAGCCGACATGGGGTTCGCCATCGACCGGCCGTCCGGCGAGCGCCAGCACAGGCCGGGGATCGCCGCGAGGCTGCCGGGTTCGTGCAGTGCTCCGAGCAGGCTGGGGAACGTCACCTCGCCCTCGCCGCGCAGTACGAAGTCGGCGACGCCGAAGTTGCGGTGCAACGCCTCGCCCTGCATGCCGTCGCAGTTGGCGCCGCCGAACACGGTGACGATCCGCGGTGCCAACCGCTTGATCTCGCGCGCGGTGGCCAGACCCGCCACGGTCTGCTGGTAGGTGGAGGTGAAGCCGACGACGTCGGGTTCGGCGGCCAGGATCTGCGCGGCCAGCTCTCGGATGAAGTCCGGGGCCATGGCGTGCAGGTCCTTGTTGAGGACGAGTTCGTCCGTGGTCATGTCGTCGCCGAAGCGTTGTTCGAACTCTGCGACGCGCCAGGTTCGGTCGTCGTACAGGGCCGACGAGAAGACCCAGTCGCCGAGTCCTTTGAAGTACGTCGAGTTGGCGTAGTAGTGGTAGTCATGCCGCGTGAAGTCGTAGCGGTCGGTGACCCAATCCACGAAGTCGAGATTGGCGTGCCGGACGGTCGCTTCGGCGTCCAGCGGGCTCTCGGCCACGGCACGGCTGAGGATCCCCAGCGCGAGCGAAGGCACGTTGATGGGCATCCAGGGCATGTTGACGAGCACGACGCGCAGCCCGTCGCGGCCGGTCGTCCGGGCCGACTGAGGCATGTGGGTCGTGAGAGTCGTCTGGATCGTCTGGATTGTCTGGGCCGTCTGAGTCATTCCGGTCTTCTCCTCAGTCGACACTCAGCTGGGCCCGGCACTCCAGGCGACGGCTGATCAGCGTCTCGCTGTCGGCCCCCGGGAGTTCGAGCGCGCGGGTGTAGTCCTCGACCGCCTCGGCGAGCCGGCCTGCCGCCTCCTGTGCGTAGCCGCGATTGAACAGGAGGTCGGGGTCGTCCCCGGCCACCGCGAGAGCCCGGTCCAGATCGGCGACGGCGTCGTCGAACCGGCCGTGCTCGTAGTGGAGCGCGGCGCGCACGGCAAGGGCCTGATACAGCTCGCCGTCGGCCGCGACGGCGCGGTCCAGCGCGTCCAGGGCCCGGTCGGTGTCGTCGATGGCCATCGTCGCCTGGCCGAGAAGACACAGCAGCCGCGCGTCCTCGGGGTGCAGGCCGAGGCCATCGCCGATGAGCTCGATCGCTTCGCGCTCGGCGCCGGTCTCCAGGAGGAGCGAGCTGAGCGCGATCCGCGATTCCAGCGTGTCGGGTTCGAGCTCCAAGGCGTGGCGGAACTCTTGGATCGCGGCTTCGATGTCGCCGTTCGCCGACTTCGCCTCGCCGCGGTTGTGGAACAGTTCGGGGAACATCGGGCCGAGTGCGAGCGCCTCGTCGTAGTCGGTCATGGCGCCGTCGAGATCCCCGGACTGGTAGCGCGCGTTCCCGCGTTCGAAGTAGTACTCGTTGTAGAAGGGGTCGATGCGGACCAGCTCGTTGAAGTCCTCCAGCGCCTCTTGATGCCGTTTGAGGCCCATGAGCACCTGGGCGCGGTTGGCTCGCAGGACGGAGCGGTGCAGGCGGTGTCTGGCGTCGCCGAGTTCGCGGTCGAGCCGAGCCAGGCCCGCGTCCACCAGTTCCAATGCTTGCTGGAGCCGCCCGAGGTGGACTTCGGCGAGGGCGAGCCCGTTGCCCATGAACACGGTGAAGAACGCGCGGTCGTCCGGTTCGGGGATCTGGGAGGCGAGTGCCACTGAGGTGTTGAGGTGGGCTTTGGCGACTGTGTGGTCTTTGTGCTCGGGACGTTGGAAGCGGGTGTAGAGCATGCCCAGGTAGTAGTGCAGGGCCATTGCCTCGCGCGGAACCCGGGTGTCTGCCAGGCCGCTGATATACGAGGCCATGGCTTCCTCTTGGCGATCGAGCAGGGCGAGCACCTGGCCGCGACGGATGTAGACGTGGTGGTCCTTGCCGCGGTCGTGGTCCTCGGGAGCGTCGCGGAGGATCAGCTCCATTTCGTCGAGCAGCTCCAGTTGTGCGCGGTAGAAGCCGACGTCCATGCAGTACTTCTCGGCCTGTACGTAGGCGGGCCAGGCATCGTAGAGACGCTCGGCGCCGTGGCGGACGTGGTAGAGGATCGCGCCGAGGGTCAGTGACACCTCGCCCCGAGCTTCGAGTTCGGCGGCGCGGGCCCGGTGCAGCGCGGCGACGGCCTGGGGGTCGGCCTTGCGGGCTCGGTAGTACGCCAGGGTCTCCTCGGGGCGGTCGGTGATGCCGTCGGAGTCGATGAAGGCGCGGAGGAGGGCTTCGTCGTCGTGGTCGGCGTAGTCGCTGTGGTCGCTGTAGCCATTGCTGTGGTCGCCGCTGTGGTCGCCGGCATCGGTGATGGAGCCTAGCTCGTCGGCCGGTAGGTGTGGGGCCTGGGTTTGGGTCGTGCGGCTGCCGAGAGCGTCGAGCAACTCGGGCAGCAGGTCGGAGCCGTCAGGTGCTTCCGATGCCACGCCGAGTCTGACGAGCGCGGGATCGGTCCTGCGCAACGCGATCGCCAAGAACTCCTGGTCGGTGTGGTCGGCTTCGTCGACGGTGTCGAAGCACAGAGCGAGCGAGCCGGTCTCCGACTCCCGGGCGAGGTCGTTGAGGAAGTCGACCAGGTGGTGGCTGATGCGGCGGGTCCGTAGCCGGGAGTACCAGCGGGTCCGTTCGCCGGGCGGGGCATGCTCGGTCAGGGTTCCGGGCGGGCTGCCGATGAGTTCTTCGAGTTCCGGGGCGGCGCACAGGATCGCCACAAGGTGGGCGGCCACGAGCTCGGGGCTGCGGGACATCGCCTGCGGGACGATGGTGCGGAGCATGGTGCCGACGCCGGTGTAAGGGCCGCGCAGCCGACGATGGCAGTTCACTGTGACGGCCCAGGTGCGCACCCCGGCGGCCGTGGCGAGGCAATCGGCTCGGCGGCGACCGACGATCCAGTCGTGGGGCGCGCTGTCCTGCCGGCCTGGGGTGGGAGGAGGAGAACTCACTGCGGCAAGCCTTTCTGCCGGGCCCGTCGATCCCGGGCTGCGAGGACGCCGGCGAGGACGAACTGACCGACGACGAAGAACACTGAAAAGGTCGAGTCCCAGAAGCGTCCGGTTCCGGCACCGGCGCCGAAGCCGTGGGTGAGCTGGGTCGTGTAGGTGGAGAGGACTCGGACGAGGGAGTAGAGGCCGAAGGCCATCGCCGCCGTCACGCAGGCCACGGTAAGGGGGCCGAACCAGCGCAGGACGGCGCGGTCGCGCTCGGTCATGGCTGGGCGCTCCGCGCGGGGCCGGAGCAGCGAGCGCAGGTAGGTTTGGGTCAGGCCCCTGAGGTCGGTGCGGCCGAGGACGGTCGCGAGGACGTGGTGGACGTCGGTCTCCATGAAGATCAGGAACTGCCACAGGAATCGCAGGGCCGTGAAATAGGCAGCGGCTATCGCGATGCGGCCGGGGAGTCCTGGGGTTCCGGCGTCGGTGCGGTCCGCGGCGGCGAACAGGATCAGCGCGGAGAAGACGAGGATGTCGGAGACCATGCCGGCCAGGAACGGGAACACCCGCTTGCGTCGGGGGACGCTGTAGATGCCGGTCAGCGTCGTCTGGAACACGACGAAGTAGAGGCGGTGGCCGATGCTGATGCGGCTGGCCGCGCCGAGGCGGCGGCCGGCGAGGACGTGGAACATCTCGTGGAGGTAGATCAGCGGGATCTCGACGGCTACCAGGACGAACGGGACGAGCCACAGGGTGCCGGCGAAGAAGACGCGGCTTGGCCCCGGGCGGACTTGGGGGACGGTGACGAGGACTGCGACGGCGGTGGTGGCGAGGGCGGTGTAGAGCAGCCATGCGGGTGCTGAGAAGACTGCCTTGGCGAGGCGGTGGAGGCGGACCGGGGGTGGGGGCGGGGCGGAGGCGTTGTCGCTGTCGTTGTTGTTGTCGCTGTCGCTGTCGCTGTCGCTGTCGAGCTCGTGGATGAAGCCGAGTTCGCGCAGGTCGTCGAGGAACGACTCGATATCAGGGGTCTCCTGATAGGCCTGCTCGTACCAGGCGACGGCCTCGGGGATGGTGTGGTCCTGCAACTGCCTGAGCAGATCGGCTCCGTCGACCGGCAGAACCGCGTAGGCCTCGGTGTCCGGGCGGCCCACCAGTACCTCGTCGCCTTCGTCGACGAATGTGAGGTGGTGCAGGCGGATCCGGGTCGCACCGCTCATTCAGGTCTCCAATTCCCGCTGTCCGCATGCCGCTGTCCACTGTCGGCGTCCCGCTCCTGCCGCCTGAACGGCTCCCGTCTCCGAGGACCGCCGGGCGGGCGCCCGCGCCCCGGGATGACCCCGGGTCCGGACGCCCGCGATGTCGATCAGATCCCTCAGGCGGCGACGGCGACGCAACCCGGGCTGTGAGCCGACGCGGCGCCGTAGATCGACGCGGCCACGCTCGTCAGCCGGACGGGACCGACCTTGCGCACAGTGACCTTCTTCATCCCTGGTCTCCTCTTCTGCGGGGGTTCGCGGCAGCAAAGGGTGTCTGTCCGCTTGTTGAGCGTGCTGTACCGCTATGGAAGCCCAGGAGGCCGCCCGACTGGCAGTCCATGTGGAAGTTGAGCCGTCAGTTGGGGAGGATGGCCGCGGCCGCGAAACGCTCGTCGGACAGGGTGGGGTCGCGCATCAGGACCCGATGTAGCAGGGCCTGGAGATTCGGGCCCGGATCAGCTCCGTGCTTGGTCCGCAGCCGCCGCTCGGCCCCGCGGTAGCAGGCCACCGCCTCCATCTGCCGGCCGCAGCGGTAGAGCGCGATCATGCGCAGCGCGATGATCTGCTCGTCGGCGGGATAGTCGCCCTCCCACTGGGTCAGCTGCTCCAGCGCCTGCGCGGGGTGGCCGACGTCCAGGGCGCAGCGGGCGAACAGCATCCTGGCGTCGCGGCGCTCGCTCTCCAACTGGCTGCGGAACAGCTCGGCCCAGGACCCGGTGAGGCCGGTGACGGCCAGGCCGTGCCACAGTTCCAGGCCCTCGCCGAGCAGGCGGGCCGCGTCGCCGAGCGACTCCTGGGCCAGCGCCGCCCGCGCGGCGGTCGTGCAGCGGCGGAAGCGGTGCAGGTCCACCTGCTCCTCGTCGACGTCGAGCAGGTAGCCGCCGTCGGTCGAGATCAGGTCGACGCCGTGCGGGCGCAGGGCGGCGCGCAGGTGGCTCACGTACTTGTAGCGGACGGACGGGCCGGGCAGGTGCAGATCCCAGACGCGATCGACCAGGGCGTCGGTCATCACCAGCATCCCGGGCGTCCGGAGCAGCACCGCCAGCACACACCTCACCTTCGCCGGCCCCAAGCGGATCCGCTCGCCGTCCGCCCACGCCTCCACGGGCCCGAGCATGCAGAATTCCATCGGTGAACCTCCGACTGACGTCATACCGGCCGGCCACGGGCGAGCCCTTCCAGCCCTACGGCGCGCGTCCGGCTCCCATCACGGAGGTTACGATGCGGTGCGGGAGGTGGTTCGAAGTCGTTGACCGCTTGGCTTCCAGAGGACAAACAGTTGCTCTGTCCCGCACATGACAGCGCGGACCACCAGCGAGAATCGGGCGAATCAGTAGCCTGATTTTATTTGCCCTCATGTAACATTCGGGCCGCGACACGTATCGGCGTGCCTGCGACGCGTAGCGGCGGGCCGCGGGCCGCGGGCCACGAGCCGCGGGCCACGCAACGAGCATGGCGGCCGGCGCCCAGGGCACCGGCCCGCAGACGGCTCGGGGTGGAGCAGCGATCAGTCGGACAGCGGCATCGTCATCTGCGGCGACACCGGCGACGCGTCCGGATGCAGCCTGCTGACGGCGGTCCCCATCGCGAAGAACTCGACAGCGTGTTCGCCCCAGACCCAGTCGTCCTCCCGCACCGTGACACCGACGACGCCGTCCGCACCGACCTGGGTGCCCTCGTACTGCATCCGCGCCATGGCGATCTCGCGGGCGTCGTAGACCGCCTGGGTGTAGGTGCCCAACTCAGTGTTCTGCCCCGCCGCCTGCAACATCTGCCGGAAGGTGAGGTGAGCGACGTGGTAGACACACGTACCGAGCACGAGCGCTCGGGGGACCCAGCCGTGCTGCCACAACGTCCAGAAGTCCTGCCCGGAGAGGTGCGAGGTGAAGGGGCGCCCGGTCGGCGTACGAAGCGACATGCCGTTCCCGCCCTTGATGGCGGTCCCGATCGCGACGAACTCCATGATCTCGGCCGAGAACGCATAGCTCCGCGCCCGCACATCGACCCCGATGACCCCATCCGCACCGAGCATGTCAGCCTCGGCCTCCATCCGGGCCATCGCCAACTCCCGAGCGGTGTACATCGCCTGAGTCAGCACCGAAAGCTCCTGGCTGACACTCCACTTCGAGGGCTGCACCCCGATGTGGTAGATGCTCGTCCCCATTACCAGACCGACCGGAGTGAACCCGGCCTGCGTCGTGAGAACGAACTCATTGACGGAGAGGTCGGACGTGAAGCACGGCCGGCCCTGCTGCGACTGGGCGATCCGGCTGCGGGCCGAGTCGGGGAGCGGCTGCGGCTGCTGGGATATCGGTCCGGTCGGTTGGGTCATGGGGCTCTCCTCGGTCGGAGGACTCTGGGGGTGGGGAGGGTGGGTGCTGTGGGGCGGCTGTAGAGCGGTGGGGCGGTGGGGCGGTGACTGTCGGTCAGCGCTCGAAGTCGAACGCCGGCGCAACATCGAGGCGGACCAGGTCGATTTGGCGACCGGATCCGAGGAAGACCCACGTGATGTCCACGGGCCGACGATAACGGATGCGGCCTGCGCATAGATCGGGAACGGTAGAGTTGATCGGGTTGCCGTTCAGCGGCCTGGCGGCGGTTGGTTCGGCACCTCCCGGCCCTCCGCCCGGCTCCCGGCCTGATCCCCGCCCGATCCCAGAAGAGAGCCCGCAGGCGATGAACGCAGGACCCGACGTGACTGACACCGCCGAGTCCCACCCCGGTATCGACCCCGAGCGCATGCGGCTGGTACTGGAGACGTTGGCCGAGCTCCGCGCGTTGCCGTTGGACCATCCGCAGGCCATCGAGCTCCGCCGGGCGACCACAGACGTCTACCGGGAGGTCAAACAGCGTCGGCGGCAGGAGCGGCGCGCGGCGAAGACGGACAACGATCGCGTCGTCACCGAGCGCACCGCGACGGGGGCCGCGACCCGGATCGATGACGAGACGCAGGGCTTGCAACTCGTCAGCGGGGCAACGGGTGCTGTGGCCGGAACGCTTGAGCGCCCGCGGTCGTGCTACATCTGCAAGACGCGGTACGTCGACGTCGATGCGTTCTACCACCAGCTGTGCCAGCGATGCGCGGCCGAGAACCGGGCCCGTCGCGATGCGCGGGTCGATCTGACGGGACGTCGCGCGCTGCTGACCGGCGGCCGCGCGAAGATCGGCATGTACATCGCGCTGCGCTTGCTGCGGGACGGCGCGCACACCACTATCACCACACGTTTCCCCAACGACGCGGTCCGGCGCTTCACAGCGATGCCGGACAGCCACGAGTGGTTGCACCGGCTGCATGTTGTGGGCATCGACCTGCGGGATCCGTCGCAGGTCATCGCACTGGCGGAGGAGGTGAGCGCCGCAGGGCCGCTGGACATACTGATCAACAACGCGGCGCAGACAGTGCGGCGGTCGGCCAACGCCTACAAGGAGCTGATCGACGCCGAGGAGGCTCCATTGCCGGCGCTGCCTACCTCGCCAGCGTCGAATGGAGCACTGCCGCGCGTAACGATGCTTGGACGCTTCGACATGAGCCGCCAGCCGATGTTGCCCGACCAGCGCGGGCCACGGCGCGAGAAGCTCAGCCCACAGGCCTTGACGGCACTCGCCCTGACATCCGGCTCCGCAACCCTCGCCCTGATCGAGGCAGGCACCGCCATCGACGCAGGCGGCTTGGTACCGGACCTGGACGGATCGAACAGCTGGAGCCAGAAGATCCAGGAGGTGGACCCGATCGAGTTGCTGGAAGTCCAACTCTGCAACGTAACCGCCCCATTCATCCTGATCAGCCGCCTCCGCACAGCAATGGCCGCATCAACCGCCCGCCGAAAGTACGTAGTAAACGTCTCCGCCATGGAAGGCCAATTCAGCCGCCGCTACAAAGGCCCCGGCCACCCCCACACCAACATGGCAAAAGCCGCACTCAACATGCTGACCCGCACCAGCGCACAAGAGATGCTGGACCAGGACCGCATCCTGATGACAGCCGTAGACACCGGCTGGATCACCGACGAACGACCCCACCCCGACAAAATCCGCCTCCACGACGCCGGCTTCCACGCCCCACTTGACCTGGTCGACGGGGCGGCACGAGTCTACGACCCGGTGGTGCGCGGCGAGGCTGGGGAGGATCTTTTTGGGGTGTTTCTGAAGGACTATCGTCCTCATCCCTGGTGAGATGGCTTCTTTAAGCCGGGAGATGCAAACACCCGCGCACCAGAACGAATGTCCTCGACAACACGCACGGCATCCCACGCGGCCTCATCCTCCGACTCCCAACGCCCCTTGTACCGCTGCCGCCGCCCACCACCGACCTGCGGAGTCGCCAAGCAAACCCACGTCCCGCGCCACACCCCACGCCGAACCTGGATCAGCACCGGCACCCCGTTCGGCCCAGCGACCGTGGTCTTGTTGAGGACGTGAAGAATCCGCGAAGCTTCCATCTGGCGGTCGGCGATCCGCTGCTGACTTGCGTCGAAACCATCAAGGAAGCCCATAAGGCAGAGTCTCGCATGATCGGCGGCGGGACCACTAGATCAGCAGCCGAGATGCTTCTCAGCCGCAGCCTCCGCCTCACGCTGTCCGGGATCCAAAAACGGCGACACCACCGCGAACGATGATGCCGCCGTGCCGAAACAAGACAGCACCAGCGGCCTAGTACCAGATACGCATAGTAGCCGCACCGACCGTCAGCAGTTCAGAGCCCACCGGCCGATAATTGAGCCACTCGCCAATCGGTTCCTGGATCCAGGATTTCCGCACAGTCGCCGTCATCCCTCCGGGGAATCACCGAGCAGCGCATCTTCTACACTCGACGATTCGTGGACCGAGCCCGCGACGTCCTCCTGCCGGATACTGCGCCACATCCGCGCGATTTCCGGCTCGACGTAGTAGCGAGCAATGCCGCCATTGATCCAGTGGACACAATGCGCCCACTCTCGCTGAGCGAAGCCGTTGTTCGGGTTTCGGATCTTCATTGTGAGGCCGGCAAGCTGGCCGCGCACGGCGCCCACCGTGATGCCGGCCTGCATGGCGACCTCCTGGACGCCGACTTCACCCGGATCGTCAGCCGAGCACAAGTCCATCAACGCCACTGTGGCCGGGTTCGCCATCGCCGCCAAGCGCCGAAGCGCCGGCTCGTCCCAGGGGGCGCCAGGATCGTCCTCGGTCACGGCCGCGTTCTCGACGCGGCGGCCGATCGTGAATTCCTCCACGTCCGGGATCGGGAAGGTGCGGCTGAAAGAGACCACGACGCGCCCGTCGGCCAGCCGATACGAGCGGAAGCGGATCAGCCAGAGGTTCACACCTTGCTCGGCCAGCCACACAACGCTTGCCGTCACAGACGCCGGGAAATCGGAGGCCACTAGTACGATACGTGGCCTGCGAATCGTCTCGGCGGACAGCAGGAACTGGGTAGTCAGGATGTCAAGCGCTGCCGAAACGTCAAGCGGGCGCCCAGCCCGGGTCTCGGTGTCCGCGTACAGCTCGGCGATGTCGGTCGGTGTGAGGCGGCTGACCATCGCGGCATAGTTGATCGCCTGCATATGGACTGTGTGAGGAGCCGCGTCCCGCTTCAGCTCGGCGACAACCAGCTTGCCGTCCGGCGTTATGGCGAGCAGATCCAAACGGTCGGCGACCGCCTCTCCGGTAGCTGTCTGCCACCGATCGAACTCGCTGGTGACGATCCGGACGCCGGGACCAAAGATCTCCGGATTGCCCTGCAGCCACTCCTGGAGGTGCGCGCGCTCGTGAAAGTCCAGCTCTGGCAGCGAGGTCCGTATTACCGGCGTGGCGTCCGGCCCGTCCACGGTAAGCAACATCTCGTCGTACACCGATTCACCCCATTTGCCCCGTGTACTGACCGGTTCGCCTGAGAGGTTACGGCACCGAAGCCGCCCATACCGGGTATCGCGCAAAGATGTTGCGCAGGACCTGGGAGCTCAGAAGCCGGATGTTTCCAGATTACCTGGAAGCACCCGATTTGTACTACTCATGGAGCTGATGTTCCGCTACTTGAACACCGCTGACCTGCCCAGAAAATGAGCGAGCCCGTCAGAACGCGCTCGAGGGAACTGGACCCTTCCCTGCGTGCGCCCACTGCATTCGAGCGAGACCCTGGCGCTTCACCCGTCAGGGTGGCGTTGGGTCGCTTGTACTCCACGCGACACCGCTCCGCCATAGCATCGATGCTATGGCGGAGCGGTACCGTCGAGACCGAGCCAGAAGTTGACAGCTGGCTGGATGCTCTGTCGGCCAAAGACTTCGGACACGTGACGTTCTACATCGACATGCTGGAGGCCGAAGGCACGAAGCTTCACGGCAAGCTCACCCGCCCCCTGCAAGGCAGCGTCCACGAGCTGCGGTTTCATATGGGAACCGAAGATCACCGCATCTCCTATTGGATCGCCCCAGGCCGCAGGATCATCCTGCTCACCCACTTCCGGAAGTCCAGGATGAACGAGCGGCGAGAGGTCAAGCGTGCGGTCCGCGCCTACAAGAAATGCGTCGCCGAGGGACACAACGCAGAGGATGAATGAGATGGGGACTCGAACGAGCTGGCAGGAGCGTCGCGCTGCACGCATGGAGTCTAGCGAGGCGCAGATCGGCTACAAGAGCGCCGAGATTGCGTTCCGCATCGGTTCTGCTGTGCGCGACATGCGAGAAGACCGTGGCTGGTCGCAGGCTGAGTTGGCCAGAAGGGCAGGGATGACTCAATCTGCCATTGCCCGACTTGAAGCCGCCGGCACCATCCCGACGTTGCCAGTCGTCGAGCGCGTGTGCGCAGCTCTGGACGCTGATGTCGACGTACAGATCACGCCGCGTACGGGCCGTGCGCCGTCGCGCGCCGCAGCCGCGAACTGCTGAGAAGTCGCCTGGGAACGACAACGGCGGCACCATCGCGAACGATGATGCCGCCGTATCGAAACAAAGCGGTACAAGGTGGAGCCGGCGGGAATTGAACCCGCGTCCATCGGCGACTTGCCAGGGCTTCTCCGGGCGCAGCCTGTGATCGCTTTTCTCGGCCCCGGCAGTCCCACAGGCATGCTGCTGACAGGCTCAGCCACATTGGTGTCCCGGCGGGCCCTGTGGCCGTGCCCGTCGGTGGATCCTCCTAATGATGTCTTACCGGGTCGGAGGCGCTCCCGGGTCGACAGAAGTCATTACCTGGTCAGTGGATCAGGCGGCGAGAGCGAAAGCGCTCTGCGACTTCAGCTGCGTCTTGTTGGCAGTTATTTTTTGTGCAGCGTATGGTTAACGAGATCATCGCTGCTTCCTCGGCCCGCTTCCCCTGCCAAAACGTCCGATGTCGAAACCGTTCGGCCCCTTGTCGGACGACTTTTGGTCGGAAACGTTTGTTTCTTCGACGCTTAGTCGTCTCTGTTCAGTTGTCAAACTTTCGGCTCCGGTTTCCCGGGGTCGTGATCCAAGCGTAGCGGGTCCGGCTGGGAGACTCCAGCGGGTTCGCTGTGGGCGGACTTCGGGTCGACCTGCGTGGTCGACGTAGCCGTCAACGTAGCGGTCAACCTACCGGTCGACGGGCTCCACCCACCCCCGTCCCAACGCCTCAGGACCGCCGGTTGTTCCGCTTGAACGCCGACGCCATGGCCCGCTCGGCTTCGCGCTTGTTCTGGCGCTCCATCAGCGTCTGGCGCTTGTCGTAGGTCTTCTTGCCGCGTGCCAGGCCGATCTCGACCTTGACCTTCCCGTCCTTGAAGTACAGCTCCAGGGGGATCAGGGTCAGTCCGGTCTCCTTGGTCTTGCCGATGAGCTTGTTGATCTCGGCGCGGTGGAGCAGGAGTTTGCGGTTGCGGCGGGGGCTGTGGTTGGTCCACGTGCCCTCCGTGTACTCGGCGATGTGGACGCCTTGGAGCCAGACCTCGGCGTCCTTGATCACCGCGTAGCCGTCGACGAGGCTGGCGCGGCCCGCGCGCAGGGACTTGACTTCGGTCCCGGTCAGGGAGATGCCTGCTTCGTAGGTGGCCTCGATGGTGTACTCGTGGCGCGCCTTCTTGTTGCGGGCGATGACCTTCTGGCCTTGTTCCTTCGGCATGGGGTTCATTATCCCCGATGAACGGGGCTAGACCTTCAGGTATTTCCGGAGCGACAGGGCGCTGGCGCCGACGGCCATCAGCAGGCCCACCGGGATCAGGATCAGGATGGTCACCAGGACCTTGTCCCAGCCGATGAAGCTGGTGAAGGTGAAGCTGGGGGCCAGGACGCGGTCGATGAGGAAGAACTTGAAGCTGGCCACGCCCAGGGCCGCCACCGCCACGCCGCCCAGGCCGGCCACCGCGCCCTCCATCAGGAACGGTAGGCGGATGTAGAAGTTCGAGGCTCCGACCAGGCGCATGATGCCGGTCTCGCGCCTTCGGCTGAAGGCGGACAGGCGGACGGTGTTGACGATCAGCATCAGCGCCAGTCCCACCATCACCACCGCCACGGTGCTGGCCGACACGGTCAGGCCGTTGAACAGCTTGAACAGCGGCTTCAGGATCGTGCGCTGGTCGGCCACCGCCTCCACGCCCTGCTGCCCCTGGTAGGTGCTGCGGATGGCGTCGATGTTCTCGGTCGTGGGGTTCTTCAGCTTCACCCGCAGCGAGGCCGGGATCTGGTCCGGGCTGACGTAGGCGGTGATCTGCGAGTACTCGCCGCCGGACGAGCCGCTGCCCTGCTCCTTGTACCGGGCGTAGGCCTCGGCCTGGGTCTCCGGCAGCACGTTCTGGACCAGCGGGTTCGCCGTCAGGTCGGCCTGCAGGGCGTCCATCCGGGTCTGGTTGGCCGGCCCGCCGGCGCAGGTGGTCGGGTGCAGGCTGGTGTCGTCCTTGGTGCACAGGAAGACCGCGACCTCGACCTTGCCGTACCAGTACCCCTTCATGTAGTTGGTCTGGAACAGCATCAACAGCGCGACGCCGAGCATTCCGAGGGCCACCGCGGCGGAGACGACGACCGCGATGGTCATCGTCAGGTTGCGGCGCAGGCCGATGAAGATCTCGGACAGGACGAATTGTGCTCGCATGGTCGGTCGGAGGCTCCTACCTGGATTCTGCTGACTTCTGGCCGGGGGCGCGGCCTGGAGTGGGCCGGGCCGGCCGGGGACGGGCGGGGGCGCCCGCGCTAGCGGACGTAGCCGTACACGCCGCGGGACTGGTCGCGCACCAGGGTGCCGCCGTCGAGTTCCAGCACGCGCCGGCGCATCTGGTTCACGATGGCCTGGTCGTGGGTCACCATCACCACGGTGGTGCCGGCCCGGTTGATCCGGTCCAGCAGCTTCATGATGCCGACCGAGGTCTCCGGGTCCAGGTTTCCGGTCGGCTCGTCGGCGATCAGGACCATCGGGCGGTTCACGAACGCCCGCGCGATCGCCACGCGCTGCTGCTCACCGCCGGAGAGCTCGTTCGGGTACCGGCCGCCCTTGCCGCCGAGGCCGACCAGGTCCAGCACCTCCGGGACCGCCTTGCCGATGGTCGGGCGGGACTTGCCGATCACTTCCAGGGCGAAGGCCACGTTCTGCTCGACGGTCTTGTTCGGCAGCAGGCGGAAGTCCTGGAACACGGTCCCGATCTGGCGCCGCAGCTGCGGGATCTTCCAGTTGGACAGCTTCGACAGATCCTTGCCGGCCACGTAGACGTGGCCCACGCTGGGCCGCTCCTCGCGCAGGATGAGGCGCATGAACGTCGACTTCCCCGAACCCGAGGAGCCGATGACGAAGACGAACTCGCCGCGCTCGATCTCCAGGGAGATGTCCCGGAGTGCGGGCCGGTTCTGGTTCGGGTAGGTCTTCGAGACCTGGTCGAATCTGATCATGCTGGCATCGCCTCCGTCATAAGCACGGCCGCCGGGAAGCCTCCGCGGGCACTTATGCGTACGCTCGGTCGTAGTGTCACAGTAGAGATGACAGTACACGCCGGAAGTAGGGGTTCACGGCCCCTTCCACCGGGAACCACAATCCGCACCGGCTTGGAGCAGGGACGGAACACAGGAGGTGAGGCGGCATGTGCTGTGAGCACCTGATTTGCGCGAATTGCGCGCGCCCCGTGTCCGAAGGCAGGTGCAGCGTCTGCCGCGACCACAAGGAGCGGATGCACCAGGGCGGGAGCGTGTCCACGTCCGCCCTGACCGCCGTACTGCTGACCCTGCTGGTCGCCGTGGCTTTCCTCACGACGACCATGCACTAAGAGTCGCCAGAAGAGTCGTCCGAAGAGTCGCCGGACAGAAAAGAACTCCCTATATAACGCATTCGACGTTATTTAGGGAGTTCTGTCCGTTTTCACCGGCTATAACGCCGGTTATTACGCGTTCTCGCGCTGCTTGCGCCACCGGATGCCGGCCTCGATGAACTCGTCGATGTCCCCGTCCAGCACGGCCGTGGTGTTCCCGGTCTCGTGGTCCGTCCGCAGGTCCTTGACCAGCTGGTACGGGTGCAGCACGTAGCTGCGCATCTGGTTGCCCCAGGAGCCCGAGGAGTCGTCCTTCAGCGCGTCCATCCGGGCCTGCTCCTCCTCGCGCCGCCGCTGCAGCAGCTTGGCCTGGAGCACGGCCATCGCCGAGGCCCGGTTCTGGATCTGCGAGCGCTCGTTCTGGCAGGACACCACGATGTTGGTCGGCAGGTGGGTGATGCGCACCGCCGAGTCGGTGGTGTTGACGCCCTGGCCGCCGGGCCCGGAGGAGCGGTAGACGTCGATCCGCAGCTCGTCCTCGGGGATCTCGACGTGGTCGGTCTGCTCCACCACCGGCACCACCTCGACGCCGGCGAACGAGGTCTGCCGGCGGCCCTGGTTGTCGAACGGCGAGATCCGCACCAGGCGGTGCGTCCCCTGCTCGACCGACAGCGTGCCGTAGGCGTAGGGCGCCTTGACGGTGAAGGTCGCCGACTTAATGCCGGCCTCCTCGGCGTAGGAGGTGTCGTAGACCTCGTACGGATACCCGTGCCGCTCGGCCCAGCGCGTGTACATGCGCAGCAGCATCTCGGCGAAGTCCGCGGCGTCCACGCCGCCGGCCTCGGCACGCAGCGTCACCAGCGCCTCACGCGCGTCGTACTCGCCGGAGAGCAGGGTGCGCACCTCCAGGTCGCCGACCGCCTTGGAGACGTCGATCAGCTCGCCCTGCACCTCGGCCAAGGCGTCGGCGTCGCCCTCGGACTGGCCGAGTTCAAAGAGCACCTCGATGTCCTCCAGCCGCCGGTTCAGGGTCGTGAACCGGTTCAACTCGGCCTGCAGGACGGACAACTTCGAGGTCACGGCCTGGGCCTTGGCCTGGTCGTTCCACAGGTCCGGGGCCGAGGCCTGCTCCTCCAGGTCCGCGATCTGACGGCGCAGCTTGTCGACGTCGAGCACGGCCTCGATGGACGCCATGGTCGCGCGGAGGTTCTTGAGCGCTTCGGAAGGATCTGTAGCCACGTGACAAGCCTATCCGGAGTACGCCACCCGCAGCTTCGTGGGCGAGGAGGCCGTGACCACCACGACCCGGCCGTCGGGGGTCTGGGTGGCACCCGGCGGCAGCGTGGACTGCAATCCCCCGGCACCTGTCTGCCCGTTCACGTTCATCGCCTTGACGGCGCCGCCCGGGGAACGGACGAAGACATAAGGGGTCCCGTCCGCGGAAGTCGCCGCGGTGGGAAGTCCGGAAAGAGGCGTCGGCGCGGGTGCGCTCCACGTTTTGTTCGCATAAGCGATCGTCAGGACGCTCGAATCGGAGGCGCGCTCCACGTACGCGCTGTAGCCGGAGGTCGACGGCGTCGCCGTCAGCGCCACCCCGGCCGCCGCGTCGCCGACGCCGGGCACCGCCTGCCAGTCGGCCCAGGTGTAGGCCCCCGAGCTGCCTGAAGGGGTCCCGGTGGTGGTCATCAGCGCCTTACTGCTGCTCACGCCGGCGACGACCACGGAGCCGTCGGCGTTGGCCACCGCGCCCGGGGCGCCGTGCAGCTTCGCCGAGCCGACCGGCAGCCACTTCCCGGACCAGCCGCCGTCGGCGTAGCTGCGCTGGTGGACGACGCCGTCGCTCTCGCGGACGGCGAACAGCTCCAGGTGCCCGGCCGAGGTGGCGACCACGGCCGGCTCGGCGCTGGACTTCAGGCCCTTCAGCGGCATCCAGGAGCGGCTGGTCTCGCCCGGGAGGTACCACATGCTGCCGTCGGTGCCGGTGACGAAGACGAACAGTGTGGAGGTCCCCGAGGCGTCCTTGACGACCGCGGCCCGGGGCGCGCCCAGGACCGGCACCGGGACCTGCGGCAGGTCCTTGGCGGCCAGGAAGCTCAGCCCGGCCGCCGTGGAGCGGGTGCTGGTCCCGGGCGGCGAGGACACCCCGGAGGAGGATTCCCCGGCCGGGCTCTGCGAGTGCGACTTGTCGTCCTTGTGCTGGTCGTCGCCGCCGGACATGCTCAGCGCGACGGCCGCCGCCGCTCCGCCGACCAGCAGCGCCGCGGCGGTGGCGGCGATCCAGCGCGGGCGCTTGGGCGTGTCGGACGCCGAGCCCGCGCCCGCGAGGCCGGCGGAGCCGCCCGGGCCGCCGGAGCCGCCGGAGCTGCCAGAGCCGCCCGAGCCTCCGGGGCCGCCGGAACCGGACCCGGATCCGGAGCCGTAGCCCGGACCGAAGCCCGCGCCCGACCCGGCGCCGCGCTCGCCGCGCTCGCCGCGCTCGGCCCGGTCGGCCCACTCGCTGCGTTCCCCGCGGTCGACCCGCAGCGGCGCCCCGTCGTGCGCCGTGCCCGAGCGCCGCCGGATCTCGCCCTGGTCCCGGTCCCGGATCGGGCGCATCAGGTTCAGGTGGGTGTCGGCGTCGTCGTCCTTGTGCTCGCCGCCGGGGACCAGCGGGACGATCCCGCTGTGCCGCATCGGGATCGGGTCGATGGTGGGGTTCCGGCCGCCGTGCAGGCTGGCCTGCGCCGAGGAGCGCACGTCCCAGCCGCCCTCGCGGGGGTCCGGGATGTCCAGGACCGGCATGTCCTCCAGCAGCGGCACCAGCTCCCGCAGCCGGATGGCGAACTCGGCGGCCGTCAGCCGCGCCGCCGGGCCCTTGGCCAGGCAGGAGGCGACCAGGGCGGCCAGCGGTCCGGGCACGCCGGGCAGCGGCGGGATCTTGTCGGTGACGTGCCGGCGCAGCACCGCGCCGGGGTGGCCGCCGCCGAACGGCGTCCAGCCGGTGAGCAGCTCGAACAGCACGGTCCCGAGCGCGTACATGTCGACCGCCGGGCCGGGCTGCAGGCCCTCGATGACCTCCGGGGCCAGGTAGTCCGGGGTGCCGATGATCCGGGTGGCGCGGGTCCGGCGCGGGCCGTCGACCAGGCGCGCGATGCCGAAGTCGGCCAGCCGCGGGACCAGGGCGCCGCTGGAGTGGTCCATCAGGATGTTCTCGGGCTTCACGTCCCGGTGGATGATGCCCTGCGCGTGCGCCGCGGCCAGGCCCTCGGCGGTGCCGGCCACCAGGCTGGCGGCCAGCTGGGGCCGCAGCGCGCCCTCGTTCTCCAGCAGGTGCCGCAGGTCCGAGCCCCGGACCAGGTCCATCACCAGGGCCAGGTCGGCGCCGTCGACGACGAGGTCGCGCACGCCCACCACGTTCGGGTGGTGCAGGCTGGTCAGGGCCGTGCGCTCCTGGACGAAGCGGGCGATGAGGGTCTGGTCGGCGGCGAGGTCCTCGCGCAGGAGTTTGACGGCGACCGGCCCGTCGGGGCCCTCGCCCTCCCACACGGTTCCGCACGTCCCGCGGCCCAGCACCGTGGTGATGGTGTACCTGCTGCCGATCTTCCGTGCCGCCACGAGGTCTTCCCGCTCCTTACCGCTGGCCGTGTCCGCCCGTGGGGGGAGAGAAGGGGGACACGAAACTTTCCCGCGCCGCACGCCGTTCGGGCAAGCGGGCTCGCCGTAGCGGTGGCCGGCTCGGCGGACGCCGCACGCCTGGCAGCGTCACGGCGTCTTGTTCCCCACCCCCGGGACGGTGATGGGGGCGTTGCTCGGGACGATGTCGCCGGACGGCCTGACCTTGTCCGGGAGCTTGTCCTTCTCGAGGTTGATCTTCTGGGCGATCTGGTGCCACTCGGTGGAGATCCAGTTGTTCAGGTCGTGGCTGGCGCCGTTGACCTTGGCCATCACCCAGTTCACGCCGGTGTAGATGCCGAACCCGACCAGGCCGAGGATGGCCAGCTTGATCAGACAGCCCATCGGCGCGCCGCGGCGGCGCTTGACGACGGTCTTCTGGACCGGCTGCCGCGGCTGCTCGCGCTCCCGCTCCCGTTCGCGTTCCCGCTCGCGCGGGGGCGCCTGCCGCGGCGGCATCACCGGCGGCTGGTTCGGGGTGTAGGCGACCGGCCGCGGCGGGGCCGCGGCGTTGCCCTGGAACTGGGAGGGCTGGTAGCCCTGTCCCTGGCCCTGTCCCTGGCCGTACTGGTCGCCGTACTGGTCCTGATAGCGGCCGCCCTGTCCGCCGTGGCCACCCTGGCCGCCCTGACCACCCTGGCCGCCGGGGCCCGGGTAGGGCTGGCCGGGTGCCGGCTGCTGGTAGTTCTGCGGGGCGGGCTGCTGGTAGTTCTGCGGCGCGAACTGCGGCTGCGGCGGGTAGGCGGACAGCCGCTGGTGGCCCTGGCCGGGCTGGGGCTGCGCCTGGCGCTCCTGGTGCAGCTGGTCGAGCTGGCGCTGCATCTGGGTGGGCAGCGGCTGCGGCGGACCGGGGGGCTGGCGGCGCGAGACCCCGGCCCCTATCGCGTCCGGCTCCGAGGGCGCGTCCCAGCCGGCGATGCGGCCGTCGGCGCGCTGCGGCCGCTGCGGGAGCGGCGCGACCGCTGCGGACGGGCGCACGACCGGGACGGTCGGCTCGATGTCGGCCGCCGCCGCGGAGGCGGGCGGGG